>JAZRVH010000001.1:0-8735 GCA_045598965.1 Acutalibacteraceae bacterium
CCGAAAATACTTGGCTGGCGACGGCCCGGGAAAATAGGAAGACGCCGACACTTTTTTGCCTCAATAGCTCAGTCGGTAGAGCACGCGGCTGTTAACCGCGGTGTCACAGGTTCGAGCCCTGTTTGAGGCGCCAAACAAAAAAGACAAGCCTTTTGGCTTGTCTTTTTTGTTTTTCTAATGCGACTAAAACGGGGCGAAAAACGAGCTCCAAGCGTTGCAAGCGAAGCGAAGAAAGGCTTGGGAGAAAGCCCAGGTGGGGCTTTCGATAGCGAGAGGAGAGCCCTGCCCGCTGACAGGCGGGAGACGGCGAGAACAAATGACGGTAGACGGGAAAAAGCAAGCCTTTTGGCTTGCTTGTTTTTTTGCATAATATTTCGGCTTTACTTTTTTTCGTTGGAGTGGTATACTAAATAGGATAAATACAGGGAAACCCTGTTTTATACATTATCAAATATCAGGATCAAATACCAGGAGGAAACAAAAATGAAAAAATGGAAATGCTTGGTCTGCGGTCAAATCGTGGAAAGTGATACTCGACCCGATCAGTGCCCGTTGTGCAAAGCCTCGGGCGAAAAATTCGTAGAAGTAAAGGATGAAGAAATGACCTGGGCGGCGGAGCACGCTGTGGGGGTTGCTTCTGATGTTCCGGAAGAAATCAAAGAAGGCTTGCGTGCCAACTTTAACGGCGAATGCTGTGAGGTGGGTATGTATTTGGCAATGGGTCGTGTGGCGGCTCGTGAGGGATATCCGGAAATTGCTATGTATTGGGAAAAAGCCGCTTTTGAGGAAGCGGAGCATGCGGCGAAATTTGCCGAGCTTCTCGGCGAGGTGTTGACCGACAGCACGAAGAAAAACTTGGAGATGCGTGTGGAGGCTGAGAACGGTGCAACCGCCGGCAAGACCGATTTGGCGAAAAAAGCCAAAGAGCTCAACTTGGACGCCATCCATGACACGGTTCACGAGATGGCTCGTGACGAAGCTCGCCACGGAAAAGCGTTCGCAGGACTTCTTAAACGGTATTTCGGCGAATAAAAGAAAAAGAAAAATCCCTTTCGAACAAAGTTCGAAAGGGATTTTTTTATCGGTTTTTATACTTCGTTAAATTTATTCGACATGGTGTCGGCGTCCAGAGCGATTTCGTCGTCGTTTGTGCCGGTCTCCTTGTTGCGAAGCCCCAGAAAATAGATGAGGACACATACAGCGATGAGCCCGTACGCTGTCACAACAACGGGGGCGTTGCCGCCGGAGATTTCCGCTTTTATGCCGAAGATTTCCACAATCAGGATGAGGGCCGGGGTAACGAATTTCACCATAAAGGAGTAAATGGTGGTGAGCACAGGGTTGATTTTCGTTTTATCGCCGCTTTCTTCCATTTCTTTAATGGCTTTTTTCGGGCCGATAAACCAGCCAACAGCTAAGCAGGAGAATAAGGCACATACCGGCATAAGCACCGTGTTGGTGACCTCGTCAAAGAAAGTGAGCAGGTCAAGACTGAAAAGGTTTAAGCCGCTTTCTTCCAAAATGCCGACACGGCCGAGGGAGATGCCAATGGGCACGGAAATGACAAAGCAAAGAAGTGCCGCCACCAGAGCCGCCCGTTTGCGAGGTGCATGGGATTTTTGGATAAAGAACTGGGTGATAACCTCCACCAACGATATCACGGAGGTCAGTGCCGCAATGGCGACCATGGCAAAGAATAGGAACGAGACAACATTGCCGAGCGTGCCCATAGAGTCGAACACCTCCGGCAGAATGGCGAAAATCAGCCCGATGCCCTTGGAACTGTCTAACATTGACGGGTCAAAGTGGGCAACGGCGGGGAAAATGGCAAGCCCGGCGAGGAAAGCAACAATGGTGTCGAACAGACAAATCATAGCGGTGGATTTGACGATGTTGAGCTCTTTGCCGGTATACGAGCCGTAGGTAATCATAATGCCCATACCGAGCGACAGCGAGAAAAACGCCTGACCCATAGCGGACAACACGCCCTCAACGCCGAGGGATTTGAAATCGGGATTCAAATAAAACCGGAGGCCTTCTTTGACACCACTGCCGAGGCACAGCGAATATACCACAATCGCCAGTAGAATGATGAACAGTGCCGGCATAAGGACTTTGGACATTTTTTCAATGCCTTCTTTCACGCCGTTCATAATCACCGCAATGGCTAAAAGCAGAAAAATGGCGGTATACAGCGTCACTTCTCCGATGTTGGTAGAGAATGTGCCGAGGATGCCGGCGTTACCGGAAAAGGAGTTTAAGGTGTATTTTACCGTAAATCCGCCGAGCACCGCATAATAGCAGGTGATAAAAAACGGAATGGCTATGGCGACAAGGCCGCACCAACCGATGTTTTTGTTGATTTTTTTATAGGCCGTGATGGGGTTGGCGTGAGCCCGCTTGCCGAGATGGATTTCGCTGAGCATTGTGACAAAGCCGATGAGCAACACGCAGACGATATAGACGAAAACGAACGCCGCTCCACCGTTTTTGGCGGTCTTATACGGGAATGACCATAAGTTTCCGAGCCCGACTGCCGAGCCTGCCGCCGCAAGGATAAAACCAATGCCGGAAGCAAAACCGACCTTTTTCTTTGGCATGTTTTTTACCTCTCTTTTCATAAAACAACAGTAAATAATATTCTATCCCATTTTATACGTTCTGTCAAGTTTTATACATTTGCCAACGCTTGCGTTCTGTGGTATACTAAAAAGGAGAAAGGATGGATGAAAATGGAAACTGTAGTAAACTTTTTGAAAAATGCCGAAACGTATTATCTCGCCACGGTTGAGGGTAATCAGCCTCGTGTGCGTCCCTTTGGCACTGTGAATGTGTTTGAGGGGAAGCTGTATATCCAAACCGGAAAAAGCAAACCGGTCTCGGCACAGATTTTGGAAAATCCCCACGTGGAGGTATGTGCTTTCAAAGACGGCACGTGGCTGCGTCTTTGCGGCATGCTGAAAGAGGATGATCGCATCGAGGCGAAAAAGGCGATGCTGGATGCGTATCCGCATCTTCGCTCAATGTATGACGAAAACGACGGCAATACGCAGGTGTTTTTCTTTGAAAATGCGACTGCCACGTTCTCGTCCTTTACCGCTGCTCCGAAAACGGTTACGTTTTGAAAACCGCTCTACATAGCCGCCTATTTTGTGGCAGTGCTCACTTGTTTTATTGTAAATTTGGCGGTGGATATGGGCTTGCGTTACAAATCGCCGTCAGCTGTTTCTCCATACTTTTGGCAATGGGTCTTGTCGCCGTTTTGCCGCTTTCGGGACTATGCAAAGCGGGGTTGGATTGCTTTTTGCTCGGCGGTTATTTTTCCGGGCTCAATTACGTGCTCAATATGTTGCTTGGTGAGGGCGATTGCGGCGATTTTTATGCTGTCAATTACTTCGATTGGGCGAACTGTACGAACGGCAACGTGTGGCTTATTGTTTTGTGCAGTTGTGTCGGATTGGGTGTGCTGTTTTTACTGTTGGCGGCAATACGCAAACAGACGAAAAAATAACTTGTTATTTTCGGTGCGGCGTGGTATACTGTGAAAAACGCCAAAACGGAGGTGTCCTTATGGAAAAAGAAAAGCGGGAGAACCGCATAAAATGGTACGGTGTGGTGATTGGTCTTATATCCCTCGCCGCCCAACACGGCATTTATTTGCTTGCAAACACCCTGGCGGGTGTGGTGGGCAACGAGTCGATTTTGCCGATTATTGACCAGATTGACAATGCGATTCCCGTGTTGCCTATTTTTGTCATCCCTTATGTGTGGGCGTATCTGTTTTGGGGAATGGCACCTATGGCGGCATCCAAATGCAAAACCGACCACTTTAAGGATTTTTTGGCGGCCTATCTGATTGCTTGTGTTGTGGGCGGCCTTATTCTTGTGTTTGTCCCCACGTATATGGACCGAGTGGCGGAGGGCTTGTGGACACGTCCGCAAACCAATTTCCTCGAAAAACTGCTTCATTTTTGGTACTCACTTGACGGTGGCGAGCGGGCGTATAACCTATTTCCGAGCTTCCACTGCATTAACAGCACCATTTGTTATTTGGCAGTGGCGGGCCGTAAAGAAGTTCCGCTGTGGTTCCGGGTCTATTCGCTGGTTATTGCGGTGTTGGTTTTTGCCGCAACGCTCTTCGTCAAACAGCATTATCTCATCGACGTGGTAAGCGGCATTTTGATTGCGTCGGTGGCGTTCGCTGCGTGTAAACGCTGGCATCTCGGCCGGATGTTTAACCCGCTTGTTGCCGGGTGGAACAAACTGTTCAAAAAGGTATAATCCGAAAAAGGCATTGCAACGCAATGCCTTTTCTTTTTTGTGGTGACGACGGACGACAAGAATTTGTGCATAGATTATTTCCGTTTTGTTCACACTTTAGTCTTGTTTTCGTCGAGGGAAAATGGTATACTATTATCACAAATTATGAACAACTACCCGAAAAACGCTGAATAACGGCACAGAGAAAGGACGGAATGTCGGTATGGCACAAAAACAAAATACCAAAATTCTGATTGTGGATGATGACAGCAACATTTGCGAATTGTTAAGGCTGTATTTGGAAAAAGAGTCGTGGGACACGGTGATCGCCTATGACGGTGACAGAGCATTGGAGCTGTTTGAAAAAGAAAAGCCCGACCTCATATTGCTTGATGTGATGATGCCGAAGCTGGACGGATGGCAGGTATGTCGCCGTATTCGCAAGGTGTCGAGTTGCCCCATTATTATGTTGACCGCCAAGGGTGAGGTGTTTGACCGTGTCCTCGGGCTGGAGCTCGGAGCGGACGACTATGTAATTAAACCCTTCGAAACCAAAGAGGTGGTTGCCCGCATCAAAGCGATTTTGCGGCGTACCGGCGTAAAAGAGCCGGAAGCGATAAAAGAGGTACGCTACGACAAGCTGTATATCAATATGGAAAACTATGAGCTTCGAGTAAACGGCGTACAGGTGGATACCCCGCCGAAAGAGATGGAGCTGATTTTCCACTTGGCGAGTAATCCCGGTCGAGCATACACCCGTGACCAACTGCTGGATGAGGTGTGGGGCTTCGAATATTCGGGCGAAAGCCGCACTGTGGATGTCCACGTTAAACGCTTGCGTGAGAAGCTGGAAGGTGTGTCGGACGAATGGGAACTGAAAACCGTTTGGGGCGTCGGATATAAATTCGAAGTGAAAGAAAAGAAGTAATATGTTTAAAAGTATTTTTGTCAAATACTTTTCGGTGGTGTCTCTTGTTATCTGTTTAAGTTTTTTAACGCTTGCCGGAGTACAGACGTTTGTTTCCGCTCGGTATTGGTTGAACGAAAAGCAAGAGCTGTTTACCGAAAATGCACAAAAGATTGCCCAAAGTGCGGCGGAATTTTCTCGCCCGTCACCGATGGATGAATCTCGCTATATGCTGTATCTCGACAAGGGAAGCACCTTGCCGGCGTTGGCAGACTTGTTGGCGGACACGCTGGAAGCGGACGTAATGATTGCGGATAACCGGGGCGTTTTGCTTACCCGCACCCAGCGGGCCGGCGGCGAACCGGCGTATGCCGTTATTCCCGACCACGTATTGGCGGAGCTTTCCGATCGCCCGACCTATTTTGCGGTGGAAACGCTGGACGGAATATACAACGAACGTCAATATACTGCCGGTGCCCCTATTTACAAAAACGGAATGCACCTCGGCTATGTGTTTATTGCCGCACCGGCGGGCAAAATGTTTGATTATCTGTGGCAAAACCTGCGGATGTTTTTGATGTCTGCGGTGATTGTTTTATTGTTGGCGGCGGTGGCGGTGTATATTTTCACCTACCGTTTGTCGATGCCGCTTCGTAAAATGGCGTTGGCAGCAAAAGCGTTCGGCTCGGGAGATTTTTCCCGCCGGTTGCCCGTCAAGGGAAAGGACGAGGTGGCGGAATTGGCACGTGAGCTGAATGCCATGGCGGAGTCGCTCTCCCGTGAGGAGGAGATGAGCCGCAACTTTGTTGCCAACGTGTCCCACGAATTGCGTACACCGATGACCACCATTTCCGGCTTTGTGGACGGAATGCGAGACGGCACCATCCCGTCGGAAAAGCACGACTTTTATCTCTCGATTGTCTCGGACGAGGTGCGTCGATTGTCTCGCCTTGTGCAGGCGATGCTCAACCTCTCTCGTATTGATAACCAGTCGCTGAAGGTGTGTCCCTCCACTTTTGATTTGACCGCCTTGACCGGCAAAACGCTGCTTTCGTTTGAACAGCGTATTGACGAGAAACGCCTGCACATTACCGGAATTGAGGATTGTGCCGACGTGCTTGTGACAGCGGACGAGGATTTAATCGGTCAAGTGGTGTATAACCTTTTAGACAACGCCGTGAAGTTTACCGATGAGGATGGCGAGATTTCGCTGTCTATTGTGGAACAGAATAATCGGGTTACGTTCACGGTGCGTAACACGGGAGAGGGCATTCCCGGCGAGGAATTGCCTCACATATTTGACCGTTTTTACAAAAGTGACCGTAGTCGCAGTTTGGATAAGACCGGTGCCGGCCTCGGCCTGTTTCTCGTGAAAAGCATTATTGGATTGCACGGCGGGGAAATCGGGGTTCGGTCGGTGCAAGGGGAGTTTTGTACCTTTGAATTTTGGCTTCCCTCCCACAAAAATGCCGATGTTTAAGAAATTTGCGAGAAAATTTCAAAATTTCTTCATATTTATTCGTCAATTCTCTGCTATACTAAGTATAGACACTTCTCATTTTGGAAAGGATGACCGTTATGTCGGATTGGTGGAACAATTCTCCTTATACTCCCCAAGACCAAAACCCTTTTGAACCGCAGTCGGAGCCGCAGGCTCCGTCTGTGCCGTCGGAGCCGCAGATTCCGTCTGTGCCGTCGGAGCCGCAGGTTCCGTCTGTGCCGTCGGAGCCGCAGGTTCCGTCTGTGCCGTCGGAGCCGCAGATTCCGTCTGTGCCGTCGGAGCCGCAGATTCCGTCTGTGCCGTCGGAGCCGCAGATTCCGTCTGTGCCGTCGGAGCCGCAGATTCCGTCTACCCCGACGACTCCTGCACCGGTGCCGCCGACGTATTACGGTTGGTCTCAGCCGTCGCCGACACAGCCGCCGACGCCCTCGTCTCCTACGCCGTCGTGGACACCGCAACCTCCACGTCCGCCCAAGAAAAAGGGCAACGGTATTGTTATCGCCGTCGTGGCGGTGCTTTGTGTGTTGTGCGTGGGTTGCCTCGGCGTAGGCGTGATGCTGTTCGCCGACAAAGAGGGATTTTCGTTGCCCCCGTTGTCCGAAAGCGAGGCAGAGAGCACGACGGAAACCTCGGATGTGAATGCGAATGCTCCGTCGGTGAAAGTGAACGACACGGATATCACCGATGACGGATTATCCACTGCCGATATTGTGAAAAACAATCTGGACAGCACCGTGGTCATCAATATGTACGACTATGCGGTGATTAAATACGGGAATTTCTCCTTTGGTTCCAGCGAGGAGGAAACTCTCGCCGGCACCGCCTCCGGTATTGTTTGGACAGAGGACGGCTATATTATCACGAATGAACACGTCGTGACCAACGAAAAAACGAACGAACTGTTCCGCCGTATCGAAGTAGTTTTGTATTCCGGTGCCACCTACAACGCCACCGTTGTGGGAGCGGATGAGGACACCGATTTGGCGATTCTCAAAATCAACGCTACCGGCTTGAAACCCGCCACCTTCGGCGACAGCGAAAAGGTACAGCTCGGTGACCGTGTGGTGACGATCGGAAACTCCGGCGGGTTGGAATGGACCGTGTCCCAGGGAATTTTGTCCGGCAAAAACCGTGATGTGTACGACGAAACCGGCTATTCGATTCAATGCTTGCAGATTGATGCCGCTATCAACCCCGGCAACTCCGGCGGTCCGCTTCTTAACCGTTACGGTGAGGTGATTGGCGTCAACTCGGCAAAAATCGTGTACACCAGCATCGAAAACGTCGGGTTTTCTATTCCGATTAGCCAGGCACGTACCATCATCGAGGATTTGGTGAAATACGGCCACGTGACCGGTCGTGTGGGTCTTGGCGTTACCGGATATACCATAACCCAAACCGGCTATGAGGGCTTTATGATTTATACGATTGAGCCCGGTTCGTCGCTCGAGGGAACGGAAATCAAACAGTATGACATCATTACGAAGGTGGGAAATACGGTTGTAAAATCCCGTACCGAAGTGCGTAATGCGTTGTCGAAATATAAGCCGAATCAAGAAGTGACCCTAACGCTGAAACGCATTGTGGACCAGCGTACCGGCGAGGTAACCGAGTTTACCTGCAAAATCAAATTAAAGGAAGTTACCACCTGATAAGGAGCTGCCGTGAGAAAGATTCTCACGGCAGTTTTTTCATATTCCGAAAAAAAGAAAAAGAATTTGAAAAATCACGAAAAAAAAGGGTTGCAATTTGCTGAAAGGTGTTGTATAATAGCCATTGCACCTGCCGGTGTGATGGAATTGGCAGACGTAGTGGACCCAAAATCCACCGCTGGCGACAGCGTCCCCGTTCGAGCCCGGCCACCGGCACCAAAGTAGGTATTCATAGGGCACTTGACCTGTGAATACCTATTTTTTTACCCTATCTTGCTTAATTATGTATATCTACCGGTATCGGCTATATTTTCAATAAAAACGGTCTTTGTTGTTTTGATGAACAAATACGCATAATGAGGGTGTACTCAATGAAGAAATATAATGTAATAGACTTGTTCGCCGGCGTGGGCGG
>JAZRVH010000002.1:0-24430 GCA_045598965.1 Acutalibacteraceae bacterium
ATGATGGAAATGGTGTCCCGCGTAAAATCGGTTCTTCGCAGAACCGCACCAAAAGCTACAACCATCATTAAATGCGGCAGTATTGAACTGGATACGGGAAAGTACAGCGTATCGGTTGATGGCGAAGAAATCGTGCTGACACGGAAGGAATACGATCTGCTCCATCTGTTCTTGAAAAATCAAGGCCTTGTTCTGACGAGAGACCAACTTCTCGAAAAGGTATGGGGGCAGGACTTTATCGGAGAAACCAGAACGGTGGATGTTCACATCGGAACACTTCGTACAAAACTCGGCGATGCGGGCAATTATATCGAAACTGTGCGTGGTGTAGGGTATCGGATGGAGGGTGGAAAATGACAAAACGAATTTTTCGCTCCATTTGTATCGTTGCCATTGTTGTTTTTTTGGCTTCTCTTGTTCTGATCATGGAGGTTCTTTACAGCTACTTTTCGGACCGCCAGATGAAAAGCTTAAAAACAGAAACGGTGCTTTGTGCATCGGCTGTTGAAAAAAACGGACTCGATTACTTGAATACGGTTCCTGCCGGCGACTATCGCATCACGTGGATTTCTTCCGATGGCACGGTGCTATTTGACAACAAAGCCAAAACCGAGAAAATGGAAAACCATTTGGAACGAAAAGAAATCCGGGAGGCACTTGCGGACGGTGCGGGTGAAAGTGTAAGACATTCAGATACGCTGATGGAAAAGCAGTTATACTTTGCACAAAAACTGCCGGACGGCACCGTCCTTCGTCTGTCCGAATCCTATTTGGCGTTGTGGTCTTTGATTCTTTCCATGCTTCAACCGATCATTATAGTTATTCTGATTGCGGTTGGATTATCGTTATTTCTTGCCTATCGATTGTCAAGGAACATTGTTAAACCGTTAAACGATTTGGATTTAGATAATCCGAGCCCCGAGAATGTTTATGAAGAAATCACACCTTTTGTCAACCGTATCGCAAGTCAGCAGCAACAACTGAAAATGCAAAAGGCGGAACTTAACCAAAAACAAGAGGAGTTTGACACCGCAACGGGCTATATGAACGAGGGAATCATTCTTCTTTCGAAAAACGGTGCTGTGTTGAGCATAAACAAAGCCGCAACAAAGTTGCTGGGTATCAGCCAGTACTGTGTAGGCAAGGACTTGCTTCTTTTTAATAACAGTTTTGAAATACAAGAACTGCTCCGTATCGCCGGTGCCGGAAAACGGGCTGAGAAAATCATTCCGATTGAGGAGCGGGATTATCAGTTCAACGCCAGCCCCATTATCAATGAAGATACGGTTTCCGGTATTGCACTGATCATTTTTGATATTACCGAAAAAGAAAAGGCGGAAGAAGCGCGGCGTGAATTTACGGCAAATGTATCTCACGAATTGAAAACTCCGCTTCAAAACATTTCCGGCAGTGCGGAGTTGTTGGCGGGCGGTCTTGTTAAAGCAGAGGATGTGCCGAGATTTGCCGAGCAAATTTTCGGAGAATCCAAACGAATGATTACCCTTGTCGAAGATATTATTAAACTCTCCCATCTTGATGAAGGTGCCGAAGATATGCAGCGGCAGAGCGTTGATTTGTATGAGCTTGCTGATTTGACGGTTCGCAACTTAACTCCCGTAGCCGAAGCGGCAGGAGTAACGCTCTCCCTAAGCGGAGAAAAAGCCATTATGGAGGGTATACCGCAATTGCTGTCGGGCATTATGTACAATCTTTGCGATAATGCCGTCAAGTATAACCGCGCGGGCGGCAGTGTGAATGTGGATGTGAAATCAACGGACGAAGATGTGATTTTGACTATCAAGGATACGGGTATCGGTATTCCGCCCGAAGCACAAGATCGGATTTTTGAAAGATTTTACCGCGTGGATAAGAGCCGTTCTAAATCGGTCGGCGGAACAGGACTCGGATTGTCCATCGTCAAGCACTCGGTCAAACTTCACAAAGGCGAGATCGAACTTCGTAGTGTGGTGGATAAGGGCACAACCATGATCATCACTCTGCCAAAAGAAGAAAAAGTTGAGTCGGAAATATAAAACGCGCAAATGATTTATTGAAAAAAGGAGCATCAAATTTTGATGCTCCTTTTTTTACATAGATTTTACAAAGATGAGATAATGGATTTGATGTTCTGTTACTATACTATCCGTGTGAAACAATAAGGATTGTGAGTGTGATCTATGGACATTTTCAATGTGTTATCTATGATTGGCGGCTTGTGTCTGTTTTTGTTCGGTATGAACTTGATGGGACAAGCGTTGGAACGCCGTGCCGGCGGTCAAATGCACTCGGTGCTTACCAAAATGACCACCAATAAATTTGCCGGCTTCTTGACCGGGTGCGGTGTTACGGCGGTTATTCAAAGTTCGTCTGCCACAACCGTCATGGTCGTTGGTTTTGTCAACTCGGGACTGATGTCTTTGAAGCAAGCCGTGAATGTTATTATGGGTGCAAACGTAGGCACGACAATCACCGGATGGATTTTATCTCTCGGCGGAATCAGCGGTGACAGCATGTGGGTAAGGTTGTTGAAGCCGGCATCATTTACGCCTGTTTTAGCACTGATAGGCATCGTTCTTTATATGTTCACCAAAAAACATACAAAGAAAGATACGGGAATGATTCTGCTTGGTTTTGCGACCTTGATGTTCGGTATGGAAACGATGACCGACGCCGTTTCGGGGCTTGCAGATGTTCCGGAATTCCAGCAGCTGTTTTTGATGTTCAAAAACCCCTTGCTCGGTCTGCTTGCGGGAGCTCTTTTGACGGCGGTCATTCAGTCGAGTTCCGCCTCGGTCGGTATTTTGCAGGCACTTGCCATGACCGGTCAGGTATCTTATGGGGCCGCCATCCCGATTGTAATGGGTGATGCCATCGGAACCTGTGTGACGGCGATGCTGTCCTCTGTTGGAGCAAAAAAAGAAGCCAAACGAGCAGCGGTCGTCCACTTGCTTTTTAACATTATCGGAGCATCCGTATGGCTTGGGATATACTCGATCATTCGCGCGGTATTTATGCCGGCGATTCTTGATAGTTCGGCAACGCTCGTCGGTATTGCCGTGGTCAACACGGCATTCAAGGTGCTTTCCACGATGTTGCTTTTGCCGATGTCCTCTCTGCTCGAAAAGTTTGCCGTAAAAATTGTGCCGGATGCAAAATACGAAGAAAAGACTGTCAGATTGGATACGCGTCTCCTTGCCACGCCGCCGCTGGCACTCGGCCAAGCGCGTGCCGTTGCTGTCGAGATGGCGGAAAAAGCGGTAGGAGCATTAAAAACAGCTATCGGAACATTTACGGAGTATTCCAAAGAAAAGGCGGAGCAAATCCGAAAAGACGAAACCCTGTGTGATGAACTGGAAGACACAATCGGCACCTATCTGATCAAACTCAGTGCCGAACAACTCGGCCAGAAGGAAAGTGAAGAAGCAACTGCCTTGTTGAAGGTGATCGGTGACTTTGAGCGCATTTCCGACCATGCGGTCAATATTTTGAGGTCGGCGGAAGAATTGCGCGACAAGAGTCTTACTCTGACAGAGGAAGCATTAAAGGAATACGATATTATTTCAAAAGCCGTAAAAGAGGTGTTGGACTCTACCGTTCAAGCGTTTTGCAATGAAGATTCTTCTGTTGCCGTAAGAGTGGAACCGCTTGAGCAGGTCATAGATGCTTTGAAAGAACAACTCCGAACCAACCATATCATTCGCATGAAAGAGGGAAAATGTACTGTGCAGGTCGGGTTTGTTTGGGCAGATATTTTGACAAATCTTGAGCGTGTGAGTGACCATTGCTCTAACATTGCCGGATGTGTGATCGATACGGCAGAGCATAATTTGAACGTGCACAAGTCGCTTCGTGAAACTCGCTATGGTGATATGATGTTCGAAAAAATGTTCCATGAATATTCGGAGAAATACCGGTTAAGCATACTGACATAACAGAAGTGGCAAGATCTTAAGATCTTGCCACTTTCCTTATATACAGATCAAATTATCGTTGATGATTTCTATCGCCGCTTTTTCATTGTGTAATCCTCCATAATAAATGATTTTTGATTTTTCCTATTGATCCAATCATTCCGGCTGATTACAAAAACCAAAAGGGAGAGACTACTTCGTTACATAGTCTCTCCCATCGTCGGGGCGTTTTTGTTTGCGAAAACAGCGGCGGGGATTTCCCCGCCGCTGTTGCTTTTGCCTTTTTACTTATCCCCCGTCATTTTCTCCTGCTTCACCTTTTTGTCGATGACGTGGCGGGAGGCAAGTTCTTTGTGGATATCTTTGAGGTCGATGCCCGCCTCAATCATCAATACCATCACGTGGTACGCAAGGTCGGCAATCTCATACACCGTCTCCGCTTTATCCTCTGCTTTGGCGGCGATAATCACCTCAGTGGACTCCTCACCCACTTTTTTGAGGATTTTGTCAATGCCTTTTTCGAACAGATACGTCGTGTATGAGCCTTCCTGCTTGTTCTCTTTTCTGCCACGAATCAGCTCGAACAACTGCTCATAAGAAAATTCTTTTCGCTCGTCACTTTCGAACACCGGATTTTCAAAGCAAGTCTCGGTTCCCAAATGGCAAGCGGGGCCGTCCGGCTCCACCAGTACGAGCAAGGCATCTTTATCGCAATCGGCGGTAATGGACACGATGTGTTGATAATTGCCGCTCGTTTCGCCTTTGAGCCACAATTCCTGACGAGAGCGGCTCCAAAAACAGGTCAACTCTTTTTCCATAGAAATTTTGAGGCTCTCCTCGTTCATATACGCCAAAGTCAGCACCTTGCCGGTGACCGCATCTTTCACAATAGCGGGAATAAGACCGTTTGCGTCAAATTTCAGTTCCTTAATATCTACCATTGTTCCGTCTCCTTTATACTCGGGCATCAATGCCGTGTTGTTTCATTTCTTGTTTGAGATCGGCGATTTTTACTTCGCCAAAGTGGAAAATCGAAGCCGCCAAGCCGGCATCCACCTTCGGAAGCGTCTTAAATAGCGTAATAAAATCCTCGATTTTTCCCGCTCCGCCGGAGGCAATCACCGGCACAGACACCGCATTACACACCGCTTCCAGCATCGGCAGGTCGAACCCGCCTTTTACGCCGTCGGTGTCAATGGAGTTGACAACAATTTCTCCGGCACCGCTGTCCACACCCCGTTTAATCCACTCGATAGCTTCAAGGCCCGTGTTTTCACGTCCGCCTTTGGCAAACACACGAAACACGCCATCCACTCGTTTGATATCCACCGACAACACCACGCACTGGTCGCCATAAAGCTTGGCGGCTTTGCCGATAAGCGACGGGTCACGGATAGCACCGGAATTGACGCTCACTTTGTCCGCTCCGCATTTCAGCACACGGTCAAAATCGTCTACGGTATTAATGCCGCCGCCGACGGTTAGCGGAATAAAAACATTTTTCGCCGTTTCTCTCAAGATGTCGGTAAACAGCTTTCTGCCGTCCGACGAGGCGGTGATATCATAAAACACCAGTTCGTCCGCCCCACAGCGGCTATAATATTCCGAAAGCTCCACCGGAGACGCCACCTGACGAAGCCCCTCGAAGTTGACACCTTTCACCACTTGTCCGTCACGCACGTCCAAACAAGGAATAATTCGTTTCGTAATCATTTTGCTACCTCGATTGCGGTTTTTAAGTCGATGGCACCGGTGTAATATGCTTTGCCGATAATCGCTCCGTACATCTGAAGCCGGCGAAGTGCCGCCACATCGTCTATGGAGGACACGCCACCGGAAGCGGTGATATCAATCGAAAAACGACGGCTCAGCTCTCGATATAACTCCCGGTTGGTTCCCACCATGGCACCGTCTTTGGAAATGTCGGTGCATATAATGGTTTTCACGCCGATTGCCTGCATTTTTTCGCAAAATTCAAAAGCATCTACGCCGGAATCTTCTGTCCAGCCCTTCACCGCCACTTTGCCGTCACGGATGTCGATGCCAACCGCAATTTTGTCACCGTGTTTTTTGACCGCTTCACGAACAAACAACTCGTTTTCAACCGCAGCAGTGCCCAAAATCACCCGATCAAGACCGGCGTTTATGTAAAGGTCAACCACTTCCATGCGGCGAATTCCACCGCCGATTTCGCAAAACAACCCGCTTTCGGCTTTAAGGCGAGCCACCGTATCAAAGTTCGGTGTACCGCCGGTTTTCGCCCCTTCCAAATCCACCAAGTGGACGTGAGTGGCACCGCACTTCTTAAAATCCTCTATTACTTCCAGAGGGTTTTCGTTGTAAACGGTTTTTTTTGCATAATCGCCCTTGTAAAGGCGAACCGCTTTCCCCTCATATAGGTCAATCGCCGGGAAAATCAGCACAGCGACCCCTCCTTCATTTCACAAAATGCACGCAAAATGGAAAGTCCCACATCTCCGCTTTTTTCCGGATGGAACTGACAGCCCATAACGTTGCCTTTGGCAACCGCCGCCGTAATATCCGTGCCGTATTCCGCTTTGGCGATGCGATCCTTTTCACACTGAACAGCACAAAACGAATGGACAAAATAGACGAAGTCGCCCTCGTGGATATACTTGAACAGCGGATGTTGCTCCTGCTCAAAAATCAAAGCGTTCCATCCCATGTGAGGGATTTTGAGGCTCTGCACCCGTTCGCCAATGGGGCGAATTTCTCCGCTAATAAGTCCCAGACCGTTGTGTTCGCCATATTCAAAGCTTTTGTCGAACAGCAGCTGCATGCCGAGACAAATCCCCATCACCGGCTTGCCTTTTGCAATTTGCTCCAAAAGCACCGGCACAAGTCCCGACGCATTCAGTTTGTCGGCGGCATCCTTAAACGCCCCCACGCCGGGTAAAATCACCCGTTCGGCACTTTCTAAAACCGCAGGGTCGGCGGTGATGACCGCTTTTTCTCCGATTTTTTCGAAAGAACACACAAGGGAAAAAAGATTTCCCACTCCGTAGTCGATAATGGCGGTCATTACAGCACCCCTTTGGTGGACGGAATTTCGTCCTTGAATTCGGCATCAATCGCCACCGCCTGACGCAGACTGCGACCGACGGATTTAAAGGCACCCTCAATAATATGGTGGGAATTTTTGCCGCAAAGCGAACGGATGTGCAAGGCACAGTTTGCCTGGCGAACGAACCCAAGCCAAAATTCCTCCACAAGCTCCGTGTCAAATGTCCCCACCTTTTCGGTAGGAATGACGAGGTCAAAGCCGAGATACTCTCTTCCGGAAAAGTCCACCGCCGACAGAATCAACGTCTCATCCATCGGCAAAACCGTGTCGCCATAGCGGTGAATTCCCCGCTTGTCCCCAAGGGCCTCCGAGAACGCTTTGCCGAGCGAAATGCCGATATCCTCCACCGAGTGGTGATCGTCCACATAGGTATCGCCATTGCATTTCACCGTCAAATCAAATCGTCCGTGCGAGGCAAAAAGGGTCAGCATGTGGTCTAAAAACCCGACACCCGTTTGAAGCTCGCTTTTGCCGGAGCCATCCAAATTCAGGGTAAGCTGAATATCCGTCTCCGCCGTTTTGCGGTTCACTGTTGCCGTTCTCATTTTGCCACCCCCAAAATCGTTTTCAGTGCCGAAACCAGGATTTCCATCTCCTCTTTCGACCCTACCGTAATGCGGTTATACTCTTTGAGAAGCGGCGTTTCAAAGTGACGCACAAGCACGCCTTGCTCCCGCAACGCATTGTATAGGTCAAGTCCGCCCATTTGCGGATGTTTTGCAAAAAGGAAGTTGGCTTTGGAATCGGTCATAACAAAGCCGAGGGCACGCAGTTCGGACACGGTCCACGCACGGTTGTCCATAATCGTTTGACAGTTTTTCTCAAAATACGAAACATCGCAAAAGGCACCGATTCCCGCCGCCATCGTCATACGGTTGACGTTGTAGGGGTTCGTGGAATATTTCAACGTGTTCAGGTCAGCAATCAAGGCTTTGTTACCGATGGCCACGCCCAAACGGCCTCCCGCCAACGACCGGGATTTCGACAAGGTCTGGCATACAAGGAGGTTGTCGTAGGTTTTAATAAGAGAAACCGCACTCTCGGCACCAAAATCCACATACGCCTCGTCCACAACCACCACATTGTCGGGGTTGGATTTCACAATCTGCTCAATCTCCGCAAGGCTCAACGCAATGCCGGTCGGGGCATTGGGGTTGGCGAGGAAAATCGTTTTTCCGGTGTTGCAGTAGTCGGCAACGTTCAAGGTGAAATCGTCGTTTAGCGGCTTCGTCTCATAAGGGACACGGTTGAAATCCGCCGCCACGGGATAAAAGCTATAGGTAATATTCGGGAACAATGCCGGCGTGTTTTCGTCGCAAAACGCATTAAACGCAAAACCGATAGCATCGTCCGAGCCGTTGAAAAACAGCAATTCCTCCGGCTCCACGCCGTAAAACGCCGCACCGGCCGCCACCAAATCCCGACAAGTCGGGTCGGAATACAACTGCAAATCACCCGCCGCCTGACGAGCCAATCGCTGTGCAATCGGCGACGGCGGAAACGGCGACTCGTTGGTATTCAATTTAACGTATTTCCGTTCTCTCGGTTGTTCGCCGGGAGTATACGGCGTTAAAGCGGCAAATTTGTCGCTCATAAATCGACTCATTTCAAATCCTCCGTTCGGATAACCGCACTTTTTGCGTGAGCGGTAAGTCCCTCTTTTTTCGCAAACGTCGAGACGTCCTCAGCGACGGCCGCAAGTGCCTCTTTCGTATAATAGGTAAACTGCATTTTCTTCACAAAATCATCTACCGACAAGGGGCTCGAGAATTTCGCCGTGCCGCTGGTGGGCAATGTGTGGTTCGGGCCGGCAAAATAGTCGCCGAGTGCCTCGGGACAATTCCTGCCGAGGAAAACCGAGCCCGCATGCCGCACGTTTTCGAGAACGGCAAACGGATCGTCCACACACAGCTCCAAGTGTTCCGGAGCAATTTCGTTGGCGATATCTATCACCAAATCCAGTGTGTCCGCCACAATGATTTTACCGTTTTGGTCAATGGAAGCTCTGGCAATCTCCGCACGTTCCAAAAGGGGAATTTGCACCTCCAGTTCCGCTTGAACCGCTTTCGCAAGTTCGGCACTGTCGGTCACTAAAACGGCAGATGCGAGCTTATCGTGCTCCGCTTGGGACAACAAATCCGCCGCCAAATACTTCGGGTCGCTTTTGCCGTCAGATACAATCATAATCTCGCTGGGGCCCGCAATCATATCAATAGACACCCGACCAAACACCTGCTTTTTGGCTTCCGCCACAAAGGCGTTGCCCGGGCCGACAATCTTGTCCACCTGCGGGATGCTTTCGGTGCCGTAAGCGAGGGCGGCAATCGCCTGAGCTCCGCCCACCTTATAGATTTTGTCCACACCGGCAACCGATGCCGCCGCCAAAATAGCGGGGTTAATTTTCCCCT
The DNA here is from genome assembly GCA_045598965.1 of Acutalibacteraceae bacterium. GTDB lineage: Bacteria > Bacillota > Clostridia > Oscillospirales > Acutalibacteraceae > RGIG426. The sequence goes on from JAZRVH010000002.1 coordinate 9,405, forward strand.
CTTCCGTAGGCGGCGTTGTGATCACCACTTCTTTTACACCGGCAATTTTCGCAGGAATGGCGTCCATCAAAACGGTGGACGGATACGCCGCCGTGCCGCCCGGCACATACAGACCCGCTCGGTCTACCGGGATAACTCGCTGACCGATTACCGTGCCGTCAGGGCTATCCAAACGGAAGCCCTCACGCTTTTGGTTTTCGTGGAAACGGCGAATGTTCGCCGCCGCTTTTTTAAGAATTTCCAAAAACTCCGGCTCGACAGCCGCCACCGCTTCGTCGATTTCTTCTTTGGAAACGAGCAACGTAGTGAGCTTGGCTTTGTCGAATTTTTCGCCGTATTCAAACAGAGCTTTATCCCCGTTTTTACGGACATTTTCAATGATTTCCGCCACAATATCGGTCACATTGAAAGAAGGGGTCACTCGAGCAAAAATTTCGTCGTTGGGCACCTCGCCGTATTTAAGAATGTTAATCATTTGTCTTCCTCCAAATTTGCGGCAAGGCCGGCGGCAATGCGTTCGATGGCGTCGCTCTTAAACTTAAACGACGCTTTGTTGGAAATAAGGCGAGCACTGATGGGAACGATATCCTCAATAACCTCGAGGTTGTTTTCCCGCAAGGTTGCACCGGTCTCCACAATATCCACAATCACGTCCGAAAGTCCCAAAATCGGGGCAATTTCGATAGAACCGTTTAAGTGGATAAAGTCAATTTCACGACCTTTTTTGCGGTAAAAACCCTTGGCAATATTGCTGAATTTGGTCGCCACACGCAACGTTTTGGTCGTGTCGTCCTTAAATCCTTTGGGTGCCGCCACCGCCATTTTACAAATGCCGGTGTTGAGATCGACCAGTTCGTACACGTCCGGCTCGTATTCAAGCAAAATATCCTTGCCGCAAACGCCTACGTCCGCCGCACCACGCTCCACGTAAATGGCAACGTCCGACGGCTTCACCCAAAAATAGCGAACACCTTTTTCGGGGTTCTCGAAAATCAATTTGCGATTCGGCTCTAAAATCGACGGGCAAGGGAATCCCGCCTTGGCAAATGCGTTGTATACCCGCTCGCCGAGTCGACCTTTAGGGAGTGCCACGTTGATAAACCCGTCATAAGCGGCGGCGGCTTCGTCCACTCGCTCAAGAGCGTCGGTATATACCGCAAAGCCGATAGCTTTGGAGCGACGCTTCATTTTTTTCATCAAGCGGTCATACTGTCCACCGGACAACACCGCTTCCGGCACACCCGACAAAAAGCCTTTGAATACGATACCGTTATAATAGTTCACGTCATTGAGAATGGAGAAGTCCACCTCAAAATACTCATTGCTGGCGGCACTGTTCAGAATGGAGCGAAAACGTGCATAGGTTTCGTTATCGGCAAACAACGTATCCAGCGTTTTTTCCACTTCCAACGGTTTGCCGTGGAGCGTGCAAAGCGTAAGCAGGGTGTCCACCGCTTCCCGATCTTCACATTCGCTGCAAAGTGCCGTAATTTCGTGGCGATTTTTTTCGGAAATCGCCTGATACAAAGCGGCGGTTTTGCGGTTACCTAATTGCAGGCGATCCACCACGCTTTGCACCAAATCCAAATCGGACACCGCCAAAACAAACTGGCCTTTGCTGTTAATCGTCCGCAGGCTTTCCACCGCCAACGTCAACACATCGCACACTTCGTTTTCGCCCACCGTGCCAAAGCATTCCACACCCGTTTGCAGGGTCTCACGGAACGGCTCACCGTTTCCCGCCGGACGATACACGTTTTCGTCGTAATACACCTTGCGGGTGACATCCGGCTCATCCACGCTGTTTTTGATGATGGAAAGCGTCACGTCGGGTTTTAATGCCATCAGCTTTCCGTCGGAATCGGTAAACGTAATGACGTTGTCCGACACGAGAAAGTCTTTATTTTTTGCGTATAAATCGTATTCCTCGAATTTGCTCATTCGGTAGGGCAAAAAGCCCGCCTCAGCGTACAGCTTTCGTAAACTGAACACGATTTTTTCGTCGCTTTTTAAAATGGAATCGTTGATGTTCATTTTGTTTTCTCCGTTTCTGCCAGTCTTTCAAGAGCAATTTGGTAGCCGCCCTCACCGTAGGTCAAACAGCGGTTCACACGGCTGATCGTGGCGGTACTGACCCCCACCTCGCCGGCGATTTTCTGATAACTGCATTTTTCGTTGAGCAACACAGCCGTATCCAGACGCTGTGCCATATCTCGAATTTCCTTAATGGTGCATAAATCCGCAAATAAAGCTGCCACCTCTTCCGGTGTTTTCATTGCCGCAATTACACGGCATAACCGTTCGGTAGATTTGTCAGAATAGGGCATACGTCTCCCCTCCAAATTCATTGTGCTATCAGTTTATCACAGTAAAGCGATAAAGTCAAGGCTTTTTTTGAAATTTTGAAAAAACAGCAAAAAACGGGCGGTTTATAACGCAAGAAAAACCGTGAGCATCGCTCACGGTTTTTTCTATCCGTTTTTTACAGCATCGCTTTCATCGCCGCCAACTGTTTTTCCACCGAGGCAACGGAGGTGCCACCTTCGCTTACACGGCGATCGACACAGTTTTTGAGATCAACCGCCTCGTATACGCCTTCGTCAATAAGGTCGCAAAACCCTTGATAAACGTCAAGCGGCAGTGTTTCAAGCACCTCGCCGGTTTTTATGCACTCAGCAACCACTTGACCGGAAATCTTGTACGCCGTACGGAATGGAAGTCCCTTGCCCACAAGATAATCCGCCAAATCGGTAGCGTTGATAAATCCGGTCTGTGCGGCTTTCATCATATTCTCGGTCAGGACGTTCATCGTCTCCACCATACCGATGAACACGTCAAGGCACATTTTCACGGTATCCACCGCATCAAACACGCTCTCCTTATCCTCTTGCATATCCTTGTTATACGCCAGCGGCAACCCCTTGAGCACGGTGAGCAGCGAGAACAAATCACCGTACACCCGACCGGTTTTTCCACGGATGAGCTCCGCCATATCGGAGTTCTTTTTCTGGGGCATAATGGACGAGCCGGTGGTAAACGCATCGGACAGCTCCACAAACTTGAATTCCCAGCTGGACCAAAGGATAATTTCCTCGGCAAAGCGGGACATGTGCATTTGCAAAACAGCGATATCGCTCATCAGCTCCACCGCAAAATCACGGTCGGACACGCCATCAATGGAATTGAGGCACACGCTGTCGAATCCGAGCTGTTTCGCTTCAAACTGACGGTCGGTAGGAAACGTCGTTCCCGCTAAGGCACAACTGCCGATAGGCGACACATTCAGGCGTTTTTTGCAATCGGAAAGCCGGTCAATGTCACGCAAAAACATCGACGCATACGCCAGCAAATGATGCCCAAACGTAATGGGCTGTGCCCGCTGCAAATGCGTATAGCCGGGAACAATAGCGTCCTTGTACGCCTCCGCCTTGTCTAAAACCGCAGACAACAGAGCTTTTGTTTTTTCGGAAATTTCGTCAATCTCCTCCCGCAGAGTGAGACGCAAATCCAACGCCACTTGGTCGTTACGGCTGCGAGCGGTGTGAAGCTTTTTCCCCACGTCGCCCAGACGCTCCGTAAGCACCTGCTCCACAAACATGTGGATATCCTCGCAGGACATATCGATCTCCAAAGCACCCGACTGTAAATCGTCAAGAATGCCTTGCAACCCGTCCACAAGGGTGTCCACATCCGACGAAGACAAAATGCCGGTTGCTCCGAGCATTGCCGCATGTGCCATACTGCCGGTAATATCCTGTTTTGCCATCCGGCAGTCAAACCGAATGGAGGAGTTGAAATCATCGGCAAGAGCACTGGTTTCACCGCTCGTTCTGCCTGCCCACATTTTTGCCATAGTTGTTCCCCGCTTTTTGCTTATTTGCCGTTTTTCTTGTTCACCGCCGCCTGCACCTTAATGGGCAAACCATAGAGGTTAATAAATCCGGCGGAATCCTTCTGGTCATAATCGCTCTCGCCGAAGGTAGCAAGCTCATCGCTGTACAGCGAATACGAGCTCCACACGCCGGCTTTGATGATGTTACCTTTATAAAGCTTCAAACGCACTTTGCCGGTCACCGTCTCCTGGGTCTTGTCCACAAAGGCGGACAACGCCTCACGAAGCGGCGTAAACCATTGACCGTTATACACAAGCTCCGCAAAGGTGATGGAAAGGCGTTGTTTTTCGTGAAGAGTCATCTTGTCGAGACAAATGGTTTCGAGAGTCTCGTGAGCTTTATACAAAATCGTACCGCCGGGCGTCTCATACACGCCACGGCATTTCATACCCACAAGGCGGTTTTCCACAATATCAATAAGACCGATACCGTTTTTGCCGCCCAACTCGTTGAGCTTGAGAATGATGTTTTTAGCGGACATTTTTTCGCCGTCCAAAGCCACCGGCACACCTTTTTCGAAATCCAAGGTCACGTAAGTGGGCTCGTCCGGTGCTTTAATCGGAGACACGCCCATTTCAAGGAAGCCCTCTTTGTCGTACAGCGGCTCGTTGCCGGTGTCCTCCAAATCCAGACCCTCGTGAGACAAGTGCCACAGGTTCTTGTCCTTGGAATAGTTCGTCTCCCGATTGATTTTCAGCGGAATATTGTGAGCCTCGGCGTAATCAATTTCCTCCTCACGGGACTGGATATCCCACTCACGCCACGGAGCGATAATGGGCAGCTCCGGTGCAAAGGCTTTCAGTGCCAATTCAAAACGCACCTGGTCATTACCCTTGCCGGTACAACCGTGGCAGATAGCATCCGCATTCTCTTTAATGGCAATTTCCGCAAGACCCTTAGCGATGCAGGGACGGGCGGTAGAGGTGCCGAGAAGATAATCCTCATACACAGCACCCGCTTTCATCGTGGGGATAATGTACTCGTCCACGTATTCCTCGGTCAAATCGAGAACATACAGTTTCGAAGCACCGGTTTTCAGAGCTTTCTCCTCAAGACCCTCCAGCTCGTCTGCCTGTCCCACGTTACCGGAAACGGCAACCACTTCACAGTTGTTGTAATTTTCTTTCAGCCACGGGATGATAATGGAGGTATCCAAACCACCCGAATACGCTAATACGACTTTTTTAATTTTGGATTTATCCATAATATTTCACTCCTCTTTTTTGTTTCCTTAGGCATTATACGCCCTCTTTTTTCGATTGTCAACCCTTTTCTTGAAAAAATATGCAAGTTTTATTTATATTTATGCTTAAAATTGCACTTTTTGAGGATAAATACTCATTTATCCTTTTTATTGACACGAACGGTGCGGCGTGATACAATAAAAGACGTATGAAAAAACACTTTTCAGGAGGCTTTATATGAAAAACACAGAGAAAACGATGGACAAGCTGGTCGCCCTTTGCAAAGGGCGTGGATTTGTTTACGCCGGCAGTGAAATCTACGGCGGTCTTGCCAACACGTGGGACTACGGTCCTCTCGGTGTGGAACTTAAAAACAACATCAAGCAGGCGTGGTGGAAGAAATTCGTAAAAGAGTCTCCCTACAACGTCGGTCTTGACGCCGCCATCTTAATGAACCCGCAAACGTGGGTGGCTTCCGGTCACCTCGGCGGCTTCTCTGACCCGCTGATGGATTGCCGTGAGTGCAAAGAACGTTTCCGTGCAGATAAAATCATCGAGGACTATTGTGCCGAAACCGGTGAAGAACTCGAAAAACCCATCGACGCATTTTCGCAGGAAGAGATGAAAGCCTTCATTGAAGAGAAGAACATCCCCTGCCCGAGCTGTGGCAACCACAACTTCACCGACATCCGTCAATTCAACCTGATGTTCAAAACGTTCCAAGGCGTGACGGAGGATGCGAAAAACACCGTGTATCTTCGTCCGGAAACCGCACAGGGCATTTTTGTCAACTTCGCAAACGTGCAAAGAACATCACGAAAAAAAGTACCGTTCGGCATCGGGCAAATCGGAAAATCGTTCCGCAACGAAATCACACCAGGCAACTTCATTTTCCGTGTGCGAGAGTTCGAGCAAATGGAACTCGAATTCTTCTGTAAGCCGGGCACCGACCTCGAATGGTTCAGCTATTGGCGAGGCTTCTGCCGTGACTGGCTGTTGTCCCTCGGCATTAAAGAGGAAAACCTCCGCCTGCGTGACCACGATCCGGAGGAGCTCTGCTTCTACTCTAAAGCGACCACCGACTTCGAGTTTTTGTTCCCGTTCGGTTGGGGTGAGCTGTGGGGTGTTGCCGACCGTACCGATTATGACCTGACCCAACACCAAAACACCTCCGGCAAAGACCTTACCTATTTCGACCAGGAAACGAACGAGCACTATATCCCCTACGTTATCGAGCCGTCGCTCGGTGTGGAGCGTTCGTTCTTAGCGTTCCTTTGCGATGCCTACGACGAAGAAGTGGTAGATGCCGAGAAAAACGACGTCCGTGTGGTGCTTCGCCTGCATCCGGCATTGGCCCCGTTTAAGGCCGCCGTTCTCCCGCTGTCCAAAAAGCTGTCGGAGGAAGCTCGCAAAGTGTTCGACACGCTTGCCCCCGACTTTATGGTGGACTTTGACGACGCCGGTTCTATCGGCAAACGCTATCGCCGCCAGGACGAAATCGGCACACCGTACTGCATCACCTTTGACTTTGACAGTCTGGAGGATGCCTGCGTTACCGTTCGTGAACGGGACAGCATGGAACAGGTGCGTCTGCCCATTGCCGAGCTGTCTGCATTCCTCGCCGAAAAAATCCGCTACTGATAACCGTATCTCAAGAAACGGAGGAACAAATATGACATTCCGCAAAGAAACCGTTTCTGCCGAAATTCTCGCCCTCCTGCCGCTCATCGGATGTGATGCTGCACAGGAGGGCGTTGCCCTTTGTGCTGTTTTGGATGAAAGCATACGGGGCTTTTCGGTGGAAAAAACCGCTGACACCTTGACCGTTCACTACGAAAAGCCGGTATATCTCACCCGTGCCCTCGCCCTTTGTACCGAAAAGACCGGCGACACTTTCGCCTTTTCCCAAACCGCTCACTTCCGCCATGACGGGGCGATGCTGGACTGTTCCCGAAACGCCGTGCCGACGGTTGCCACGATTAAAAACTATCTTTGCCAAATGGCACTGATGGGGCTGGACACGCTGATGCTGTATACAGAGGACACCTATGAAATCGAGGGTCAGCCCTACTTCGGATTTCAGCGTGGACGGTTCTCGCTTTCCGAACTGCAAGAAATCGTAAGCTTCGCTGCCGCCTACGGCATCGAGGTGGTGCCGTGCATGCAGACGCTCGCCCATCTAAATGCGATTTTTCGTCACCGTCCCGCCTATGAATGTATTCACGATATTGACGATATTCTGCTTACCGATGAGCCGAAAACGTATGCGTTTATTGACGATATGATTGCCGCTTGTCGCAAAGCGTTTCGCAGCAACCGCATTCATATCGGCATGGACGAGGCGGAGCATCTCGGTCGTGGTCGGTATCTTGACCGTTTCGGCAAACAGGATACACGTGAAATCTTAGAACGTCACTTGAAAAAGGTTTGCGATATCTGCCAAAAATACGACTTTGAGCCGATGATGTGGAGCGATATGTTCTTTAAGCTTGCCAAAGCCGACACCGGCAACCTTTACTACCAATCGGAGCTGTCGGAAGAATTGCTTAACAGCGTTCCCGAAGGCGTCTCCCTCGTATATTGGGACTATGTTACACTCAGCTCGGATATCTACCGTCAAAACCTTGCCCGTCACGCCTTGTTCAAAAACAACGACACCGTGTTTGCGGGCGGAGCATGGAAATGGGTGGGCTACGCCCCTCGTGCACGGTACAGCTTAGAGACCTCTCGATTAGCACTAAAGGAATGTCAAAAAGCGAAAGTCAAAGATGTGTTCATTACCCTGTGGGGTGACAACGGTGCCGAGGCATCTATTTTCGCTGTCCATCCGGCGGTACAGTTATTCGCTGAAATGAACTTCGAGGAAACGGTTAGCGATGAACTGCTCGCCCGCCGCTTCAAAACCTGCACCGGCGGCATTTTTGACGACTTTATGTTGGCCGACGGACTGGACACCCCGCCCGGCGGCTCCGATATGAAATTGGTACAGCCCTCCCGCTATCTGTTGTATCAGGACAATCTACTCGGGTTGTTTGACGTCCATATCGGCGAGGGCTATAACGAACACTACAAATCCCTCGCCGCTAAATTCCAAGAAGCCGCCGCCCGCAATCCCCGCTATAAAAACACCTTTGCCGTATGGGCGGCACTCGCACAGGTTCTTTCAAACAAAGCGGAAGTGAGCAAGCGTCTCTATACTGCTTACCACGCCGGCGACAAAGAAGCCCTTGCCACCCTTGCCGCTACCGTTTTGCCGCAAATTGCCGACGATATTGACGCTTTGCGTGACGCCGAGGAAGCACAATGGATGAGCGAGAGTAAGCCGTTCGGCTTCGAGGTACTGGATATTCGCCTTGCCGGTGCCGCCGCACGTGCCCGTTCTGCCGCACGCCGTGTTACGGCGTATGTCAACGGGGAGGCAGATGCCATTCCCGAATTGGAGGCGGAACGTCTGCGAATGCACCCCACAGAAACCGACCTTTATCTCAACACCTGGCAACACATGATTTCCGCCTGTCCCATTTGACCCGCAAATAACAAAAACACCGCCGAATTCGCCACGGTACCGTGGTGTTTGTTCAGCGGTGTTTCTTTTTTCTCTTTACAGCTCGTAATACATAACGTTATAGCTGTGAAGCGGTGTGGGTTCGGGGTCGTTTAGCGAAGCCGAATCGTACGCATCAATAGCGAATTCGACCGTCTCAATGTCCGTAATTCCCGCCGCTTGCAACTCATCGGCATCCAGTATGAGCCCCGCCTCCATATCGGCACCGGGGAGCAGAGAGCCAATCCACAAGGCCGATATATCCACGTCGTTGACGACGGCGTGGTCACAAAGGTACATAAGCGGTTTGTCCGTACGATTTTCGATGTAGGTGTTGAGGGAGGTTTCGTTCTCCTTAAAGCCGGTAGAAATTGCACGAATTTCACCGTTATCAATAAGCAAACAGCCCTCCGTCGGTGCCCGGTCTTCCTTTTGATAACCGATCGAACCGCCGAGAGTAACCTCCGTCACTTCGCTTCCCGTGTCGAGAATTTCTCCGGTTTCGGCGTCCGTGGTCAACACCCACAGCCCGATTTTTTTGACATCCTTTGAAAACTCGTTGTCGAGGGCAAAAATCGCCGTATCCACCGCACTTTCAAACGGCGAAAGCTTCACCGTCCACAGCGGAAGAATGGCCTTATCATTTAATGCGGCACCCACCAACGTCACTTCAATCGAACGGTCATACGTCAAGTTTTCGGCACCGAGGAGCAACTCAAATCCGTATTTCCCGTCAGGACGAACGTCATACAGCGTAATCGCCGCATCCTCTCCGTCGCAAAGCAGTAAATCAAGCGGGTCGGAAAGCTCGCCGAACTTCACCGGAATATCCGCCATATACTTGCGAAGAAGCAGCACGTCCTTCATATTGATATCGCTGTCGCCGTTGGCGTCGGCATACAACTCGTGGAGACTAACGGGAATGTCCGCAAGATAAGAACGCAGCGTTAAAACGTCCTTCATATTCACGGTGCCGTCATCGTTGGCGTCGCCAAACAGCGGACGAGGAGCCGCACTTACCGGACACACGCAAAAAACGCACAGCACAACACAAAGGAGAACGGCAATCGACGGTTTCAGGAGTTTCATTTTTCCGCCTCTCCCTTTTCTGTAACGTATTTCCACAAAACGTCATACGTACCGTCAACCGCCTGAGCCCCCGACACCGACAACGTCATCGGACTGGGAGATGCCAAAACCTGGTCACGGTTAGAGATGGTAAACGAGCCGAAGTACGCCGTTGCATCCTCCACCGATTTTCCGGAATAGAAATCCAACGTAAGCATTTGCTCAAACGTTCCGGTGGGACGGGCGGCTTCTTCACCCGCTACCCACGCCGAGCGGTTCATCAGGTTATACAAATCCACCGCTTCCTGGCCCTTAAACACATAGGTGTCCGGCTCCACCGCCGTACCGTCTGCACCGGTGGCGGTTTGGAAGCCTTTGCTCTCCACCGTAACAAGGCAGGTCACGTTTCCTTTCGGGAAATCCTCTAACACGTGAATCGGTGCATTGATGTCCACCGACACTTCGTTTTCGGTGCTTCCGTCACACGCACAAAGAAGCGATACACTCAAAAGCAGACAAACGCACAGTGCCACAATTCGTTTCATACCGTCTCCTCCTTAATAGCCACGTGCACCGTCCAGCGATTCATCATTCACAATCCAATCGCTGACATCGTAGATCACATATTCGTCCGGCGTGGAACGCACAATAACCCGTGCGATGCCGGCATTGATAACCATTCGTTTGCACATCGAACAACAGCACGCATTTTCCACCAACGTGCCGTCCGCTTCCTCGCCGCAAAGGAACAGGGTGGCTCCCAGCATTTTGTCACGAGGAGCACTGATAATGGCGTTGGCCTCTGCGTGAACACTGCGGCACAACTCGTATCTCTCGCCACGGGGGATTTTCATCTCCATTCGAATGCACCGACCGAGGTCCGTGCAATTCTTCCGTCCACGAGGAGCCCCCACATAACCGGTAGAGACAATCTCATCGTGGTTGACAATGACCGCACCGTAAGAACGACGCAGGCAAGTTCCCCGATGGCTCACCGTTTGGGCAATATCCAGATAGTAATTGATTTTATCACGACGCATATAGTTTCCTCCTCACTTTCAAGCCTCTACTTCAGCGTTCGCCCTCTAAAAAGAACGAACGGTTTTGCCAAAAATACACGCCACCGGAAATGGCGGTCAATGCCGTGGCAATCCAGATGAACACTTGACCGATAACAAGCGGCACCGTGTAAACCGCATCCGGCAACGTCACAGCGGCAAGCACCGTGTCTTTCCAGCTGCAAAATTCCAGCACCGCCAGCATATAGCCGATAGTGATATACTGTGCCACCGTCTTAAATTTGCCCCAGTAGTTAGCGGCAACCACACGGCCGCCCTCAGCGGCAACAAGCCGGACAGATGTGACAACAAATTCTCGCACGAGAATAATCATCAAGGCCCAAAGGCTCATTTTCCCGATAGCCAAAAGCCCCACAAACGCCGCCGTAGTCAGCATTTTATCTGCGATGGGGTCCATAAATTTGCCGAGGTTGGTCACAAGCCCTCTGGCACGGGCAATTTTGCCGTCCAGCATATCCGTAAAAGAGGCGATGCCGAAGATGAGCCCCGCCACGAGATAGTGGAACGGAAATTCCCACACGAAAAACAACAAAAACAGCGGCACCAACAGAATCCGTGAAAGTGTCAGTTTGTTAGGCAAATTCATTCTGCTACCACCTCTCCGATTAAATCCCATTCGAGGGTATCCGTCACCTCTACCCGGACAAAATCGCCCGGCTTCGGTGCTTTGTCGGCAGTGAAAAACACTTTTCCGTCAATGTCCGGTGCATCAGCGGCAGAGCGGCCAAACCAGCACTCCGCATACCGGTCAAAGCTTTCCACGAGCACCGTCACAGCCTTGCCCACCATGGCTTGATTTTTCTTTTCCACAATCCGTGCCTGTTGCTCCATCACCAAGTCGGCACGGCGATGTTTTTCCGCCTCCGGCACTTGATCAGGCATAACGGCGGCTTTTGTCCCCTCCTCCGCCGAATAGGCGAAACAGCCAAGGCGGTCAAACTCCACATCCTGCACAAACTCGCACAGTTCCTCAAAATCCGCCTCAGTCTCACCGGGGAATCCGGTCATCACCGTCGTACGCAAAACGATTCCCGGAACCTTTTCCCGAATATGTGTCATAAGATTTGTAAGGCTTTCCCGGTCGCCGGTACGATTCATACGGGCAAGCACCGTGCCGGAAGCGTGTTGAATGGGAATATCCAAATATTTCACAATCTTATCCTCGGCGGCAATCACGTCTAACAGCTCGTCCGTGATATATTCGGGATAGCAGTACAGCATTCGAATCCAGTGCAGCCCGTCAATCCGGCACAATTCACGAAGCAAATCCGGGAGCATCGGCTTTCCGTAAAGGTCAACGCCATACTGAGTGGTATCTTGTGCCACAAGCGTAATTTCCTTTACGCCGCCCTCCACAAGCCACTTGGCTTCTTCCAAAAGCGTTTCCATTTTGCGGCTTTTAAGGCCGCCACGGATATGCGGAATGGCACAATAGGTACAGCAGTTGTTGCACCCGTCGCCGATACGCATAAAGGCGAAAAACTGCGGCGTTGTTTGAACCCGTGCCCCGTCCAGCGTCCAACATTTGCGGGACGGAAACTCACAGACGTGTTCTCCCTCCATCACACGGTTTACGACGTCCACAATATCCACATTAGCACCAAGTCCCAGCACCGCATCGCATTCCGGCAGTTCATCCGCCACCTCCTGCTGATAGCGTTGTGCCATACAGCCGGTAACAATCAGGCGTTTAATCCGCCCCTCTTTTTTAAGGGTGGCAAACTCCAAAATCGTCTCAATGGCTTCCTGCTTGGCCGCCTCAATAAAACCGCAGGTGTTCACAATCACCACATCTGCCAATGCGGCATCTGCCTTAATCGGTATTCCTGCGTCACGTATTTTTCCGAGCATCAGTTCGGCATCCATCTGGTTTTTCGGGCAACCCAGCGACACCATCCCAACGGAAAAGGTCAAAACGACTCCCCCTCCGATTCCTCTGCTTGTCGCACAGCGGTGCGTGCCGTCTCATAATCAAAGCCAAAACGGATGAGGGCATCCACTATTTTGCGACGTTGAGGTTCATCTTTTTGAGTATAACATTTTTTCTCTAAAAAAGCAAGACCCGCCTGCAAATCGTCCGCACCGATTTTTTCGACCGCCTCCGCCGCCACGTCGCGGTCAATCCCCTTTTCGCGCAATTTTTGCACCGCGCGGCGTTTCGGATAGTGGCGAACGAGGCAGTATTCCCGCGCATACCGCACCGCCAAACTCTCGTCGTCCACCAGTCCCAACTCTTCCATACGCTCGGCGGTGGCGGCGCATACCTCGCGCCCCGCTGCTTTGCGGAGTTTTTCCGAAAGTTCTTTTTTTGTGTAATCCCGCCGCGAGAGCAAATACAGCGCGCGGTCGCGGGCGCGGTTTTCCTCCGACAACGACAAAAGCGCCGACAGAGATTCCTCTGTCAGCGCACTGTTTGCCCGATACGGCGATTCGTCCCACGTGCGGCGGTCTACCTCCACCTCGCGCCCGTCCGAAAACGTCACAAGATACAGTTGCCCGCGCCGCACGGCGATAGTTTCAACCGTGAACGTGTTTTCCATCGTTTAGTCCTCAACCACAATGTCGATTTTGGCTTTTGCCTGCGCCGCAGTCACACGGGGCGCATCCGCCAGCGGGATTTCCATCGGCACGGGAGCCGCGGCGGGAGCAGAAACGAACGGATCTTCTTCCTCTTTGGATTTAAGCATCCACGCCCGCACGGCGGTTTCCACCTCTTCGAGGATAGCGGGGTTGTTTTTGAGATATTCTTTCGCGTTGTCGCGTCCTTGACCGATGCGCTCCTCTTTATAGGAGAACCACGCGCCGGATTTTTGGATGATATCCGCTTCCACCGCCAAATCCAGCACCTCGCTCAAATGCGAAATGCCCTCGCCGTACATAATATCAAACTCCGCCTCTTTGAACGGCGGGGCGACTTTGTTTTTCACCACGCGCACGCGGGTGTGCGAGCCGATGGGCGCGCCGTTCGCTTTGAGCGTTTCGGTGCGGCGCACGTCGAGGCGCACGGATGCGTAGTATTTGAGTGCGTTGCCGCCGGCGGTGACTTCGGGGTTGCCGTAAACCACGCCGATTTTCATACGCAGTTGGTTGATGAAAATCGCAAGGCAGTTGGATTTGGACACCACGCCCGCAAGTTTGCGCATCGCTTTGGACATGAGGCGTGCTTGCAAGCCGACTTGGTTATCGCCCATTTCGCCCTCGATTTCGGCGCGCGGCACCAGCGCCGCCACCGAGTCGATAACCAGCACGTCCACCGCACCCGAGCGGATGAGCGCCTCGGCGATTTCGAGCGCCTGCTCGGCGGTGTCCGGTTGGGACACGAGCAGTTCGTCCACGTTGACGCCGAGCGCTTTTGCATACACCGGGTCAAGCGCGTGCTCCACGTCCACGTACGCGGCTTCGCCGCCCATTTTTTGCGCTTCGGCAACCGCGTGCAGCGCGAGAGTGGTTTTACCGGAGGCCTCCGGCCCGTAAATCTCGACGATGCGGCCGCGCGGAAGTCCGCCGATACCGAGCGCGCGGTCGAGCGCAACCGAACCGGTCGGAATGGCATCCACCTGCATATTGAGGTTTTGGCCGAGGCGCATCACCGCGCCTTTGCCGTAACTTTTTTCTATTTGAGCCAGCGCCATTTCGAGCGCTTTCTGTTTGTTCTCGTTCTTTTCGATTCCCGCGGATTTCTCCGCCGCTTTTTTGGTAGCCATAGCCATACCTCGCTTTCAAAGTTCTCCTTCATTATACCAAACATTTTCGGGAAATCAAGGGGTTTTGTGAAAAAATCGAACATTTGTTCTATTTTTGTCGAGATTGTCAAAAACAAACGGATTTTCTTGGTAAAAAAAGCGAAAACCCAAAAAGTTTCTTCTCCTTTTATACCATAATAAGGAATGCAAAAAATCCCGCAACCTTTCGGTTGCGGGATTTCGTTTGGAGCGGCTTACGAGGCTCGAACTCGCTACCTCCACCTTGGCAAGGTGGCGCTCTACCAGATGAGCTAAAGCCGCAGGAACAAGGGGTAGTATACCACACGGTTTTGCCCGTGTCAACCCCCGAATCCTTATTTTTCCGGATTTTCTTTTTCTTCGGGCAATTCTTCGGCTTTTTCCTCCGTCAAATCGGCCTTTTCTTCTTTGGCAACGACAAGATGACGCCGCTTGCGAGGAACCTCGATATCGATAGTTTGCATCTCCTCGCCGTCACCCACCGTTTCGGCGGCAAACTTCGCTTTTTCGCCGGCGGCTTTGAACACAAACCACAA
>JAZRVH010000003.1:0-24886 GCA_045598965.1 Acutalibacteraceae bacterium
TTCCTAACACTTTTTTCCTAACGCTTTGTTTGCATTTTGCACAAAATAACACTATCTGTTGTGGTTATAACACACAATAACCACTATATATTGTGCCTCCAAAACCGCGTGCCGAGGGTTCAAGTCCTTCTGCCCCTGCCAAAAGGAAATCGCCGTCCATTCGGACGGCGATTTTTCTTTTCGTTGGTCAAAAAAGAAGGACTTGAAACGAACTCCAAACGCAGCGAGCGATGCGAGCAATGCGTTTGGGAGCAACCGTCCGGGGGACGGTTGCGTCACGTGAGAAAAAAGTCCTTCTGCCCCTGCCAAAAGGAAAGAGCCCCCTCTTTGGCGGAAGTTCCTAAGGAATACATTCCTTAGGAACTTCCGGCCGTTAGGGAGCCCTTTTTAGTCCATCAAATTTGCCAGTTATTCGTGTTGCCTTTATGCTGCATATATCTTTGATTCTCCGTCCGATTTCCACGTCTTATTCAAACACAATCCTTATGGATTGCATTTTGAGCAAGGCGTATACCCCATAGCAACCACTTCATCGTGTGTGCCGTGGTAATCTTTCCAGTTCTTTTTGCTCATACGGCTCAAATCTCTACAATGGGGAGTATGGAATCTTCGGGTATTCGTGTTGAGAACATAATCAAATTCCTGTGTCTTCCGATTTGTCACAACAATCCTTTTGGTCGTCGTTGTCGCTTTTTTTGCTGTAGTCACTTTTCTAGTCGTCGTCGGCTTTTTCGCTGTAGTTACTTTTCCAGTCGTCGCTTTTTGGGGCACAACAATCTGTTTCGTCGTGTCTGTCGGCACCGTCAAAGAAATCGTTGTGGTCGTGCCATTAAACATAGCATCTATTTTTTGAGCAATCGCTCCGGTCACTGCATTTTCGTCGTCATGCCCAAGTGCAAACATTCCTAAAACAAAAACGCCCAATATGCCAACAGCCGCCCATTTTAGGATTCCGCCATTTTCTTTTTTCATCCATTCTACCTCTCTACGTTTTCGTCACGGGTTCACCGCTCGCAAAGAACAAACCCAACCGTAAGAAATTCAAATTACGCCGAAGAGTATTTCGACAATGTTTGAAAAAGTATGAACACCTGGGAATATTATAGCAATAATTGACCGAAATTGCAATAAAAAGAATTCTTCCCCTTGCAACACACTCAAATAATCGTCCCACTCCGCCGGCATCACTTTTTCGTTTCGATAGATAAGAAAAGCGGTGTAATTCTTTCGAATTACACCGCTTTTTTTGGTGTTATTGATTCTGGGGATTACAGCTGCGGGCCGGCTTTAACCAGCTCTTTGCCGGCTTCGTTGCCTTCGTATTTGACGAAGTTCTTCACGAAACGGCCAGCCAAATCCTGGGCTTTGGCTTCCCACTCAGCGGCATCCGCATAGGTGTCACGAGGATCAAGAATGCCGGTATCCACACCGTTGAGCTCGGTGGGCACTTCGAGGTTGAAGTACGGAATGGTCTTGGTCGGGGCATTCAGAATGTCGCCGTTCAAGATAGCATCAATGATACCACGGGTATCTTTAATGGAGATACGTTTGCCGGTGCCGTTCCAACCGGTGTTGACGAGGTACGCTTTCGCACCGCTGGCTTCCATACGTTTGACGAGTTCCTCAGCATACTTGGTCGGGTGCAGCTCGAGGAACGCCTGACCGAAGCAGGAGGAGAAGGTCGGGGTGGGACCGGTAATGACACGCTCGGTGCCCGCCAATTTGGCAGTGAAGCCGGAGAGGAAGTAATATTTGGTCTGTTCCGGAGTCAACACGGAGACCGGCGGCAACACGCCGAACGCATCCGCCGACAGGAAGATAACGTTTTTCGCAGCCGGAGCAGCGGAAACCGGACGGACAATCTTTTCGATATGGTCAATCGGGTAGGACACACGGGTGTTCTCGGTAACGGATTTATCCGCAAAGTCGATTTTGCCCTCAGCATCCACCGTCACGTTCTCAAGCAAAGCGTTGCGTTTGATGGCGTTGTAGATGTCCGGCTCAGACTCTTTGTCCAGGTTGATAACCTTAGCATAGCAGCCGCCCTCGAAGTTGAAGACGCCGTTATCATCCCAACCGTGCTCGTCGTCGCCGATGAGGAGACGTTTCGGGTCGGTGGAAAGGGTGGTTTTACCGGTACCGGACAGACCGAAGAAGATGGCGGTGTTCTCGCCGTTCATATCGGTGTTGGCAGAGCAGTGCATAGAAGCAATGCCTTTCAGCGGCAGGTAATAGTTCATCATGGAGAACATACCTTTTTTCATTTCGCCGCCGTACCAGGTGTTCAGAATAACCTGCTCACGGCTGGAGATGTTGAACACAACCGCCGTCTCGGAGTTGAGGCCGAGCTCTTTGTAATTCTCCACCTTGGCTTTGGAAGCGGTATACACCACGAAGTCCGGCTCAAAGGAAGCCAGCTCCTCCGCCGAGGGTTTAATGAACATATTGGTCACGAAGTGAGCCTGCCATGCCACTTCCATAATGAAGCGGATAGCCATGCGGGTGTCTTTGTTGGCACCGCAGAACGCATCGACAACATAAAGCTTTTTGCCGGAGAGCTCGTTAAGAGCAATCTCTTTGACCGTTTTCCACGCCTCTTCGCTGGCGGGGTGGTTGTCGTTTTTGTATTCATCGGAGGTCCACCACACGGTGTTTTTGGAGTTTTCGTCCATCACGATGAATTTGTCCTTGGGGGAACGGCCGGTATACACACCGGTCATAACGTTGACAGCACCGAGTTCGGTCTCTTGACCTTTGTCAAAACCAGTCAAGGAAGCGTCGGTTTCGTCGTTGAACAACTGGTCGTAAGAGGGATTATGGATAATCTCTTTTACACCAGTAATTCCGTAGCGAGTTAAATCTAATGCCATTGTGTAATACATCCTTTCAATAATAGAGTATTTGGAATATTTCCATACGCTATTATTAGACCACATTTTGTTCTTAAAAACAAGTGTTTTTCGTAAAAAAATCCATTTCTCACACAAAAAAGTCGAAAATGACCCTGGATTTTTTCAAAAACGGGCATTTCCTGTGGATTTTGGCGTCAAAAACAGAGATTCAACGGTATTTCTCGGCGGCGACAAGAATGTTGTCTCGCACACGATCCCGCAACGATTTCGGCGACAGGATTTCCACATAATTCATATACTGTGCCGCCCAATGTTCCATGGCGTTCGGGCTCACCCGCAACGACACTTTTACCGTGTCTTCCGGCCGTTTCACCATTTTCACATCTCGCCCGAACCAGTCCACGATTTGGTCCACGATATTCGACTGTGCGATGAATTCCACAAGCTGCGGCTCGTCCGCATACATATACGGGCGTGCAGAGTCAAGCGTTTTATAGTCGATACCGTTTTCGTAACCCTTTATTGTCCGTAACCGCCGTGCCGGTTCATCCAAAATCGTCATACCGGTCATATGGTCCAGCCGCTGGAACGACACGTCATCCCACGTATCATGATACGCCATCAGGTAATACCGCTGGTTGTGCAAAATCATTTGATAGGGCGACACCGTATAGGTGTGGGTTTTGTGAAGCTTGCCGTCGATATCGTATTTGTTGTAATCGTAACGCACTTTTTTCTTTTTGGCAATCGCCTCATCAATGAGCTCCATATTAAGAAACAACAGTTGGCTTTCGGTTTTGTTCCATTCACCCACCGCATAGACGTTTTTCACTCTCGACTCAAAATAACGGTTGGAAAGCCCCGCCAACCGTGCCACCAAATCCTTGGAGTGACGGGCAGAAATGTGACGGGACGCCATCACGCTGTCGATAAGCAGGCGTAGCTCCGCATCCTCGAAATCGCAAGGGCAAACAAGATAACATCCCGCCGATGACCGCACCAATTCGTAGTCCGCCTCTTCCAAGGCATCCAATTTCCGACCGATGGCTTTGCGTTCAAGCACAATACCGTAATCCGTCTCTAAATAGTCGGCAATCGCCTTTTGGGTCAACGGATGGTCGCTGTCGGAATATTCCTTGAGAATTTCCAAAACAGCCAAAAGGGCGACCTCCTTCGGTTTTGTTTGATATTTTTCCACGCAAACCCCTCCTTTACTATCTGTATCCTATCAAATACAGCGTACCATATTCGGTACATAAACGCAAGCCCTTTTCGCCCCAAAAAGCGGACAGAAAAGCACCGTGCGGCATCCTACCACACGGTGCTTTTGCATTGTTATATTCTCTCCAACAACTCGATGCGTTTTTACCAATACACCGGGCCTTCGTCTTGCGGCTCGTTGTTAGGAACGTCAAGCACTATGTAATCCGTACTCTTACCTTGGTCCAGATAATTCTTTTGGACCTGCTCAAAAATGTCTTCCACGGCATTTTTATGCCACACCATAGTGAAATCATCTTGATAAAAATCGTACAGCTGTTCGAGCAAATCATCGCTGACGTTCATCACCATGTTTTTGCCAAAATCGTCACGGGTATACAGAGCCATTAAGCCCTCCTTGAAATCCCGCAAATTCTCACGTTCCGTATAGGTCCACTCTTCCTCCGGTTTTTCGTAGAAAGACTCGCCCATTTTGTGTACACGCTCGCTAATGAGTTTCTTATCGCACTCTGCCACCGTGGGAGCTTTGTCGATAATCTCTTCACCCAAATCCTTACTAAGGGCAATCTCTCCCTCTTTATCTAAGAAATTGAACTCAGCTTGCTTTTCCAGCTCATCGCCCTCAAGCTCTTCGCCGCCCATATCCACATAATAGCCGACTTTTTTCAAAATTTCAAAACAGCCCTTGTCATAGTATTCCTGCGGCTTGGGCGTAAACTCGTGGGCATCGTTATATTTTTTAAGCTCTACTTCATACTCTTCTTCGCTCATTTTCGTGCGGTCGGGCATTTCCGGAATATTGTCCACTTCCCAGTTCATTTTACCGTTGTTTTGCGGCTGAATTTCACGGGTGTGGAAATGGTGCATTTTGTTGTATTTACGTAACGCCTTGTCGTATTCACGAAACGTATCGCTTTCAATACCGTCGTTGAATTGTTTATGGAACCAGTTATAGATACGGGAAAAAATGCCGGGTTCTTGCGGTTTTTCAAAAACTTTCAAATCATCCGGACGGTATTTCTGGTTATAATACGCCTCTGTTATCTGTTTGGTATCTAACGACAATTCCACCTTGCCGTTGTCGCCCGCACCCGTGCTTTTGGCATTCATCGCAAAAATCTTCGGCGTCTTAGAGTTGGTACTCACAAAGATAAACGGGCTGTTGATGTCCAATGTCCGCTTATAATCGTCCTGCATCTCGTCCACAAGCTTCACAAGGCCTTCTCCCGTCAGCTTGTTACCGTGGGCATCAAAGAAGTTCATTTCAGCCTCAACGCTGTCCAATTGCTCCCTTAACTCAGCAAGGTTTTCCGGCGGTTCGTTTGCGTTCAATCGACGACTATATTCACGCTGAGTTTCAATATAGCGTGCGACTTGCTCGTCAAATTCTTTAAGTCCCATAACGTTCGTCCTTTCAAAATGTCTTACATCTATAACACCGCCGCACATGACGAAAAGTTACACGGCGATTTTTCTCAAATTCGTGCCACACCCGTTCGACGAGCCGCCTTAGCAACCGCACTTGCCACTGCTTTGCCTACACGAGGGTCAAAGGCTTTGGGGATAATATAGTCGGCGGACAGCTCCTCATCGGAAATAAGCGACGCCAACGCTTCCGCCGCCGCCATTTTCATTTCTTCGTTGATTTCCGATGCCCGCACATCAAACGTGCCACGGAAAATTCCGGGGAATGCCAACACGTTGTTGATTTGGTTGGGGGTGTCCGACCGTCCGGTGGAAATCACCCTCGCTCCACCCGCTTTTGCCTCGTCGGGAAAAATCTCGGGGTTGGGGTTGGCACACGCAAAAATAACGGCATCTCGATTCATCGTTTTCACCATCTCGGCGGTCACAAGACCGGGAGCAGAGAACCCTAAAAACACGTCCGCTCCCACAAGAGCATCTTTTAGCGTGCCGGTCTTTTTTTCTCGATTCGTGAGCGTGGCAAGATACGCCATATGGGCGTGGGGAATGTTCGAATCCCCCTCACACAGAATCCCGATTTTATCGCACAAGGTAATATGTTCAAACCCCGCCGCCAAAAGCAATCGGCAGACCGACGATCCCGCCGCACCAATGCCGTTGATAACCACCTTAACGTCCGCCTTGTCCTTTTTCACCAGCTTCAACGCATTCGTAAGACCGGCAAGCACAATCACGGCGGTGCCGTGTTGGTCATCATGGAACACGGGAATATCGCATTTTTCTTTGAGCTTTTGCTCGATTTCAAAGCACCGAGGTGCAGAAATATCCTCAAGATTGATACCGCCGAAGCTTCCGGAAATATTGTACACCGTTTGAACAAATTCGTCCACATCCTTGGTCTTTACACAAAGCGGAAACGCATCCACTCCGCCAAAGGACTTGAACAGAACGCATTTTCCCTCCATAACCGGCATTCCCGCTTCCGGGCCGATATCCCCAAGCCCCAACACGGCACTGCCGTCGGTAATCACAGCACAGAGATTGTGACGACGAGTCAGCTCATAGCTTTTGTCGATATCCTCGTGAATGGCAAGGCACGGCTGTGCTACACCCGGCGTATATGCCAGCGACAAATCGTCCTTTGTCCCCACGGGGACCGTAGATACCACTTCAATCTTGCCTTTCCATTCCCCGTGCAAGCGGAGAGATTCTTTTGCATAATCCATTGTTGTTTCTCCTTATACCATCTTCGCAGGGTCAACCGCCTCGTCAAATTCCGCCTCGCTCAAAAGTCCCTGCGACACAACCGCTTCTTTCAGCGACAACCCCTTTTCGTGAGCCAGCTTGGCAACCGCCGCCGCCTTGTCATACCCGATTTTCGGGGTAAGGCACGTCACCAGCATCAACGAGCGGGAAAGATATTCGTCCATTTTATCGGCATTTACCGTAATACCGACCACGCAATTTTCTGTAAACGAACGCATGGCATCTGCAAGCAGTCGTACCGACTGCAAAAAGTTGTACGCACACACCGGCATAAAGACGTTCAGTTCAAAATTGCCTTGCGATGCCGCCATGCCGACTGCCACGTCATTGCTCATTACCTGAACAGCCACCATCGTCACCGCTTCACATTGCGTGGGGTTAACCTTGCCCGGCATAATGGAGCTGCCCGGTTCGTTCTCCGGAATATGCAGCTCTCCGATCCCACACCGAGGGCCGGCAGAAAGCCAACGTATGTCGTTGGCAATTTTCATAAGGTTTGCCGCCAACGCTTTAAGAGCCCCATGAGCAAACACAAACGCTTCCTTGCCGGTCAGTGCCCGAAACTTATTGTCATCCGGCTCAAAAAACTGACCGCAAAGCGAAAATAGCTCCTTGCACACCGCTTCATCAAAACCGTCGGGAGCATTCAGCCCGGTTCCTACCGCCGTGCCGCCAATCGCCAGTCGGCGTAACGGCGATTGCGAAGCCACAATCATTTCTCGGGCGTTTTCCAGCAATCCCTGCCAACCGTAAACCTCTTGCGAAAACTTAATCGGTGTTGCATCCTGCAAATGGGTACGACCGATTTTTATCACATCCGAATTGTTGCGTTTTAACCTCGCCAATTCAATAATTAAATCATCCAAAGCCGGAAGCAACTGTTCCTCAATCGCACACACAGCGGCAATGTTCATGGCCGACGGGAATGTATCGTTAGAGCTTTGAGAGGCATTCACATCATCGTTCGGGTGCAAATACGGTTTACCAATACGAGCATTGCCTCTGTTGGCAATAACTTCGTTGACATTCATATTGGTTTGCGTTCCGGAACCGGTCTGGAATACCGATAAGGGAAATTGATCAGAAAGTCGGCCGCTTGCAATCTCATCGGCTGCTTGCTCAATAAGTACCGCTTTTTCCGCCGGGATTTTACCGATTTTCCCATTTACTCGGGCACAAGCCGTTTTCAAAGCGGCAAAAGCCGTAATAATTTCCTGCGGCATTTTGTCATTGCCGATTTTGAAATTTTCAAAACTCCGTTGGGTTTGTGCTCCCCACCATTTGTCGGCAGGCACTTTCACTTCCCCCATCGAGTCCCGTTCAATCCGGTAGTCCATATTCGTCACCTCATTTTTTTGAAAGGTTGTTACAAGTTTTATTACAAGTTTAAACTTATCCTAAAAATAAAATCGTGCTTTCAGCAACACATCCACTATTCGTTCACTCGCAAAGCCATCGCCGTACGGGTTAATTGCCTTTGCCATTTTTTCGTAGACATCCTCATCTTGTAATAATTCAGATACTGCTTGAAAAATGACATTTTCACTCGTTCCAACCAATTTGAGAGTCCCCGCTTCAATGCCTTCCGGTCTCTCTGTCGTATCACGCATAACCAATACCGGCTTGCCGAGGGAGGGAGCTTCTTCTTGTATTCCTCCAGAATCGGTAAGAATCAAAAAACTACGTGCCATAATATTGTGGCAATCTAAAACATCTATAGGCTCTATGATGTGCAGTCTATCACATCCGCCCAGCTCTTCTTCGGCAATTTTTCTGACAATCGGGTTCATATGAATTGGATACAACGCTTTTACATCCGCATTTTTCTCTAATATTTTTTTGATAGCCCGAAAAATATTTCGCATAGGCTCCCCAATGTTTTCTCGGCGGTGTGCCGTAATGAAAATCAACCGGCTTCCATATGCCCAGTCAAGCTCAGGATGAGAATATTCCTTTCGGATGGTGGTTTTCAGAGCGTCAATAGCCGTATTTCCTGTCACCCAAATTGTATCTGATTTTTTCCCTTCATTCATCAAATTTCTTTTCGCTTTTTCGGTAGGTGCAAAATTGAACGCAGAAACAATAGAAACGGCTTGCCGATTGAATTCCTCCGGATATGGCGAATACACATCTCCCGTGCGAAGTCCCGCCTCAATATGACCGACCGGAATTTGCATATAGAAACAAGCCAATGCCGCCGCAAACGTAGTGCTTGTGTCTCCATGAACCAAGCATACATCCGGCAATTCTTTTTCCAAAACCGCTTTCATCCCATTTAAGACACCGGTAGTAATATCAAAAAGCGTCTGTTGTTCTTTCATAATGGATAAATCATAATCTGGCACAACATCAAATACATTTAGCACCTGATCCAACATCGTTCTATGCTGCCCGGTAACGCAAACAACCGTTTGAATATCCGTATGTTTTTTTAGTTCAAGAATCAACGGACACATTTTTATCGCTTCTGGTCTCGTCCCAAAAACAAGCATTATTTTTTTCATAGCAATTCCTTACTTTTTTCCAATTTCTTAATTTCTCTGCTTAACATAATCGTCAAAACGAATTCCGACAAAGCGGGAGCAATCGCGGCTCCATTTCCCTTAAACGCAATAATCAGCAAAAAGTTGAATAAAACAGTGCAAAATACTCCGATTTGGAAACAGCGACTATACTCTTTATCGTGACCACTCGCCAACAATGTTTGTATCCCCAAAAAATTGTTGTTAATACCAAACAGCAGCCAAACCAACAGCGGAATCATCCAATAATAGTTCGCAACATAAGTTTCTCCAAACAAAACCAAAACAATAGCCTTTGAAAATCCGGCAACGAGTAAAGAGCCGACAACAAACAACGGCAAAATTCTTTTTCGCAAGCCATACACATATTTTTTTCCTTCGACAAAAGACTCTTGAAATTTTTGGCTGGCAACAGGATATAGGACTTGAGAAATCGGTAACCAAATCAGCAGTATGACGTTGGGCACCTTTTGAATAGCTCCGTATATGCCCACCTCCGCCTTAGTTGCAAAAAATCCCATAAACGTGATTCCTATTGCCCCGAAAACCTTGCCACTTATCTGAGTTGTAAAAACGTACCAGCCTTTTTTCAACTCATCCTTTATTGTTTCAAATGAAACTCGAACCAATCGGGCTCCATATTTTTTCGACGCAATAATAACGCCCAAAACGCCGTCAACAATCGGAGAAATCACATACAAAACCGAATACAAAAACAAATCCTGCTCGGATTTAACAAAACAAAAGATGCAAATAACCGACATCGTTCTTGAAACGATGCCAATCAGCGATATATATTTCATATCCTGCTTTCCTTGGAAAAGCCAATTTAACTGAAAGCAGCTTCCAAGCAAGCCAAACATAAGAATCGCCAAACAAACACATTGTTCCGCATTGCTTCTATTCAAAAAAACATATACCCCGGAAACAGCAACACAAACCGCCGTCAGTAATAATCGGCTATAAATTATTGCCGAAAAAAGGCGGCTCGTATCAAGCGGTTCTTTTTCTTCAAGTGCGACCTGCCGCGTAGCAGACAACGCAAAGCCATACTCCACCACCACTTGCAAGTAGCCCCAAATATTCAGTGCAATGATAAACACACCGTACCCTGTTGTGCCCAACACACGGGTAATATACGGTAGCGTAAGCAAGGGGACAACCGTGTTACAAAACTGTAGCACGTAAAGCCATATTCCGTTTTTTACAGTCTTTTGTTGAAGTAAAGGCATAATCCGAGACGGCATTTTCTTATCCCCCCGAGCCTCGTTGCAATTTCTTTTTTATTTTTACACAAAGTGCCTTGAATCCATTTTGACGGAGAACATAGAAAGAATACGGAAATAAATAAAGTATTCCACCGAGTTTCGTCCCAAATATTCGAATGAAATTCCAGCGAAGGCGATTACCCTCCCGTATTGTTTCCTCTGCCCATGAACCATCAAAATGATGAATAGTGAGTGTATTCTTTGTAATAGTAATTACTCCAGTCTCCGTGTCCTTAGGGCATAAATAATCCTTTGGCAGAAAAGTAAAGCCTTGAATTGTCTGTAAAGTGTTATTTTGTTTTAACCCATATTTGAGAAAAGTACGAGTTATTCGCGTCACATTTGTTGTTAAGTCAAACGAACCATCGTCTTCTAAAAAGTGTTCTCCTTCGTATTCACTTAGAAGCTCACCAAGCATCGGCATTCCCTTGCGAGAAGCAATTAGCCCCGTCGGAATATCCGTATCATTTTCGAATCCCGAGACAGCCTCAAATTGAAGAATCTCATCCAGAGAACCAACCACTTCCACATCTGCATCCATATAAATTCCGCCGCTTTCGTACAAAACATATAACCGCACATAATCGGACACAAACGCCCATTTTTTTGCTTCATACGCTTCGCGAACATAATCGCAACTGTTTACGTCAAAAGTAGATTCATCCCATCGTTTTATCTCATAATCGGGACAAAACGTTTTCCAACTCTCTATGCATTTTTGTGCCAGTTCCGGTAAAGGGTTGCCTCCAAACCAACAATAATGGATTACTTTTGGAATCATACTATCCCTCTCACTCATCGTCCCGTTTTTTCTTCAAAAGCGGACGGATTTCGTTTCTTACAAATCGACCAAGCAAAATGGCCATAGATTTTGGCATCCAGTGCCACACGTTTTTTCGAAAACGTTGCTTAGCTGTACTGTGAACCGTCATCGGCGGCTCATTTTTCCACGGTGTCAACGCACGGTATTTTTCATACTGCGACCGCATCGGATGGTCGCTGTTTTCTTCAAAAATGCGTTTTCTGACATAAAAGAAATTCGTTGTATGCGTAATAATCGGACGCTGTTTTGCTTCTTCAATTTCCGCCTCAGAATAGTAGTGAAGCGGCTGACGGAAGCGAAGCAATTCTTTATAGGTCAGCACTTGTTCCAACGTCATCAAATTAAATCGTGGCGGCAGCACCATCATTCGCTCACCCAACACTTTGGTGATGACTTCTTCTTCATAGCCGCCTAATGAACACCCTTTGTCAAACAGTTTTTTGATATACTCAAAAAACCGTTTCGTCCAGTTTTCTTTGTGCCACGCCGTCAAATCCATCACGTACATTCCGGCATTGCAATGAACGGCATCTGCTTTTAAGTGTTGTGTTTTCACTAACGCCACTCTGCCCATACAATCGTCCACACCGGCAATAGGGTATTCGCCCATATCTATGTTCCACAGTTCATCGATTTTTCCAAGCACCATCGTATCGCTGTCGAGACTTATTACCTTTTCGACATTCTCAGGCAGCACGTCACCCAAAATCATGCGAGCAAAAGTATGGCCCAAAGAACGGATAGTAAAACGAGAATCGTGATAAAATTCTGACGGATCTGGAAGCGGAATGAAAGCAATTTTTCTATCATACACATCCGCCATACTGACCATACGATCTTTATTTTCTTTCGAAATACTATCATCAATCACATACACATCCAACGACTGAATGTGTCTGTTGTTTTCAAAAAGTGATACAACAGAAACCGCACAAACCTCCGAAAAAAGGTCGCTGCAACAATAGACTACGTTCATTTCCCGTCGCCTCCTTATCGGGCACCGGTGCGTTTGAACAGCACCACCAGCGTTTTCAGCAGGATTTTGGCGTCGAGGCTCAATTTGAAGTTAGCGATATACTCAGTATCCAGCCGCACGACTTCCTCAAAATCCGTAATATTGCTTCGGCCGGACACCTGCCACAATCCGGTAATACCCGGTTTTTGAGCAAGTCTTGCCCGATGACGAAATGCATATTTTTCCCATTCATCCGATGTGGGCGGGCGAGTACCCACCAGTGACATTTCACCTTTCAGCACGTTAAAAAACTGCGGAAATTCGTCCAGGGATGTTTTACGAATAAATTCACCGATACCGGTTTTTTGTTTGCCGGAGGCGGTAATATGGTTACCGATAATTCGTGGGTCAAAATCCAGCTTAAACATCATGCCGTCTGCCACTCGATTTTGCTTTGCAAGTGCTTGTTTTTGTGCCTCTGCCTCAGGAATCATCGAGCGGAATTTGAGCAACTTAAATTTCTTTCCGTTTTTGCCGATACGTTCTTGCTTAAACAAAAGCGGCCCGGGAGATTTCACCAAAATAAACGGAGCAATGATAATCCCGATAATGACGGCAAACAAACTACCCACAAGACCGCCCACAATATCTACCGTTCGTTTCACAAACGCCTGCATCGGCGTTACGTGATTGAGCGACACGGTAAGTACCGTTCTGCCGCCCACCTCATCCACATATTGCACATTGCGGCCGGTCGTAGCGAGCGGCAACACCGAGTGTACTGCCACTCCCATTTCGGCACACGCATCCACAAAAGCGGTCGGTGCCGCCGATTGAGCGGGCAGACAAATAATCACCTCATCCACCCATTCTCGGCAAATGAACGAAAGAGCTTCATCAATAGAATCAATTTTCAAAAGTCCCTGCGGCACGGTTCCGTCATCAACAAGCGTCACAGCACGGATATGGAAATGGTCATACACATCCGCCTGTAAATCCGCAACAACTGTTTCAATATGCTCACTGTCGGACAAAATCAACACCGAACGAGTTCGACGAGCCGCCGGATTACGACGCAACCGACGCACTGTGGCCGCTTTGTGCCATTGTCGCAAAAAATAGTCGAGCACAAAAAACACACCGACCGTATAGAAAATCTGTAAACGGGAATAATCGGTGCCGTTGTGAGCGGCATACATATACAACGCCGCCAATGCCAGTGTTAAAGCGGTCAACACCGTAACACTCCACAGCTCGTCCGCTTTACCTCGACGCAAAACGTGGTTTAAGTTGCCGACAGCAATGGAGCCGCCGATTTGGATGAGGGAGAGTATGAGTACAAGACTGCGATAATCCGCCACCGCATACGGAATGACACCGAAGCCAAACCGCAAAAAATACGCCACAACAAATGCCACGTGCAGACACAAAAGGTCAATCAGCATAAAATCGGCGTGTTTGAGCCAGCTTTCACTGCGTTTTTCCTGCATCGTCTCCCCCTCCTTTCATTTTATCAAAATATTATAGCACATTTTTGGACATTTGTAAACATTACATTTTTGCGTGTTTTGCTAAAAAAAGAGGCATCGAACCATGTTCGATGCCTCTTTTTGCGTTTGTTTATTTCACAGTGGGCGTATTTTCTTTGCGAATAACGTCGTGGGCACCGCCCTCGACGATACTAGTGGCGGAAACAAGCGTCAATTTTGCCTTTTCCTGCAATTCCGGAATAGTCAACGCACCACAGTTGCACATGGTAGATTTCACTTTAGACAAGGAAATCGCCACGTTGTCTTTAAGGCTGCCGGCATAGGGCACATACGAGTCAACACCCTCCTCGAAAGACAGCTTTTTGTCGCCGCCGAGGTCATACCGTTGCCAGTTGCGGGCACGGGCAGAACCCTCGCCCCAATATTCTTTATAGTAGGTGCCGTTGATGCTCACTTTGTTGGACGGGCTTTCGTCAAATCGAGCGAAATAACGACCAAGCATAATGAAATCGGCACCCATGGCCAGTGCCAACGTGATATGGTGGTCGTACACAATGCCACCGTCGGAGCAAACCGGAACATACACGCCGGTTTCTTTATAATATTCGTCACGGGCGGCACACACCTCAATAAGAGCGGTGGCTTGTCCACGACCAATACCTTTAGTTTCACGGGTAATACAGATAGAACCGCCGCCGATACCGACTTTTACAAAGTCCGCACCGCAATCAGCGAGGAAGCGGAAGCCCTCAGCATCCACCACGTTGCCGGCACCCACCTTCACGGTGTCGCCGTAATGCTCACGAATCCAACCAATCGTCAGCTTCTGCCACTCAGAGAAGCCCTCGGAGGAGTCAATGCACAGCACGTCTGCTCCCGCTTCCACCAACGCCGGAACACGCTCGGCATAGTCACGGGTGTTAATACCCGCACCGACGATATAGCGTTTTTGGGCATCCAACAATTCGTTGGGATTTTGTTTGTGAGAGTCATAGTCCTTGCGGAACACCATATAGCACAAGCGGCCATCCTCAGACAAAATCGGCAGGGAGTTCAGTTTGTGGTCCCAAATGATGTCGTTGGCGGCTTTCAGGCTGGTTCCTTCCGGAGCGGTATACAGCTTTTCAAGGGGCGTCATAAACTCGCTGACTTTGAGGTCAAGCGGCATACGGGAAATACGATAGTCACGACCGGTGATAATACCCACCAGTTTGCCATCCTGCGTACCGTCTTCAGTAACCGCAATGGTGGAGTGACCGGTTTTTTTGGTCAGTTCAATAACATCACCGAGAGTTGCATCCGGACGGATGTTGGAATCGCTTTTCACAAAGCCGGCCTTGTAATCCTTGGCACGCTTAACCATAGCGGCTTCATCCTCCACCGACTGAGAACCGTAGATAAAGGACACACCGCCCTCGGTAGCAAGTGCCACAGCCAGACGATCGCCGGACACCGCCTGCATAATAGCGGAAACGAGCGGGATGTTCATAGAAATGGCAGGTTCCTCGCCCTTTTTGAACTTAACAAGCGGAGTTCTAAGGCTCACGTTTGCGGGGATACATTGGTCAGAGGAATACCCCGGAATAAGCAGATATTCGTTAAATGTATGTGCCGGTTCTTGAATAAAAGTCGCCATTTCAATCTCTCCCTTTTTGGTATTTTGATTATTGTACCACACGGCAATAGGCTTGTCAACGAAAAACCCCATCAAAAAAGGTGGATTTGTTGCACAAGTTGTCACGAAGCAGGAAAATCCCCGTTAATACAACCACCCCACAAAAACAGCCCCGACCAAATTGGTCGGGGCTGCGTTGAAAACAAATACACAGAGTTATCCTACATATCTCCAAAGTTGATTTTTAAATTCTTCCTTGCCGGATTGGTCAAGATAAGAGCACTCAAACACCTTATCAACATTCCCGTCTTTGTTGTATCTAACCACTTTCAGAATGTTTCCGTTTAAGTCATACTCGATATCTCCGGTAAACCAAAGCGGACCAGAGCCTTCGCCACCCTTTCGGTTGTTGTAAGTCCATATCACACTCCCGCCTTTTTTGGTGAAATAGCGGAATTTTGTAATTCTCCCGGCATCATCATACGTAGCTTCCCAATAAGATTCGCCGCCCTCATAATATTCGGCTTCCTCCGAATAAATCCAACGAGCACTTGTGGTATTCCCATTTTCGTCGTGTGTGTATTCGATTCGAAGCCATAGGGTACCGTCATCATAATAGTAAGACTCGCTCATGCAGTTTCCGTTAGTATCATAGGTGAACTCGGTCCAATTATCAATACTACCGTCAACATTGTAGCAGCGACGGCTCATCTCCTGTCCGTTCGCATCATAGATATACTCGTACCAACGCTCTACACTGCCGTCGTCAGAATAATAGGTATGTTTTGTCAAATTTCCCTTTGCGTCATATTCGCATTTTTCCCTTGCATACGGAGTACCATCTTTTTGATATTCTCGAATTTCGATTTGCAAGCCTCGTTCATCATATATGTATTCCCACGAACGTTCCCAGCACACGCTTCCGTCTGCATAATACGCACGGGTACCAATTTCTCTCCCGGTTTCGTCATAAATCTCGCAATATTCCCCAAACTTTTTATCCGGCTCGGTCGGAGTACCCCATGAATTATCCCAATCCACGCTGCCGTCAGCGTTGTATTTGCGAACGCTTGTCAGATAGCCGTCTTCATTGTAGGTGAAATCCCATGAATTTTCCCAATCCGCACTGCCGTCAGCGTTGTAGCAGCGACGGCTCGTCTCGTTCCCGTTCACATCGTAGGTAGAATCCCAAGAATCCCACCAATATACACTGCCGTCAGCGTTGTAGACGCGAACACGCACTCTGTTTCCGTTCTCATCGTAGGTGTATTCGGACCAATACTTCACGCTGCCATCATTATCGAAATGTGTTTCGGTCAACTGATTCCCGTTCGCATCGTAAGTGCGATCATAAGAATTCCACCACCATACACTGCCGTCGTCGATGTAGTCACGACAGCTCGTCTCATTCCCGTTCACATCGTAGGTGTATTTATACCAGCCGCTTACGCTACCATCATCATCGAAATGTGTTTCGGTCAGCCGATTTCCGTTCGTGTCGTAGGTAGCATCCCAAGAACTCCACCACGCCACGCTGCCGTCGTCGTTGTAGCGGCGATAACTCGTCTGGTTTCCGTTTGCATCGTAGGTGGCATCCCAAGAATTCCACCAATCCACGCTGCCGTCGTCGTTGTAACGGCGTTCACTCGTCTGATTTCCATTTGCATCGTAGGTGCGGTCCCAAGCCCAATCCCAATCCACGCTACCGTCGTTGTTGTAGTAGCGTTCACTCGTCTGATTCCCGTTTACATCATAAGTGCGATCCCAAGAAAGGGGACGAAAGGAATTACCACCGAGGTCTTCACGCCCTTTCATACTGCCATCGGCGTTGTACTCACGGCGACTTGTGCAATATCCGTTGTCATCATAAGTATAATCTACGGATTGCTCCAAATCTATACTGCCATCGGCGTTGTATACATGATAATACACTTGTTCGTAGTAGTCTTCTTCTACGTCACTATCGTGTTTCCCTTTTTCCGTATAAAGAATTTCCTCACGGCTACCGTCCGGGTAATATTCTTTGCGGCTGATTTCCTTATAATTAGCGTAGTCAACCTCGTTAACATATACATATTCCCATACATTGCCGTTTTCAAAGCATCGCCGTTCCGTTATTTTTTTGTTTGCATCATAAAAAAGCTCTACTGTATTGTTTGAACTGCCATCAGCATTGTGTTGCACCACCTTCGACAACAACGCATTTTGGGGATAACAGACGGTAGGGGCCGGTGCAGTAGTCGGTTCCGTTTTACTTGTCGTGTTGGTGCTGCTCGTGGAATCCGTAGCGGCCGGTTCCGTTTTGCCGCCGTCAATAACGAGAATCAGCTTCGCCACAAACTTGCGAACCGTCAACACGTCTTTCATATTTACCTGACCGTCACCGTTCGTATCTGCGGCAACGAGATCAATTTCCACCGTGATGCTGGCAACATACTTGCGAATGGTGAGCACGTCTTTCATATTCACCGCACCGTCATCGTTCGCATCACCGTAGGTGATTTTCACCACCTCTGTGGTAGTTTGCGTTTCAGTTTCCGCCGAAGCAAACACTGTCATCCCCGCTGCCACAATAAGTACGAGGACGAGGGCAAAAAAGACGGATACGTGTTTTTTCATAAGAAGCACTCCTTGTTTGTGAGATGTTCATAGTATAACATATACAGAAAATTTTGTAAAGAATTATGTTTTGTGGAAAATGTTAAACGGTGTACCGTTTGCACAAGTTGTCGGAGTTGACGGATGCTCCACTTCGTGCTACAATAAAACACAGATTTTATGAAAGGAGGCGGTCATGTTGTCGTGGTTTGTGTTTTCCCTGCTCTGTGTAGGGGCATGGGGCTTTGCGGATTTATTTTATAAAAAAGGCACCGACGAAGCCGACCGCTATTCCCACCTGAAAATTGCGGTATGGGTCGGGCTTGTGATGGGCGTTTGCTCCTTTGCGGTGCTCCCGTTTTGCGAAACCCTTTCCGCAAAAACCTTTTTACAAAACACCGTCGCCTACGCTCCCGCCTCGCTGTGTTACATCCTATCTATGGTCATCGGCTATGCGGGACTGCGGTATCTCGAGCTGTCGGTGGTGTCGCCGGTGCAAAACGCTTCCGGTGCCCTTTCCACCGTATGTATGCTGATTTTCTTTGTCGCCACCGGACGGATAGCATCGGTGAGCGAGGCTTTTTCTCTCCTTGACCTTGTGGGAACGGGGCTCATCGTTTGCGGAATGATTGCACTCGCCGTCGCCGAACAGCGGCTTGCCGCTCCCGCCGAACATACAGAACGTCGCTATCGGTTCGGTGCATTAGCTCTCCTTTTCCCGCTTCTATATTGCGTGTTTGACACGGCAGGCACCGCTGTCGACGGCATTCTCTTGGACGAGGAAGCCGGACTCGGGCTCGGCGAGCTCGACGTGCTCGTGCTGTATGGATTGACCTTTTTTACCGCCGGGGTCGTTGCGTGGATATTCCTGCTCATAAAGGAAAAACACCCCTACAACCCCTTTGCCAAAACCGAACGTCCCAAAGCGGTCGCCGCTTTGTGCGAGGAAGGCGGGCAGGTATTCTACATCTACGCCATGGCGGCAAAACCGCTGCTGGCGGCACCGATGGTCGCCTCTTACTGCATTGTGTCGGTGTTGCTGTCTCGCCTGCTTCTTAAAGAAAAACTCTCCCGCTCCCAAACCGTCTGCATTGCCGCCGTTATCGCCGGCATTGTCGCCCTCGGTGTCGCCGAGGGACTTGCGGAAGCGTAATACCATACAAACACAAAAACCGGATACCCAACGGGTATCCGGTTTTTCTTATTCATTCCACGGCACTTCGGTCACGTCGGTTTCAATATCGTTGTAAATCTCCGGCAATTCTGCAAGACCCGCAACGAATTTACGGAGCAACAGAACGTCTTTCATATTGATAACCTTGTCACGGTTGCAGTCCGCCAAATTCTCGTCAATCTCTTTCACGAGACCGGCAACATATTTACGCAGCTGCAACACATCTTTCATATTCACCACGCCGTCGCCGGTCACGTCGCCGTTAATTGCCGGCACTTCCGGCATATTGAACGACAGAATGTTCGACCAGTCGGAATAGAATTCGCCGAGCCAATCGCCGGTCTCATGGTCATACTGGCTGCAATAATACCGCACACGCAGTTCGGTCGGCACACCGTCCGGAATCCCGACCTCCTCGTCGGCGAGCGTGTAGGTGTCCGCCGCCATGCGGCCGCCTTGGAGACTGCGTTCGATAACAATATCCGTCCATTCGCCGCCGTCAAGCCGCATTTGGGCTTCTGCCCAAATCGCACCCTCATACACGCCGACAACCAGTGCCTGCTTTTGCAGTTCTTCCGGCACAGTCAGCATAAAGGTATAGACGGGCCAAATCTCGTTAAAACGCTCCGGTTCGAGTTGCAAATCGGACACCTGCGGTGCGGCGATGTCGCCCTCTTTCAGCACCGGCAACTCCTCGATTCCTTTGCCGTAGGTCGCCACGTCCGACCAATCGGATGCAATGGAGAAATCGGCTTCCGGCGTACGTACCGTGACAAGGAACCGTGCACGCATATACAGCACGTGCTCACCCCAGTTGACAACCACAATCGGATCGTCGCCGTCACGGCGGACAATTTCGTATTGGTCCTCTTTCAGCACGTCTTTCCAGCCGGTCGTTCCGTTCCAACCGTTCCAGCGGGAGCTATCCGGGTCATCCGGGTTGCCGAAGCCATCGTAAAACGGCCAAAACACCTGCAAGGTTTTCTCCTCGCAGGAGTTTTCATAAAACGCCCAATCGCCGAGCTTGGGGGCGTTTTCCGCATCGTAGCCGCCGGTCAGAAAATACTCGTTGGCGTGCCAGTCGTCGGGGTCGTCCAACGCCCAGTCGAGCTGGGTCTCAAACCACGCATCCTCGAAGCCGTACTTAGCGAGCCATTGTTGCCACGTCTCGTAATCCTCTTTCTCGGAAATCAGCTTCGAAAACACCGCAGATTTGGTCACTGCCGCACGGATGAAAGACGAACCTTTTTCGTCCACCGCCGAGCGTGCGAGAACCAATCCGGTCGGTGCCTCCACTTGGAACGGAAGCGTGAGTTCCTGCGTCGTTCCGTCCGACCGGCGAACAGCTTCATAGGTATAGGTTTTTTCTTCGGTCTGCTCCTCGTCCGCTGCCGCAACCACCGCAAAGCAGGTCGCAAGCAGGGCAACGCAAAGAAGCAACGAAATCAATTTTTTCATACAAAATCCCTCCAAAAAGGCTTTTCTTTATTGTACCCGATTACAACGTCAAAGTCAAGAAAAACGACCGACACCGTTTCATCACAGTGTCGGTCGTTGTCTTTTATTCTGTTGTCGCCGTAGCGGTGGCGGTTGGCACCGGCACAAAAGCGGAGCCACCTGACACCCGTTCGCACCGAACCGTCACACGTTGCGTGCGGCTGTAGGTGCAGGTATACAAGGTCAAATCCCAATCGCTTTCCAGCATCGTTTGGGTTTGGCCGGGGTTCAGCGTCTCAATGTCGCCAACCTTATAGCGGTGGAACGTGCCGTCCATTTCGGTAAACGTCACCTCGTCGCCGATTTTCAGCTCGGACAACCTCCCGAAATGGGTCGGATAGTTGTGCCCCGCAATCACAAAATCGTCGGTTTTCGGGGCACCGTAATACCGGCAAGGAGCAAGCTTCAACCGCACATAATCCCAATCGTCCATCACCGGCAATCGGATGCCGAGGGTAGGCAAGCTCACCACGCCGATATAGGGATATCCGTCCACCATCGCCACCGAAAGAGCCGTTTCCACGTCGGTTGACACGTCAAAGGACGTCTCGCTCATCTCTTTGAGCACATCCTGCGAAGCGGATTCGGCGTGTTTCGTCTCCGCCGCATTATAGAGGAGTAATCCAATTGCGGCAAGCATTGCCACAATGCCCGCCGCAATCAAAATCAATCCCCATTTTTTTGGGGTTGTTATTTTACGCATGGTCTTTTTTCTTTTCCTTTGACAAAACAAGCACGCCGCCCGCCACAAGCAACACGCCAAGCGTCGCCAATACCGGAATCGGCCACTTCAACTGGCCGGTATAAATCAACGAGTCGGTGTTGGTGATAATAAACGTATCGCCGACACGGCGGCAAGTGGGATAATATCCCTTTTTCACATTCAGCTCCTCAGCGGTGATAATATCGCTGTCCACCACCGGCGGCATCAGCATCTGCCAATCGTTTTCCGCCGACAAAATCACCGTGCCGACAATCGTGTCACCCTCTTTCAAGGCAATTTCCACGCTGTCCGGGCGGTTTTTCGCATCGTCGTTCCACACTTTTTTCATGGTGAACGACACCATCCGCTCCACTTTCGGTTTCGGGTTGGCATTCACATCATACACCCATTTGCCGTCCTTATAATCGGGAGTACAGCAGAGAACCGGCACCGTCAGCGAGTAATCCTCCTCGCCGGCGGTTTGAATGGCAAGATAGGTGCCGAGCTCCAAATTATCAAACGTCAATTCGCCGTTTTTGTCGGTCACCGCTTTGGCAACCGGACTGTAATACAAATCGTTGTCCACGATATAATCCGCAAGCAGGGTGGAGTCAACCTCGTGCTTAAGCTCGCCCACCGGCTTGCCGTAACCCTCATACTCCGGCAGATACTCGAACGTAAACACGCCGCCCTTTTGCACCGCCGTCGCAATCAAATACAACGAGAACGGGGCATTCGGCACAACGCCGTCGTTGGATTTAAGCGTCAGCGAGATAGAACCCTTGCGGTTCGAATCCGCCGCCTCGGCACAAACCGACAGCGTCAGCATCGCACAAAGCAACATAACCAATCCCACGCAGAGGATTTTTTTCAAAATTCTATTGTTTTTCATCAAAAAATCCCCCTTTCTGTGAGATTTATTCTTCTCTAAATTCCGCCGTTTCATCCGGCGTCATATCGTCACGAAGCTCCGCAAACACTTTGGCACTTGTGCGGTCACGGTTGGATTTTGCAAACACCAGCACGAGCAACAACACAAGAATCGGTGCCGCCACAATCGGGGCGACCACCATAGGCTCAATCTGGATAGCGTCCGACGTGATGCGAACCGTGTTTACATATTCATTGGGCACACGATGCCCACGCACAAGCAATCGATGGGTGTTGATACCGTACGGCGTACAAGTAACGAGGGTGCAATAATCCTCGCCGGCCGTCAATTTCAATTCGTCCACCTCAAAGGGCAACACAATGCGGATTTGGTCAACCTCATAGGTCGCCATTTCGTCCAACACACGAAGAACGAACGTATCCCCCACTACAAGCTTATCCAAATCGGTAAACAACCGAGCAGACGGCAAGCCCCGGTGACCGGACAACACACAATGGGTGCTTTCACCGCCGATGGGGAACGACGAACCGGCTATATGACCAATCGCAATCGCAAGCACCGAATCTTTGGTACCGTGATAAATGGGATATTCCACCTTGATTTCGGGAATTTCAATCGTGCCCATAATGCCGGTGCCGGAAACATCCAAAATCTTGTTGTATTCTGCCATTTCCGCATCGGTCATTTTCAGCATCGTTCCACGAGCTTTTAACCGGTCGTTAAATTCCTTTGCCTCGTTAAGCAGACGGTCGTATTCTTCCTGGTCCATCGTCTCGACGATGTGGTCGTAGTCTGCCACCGCACGAGATTGAGTAAACGAGTTCCACCAGTTACTGAACGTCGGATACAAGAGCAAGGACAGCCCTGCCACGAAAAAGACGCAAAGTAAAATTGTACTGAAATGCTTTTTCATACAGGGTTCTCCTTACCCCTGCGGGCCGAGTCGGAGCAACCCGACCCGCAGGGAGTATGTATTACCTAAAAGGTTTTCCGCATAGGCACAAGCCTATGGAAGTTTGCTTTTCAAATCAAACGTTTGAAAAGTCATTACGCAAAGGATTTGAAATTATTTCGCCGCCATGCGTTTTTTGGAAACCAGCAGGACGCCGGCACCCACGACGAGGATCGCACCGATCACATAGAGGATGGTGGTGCCCATGCCGCCGGTGGACGGGAGGACAGTACCTTGTTTGTTCTCGATGGCAGTACCGCCGTTGGCCGGATCATATTCATCACCAGTAGAAATGGTGTCGAATCCGGTGTTCTCAGTCTGGGCCAACTCGGCACGACCGTCAATGGAGGTGTAACCGTCCGGAGTGGTGATCTCATCCGCATAATAGTCGAGGTCAGCATCCAAACCAACGATTTTCGCAGTGCCAACCGGGATGGCGGTCACAGGAGTCTCATCGCCGATGGCCGGACGATACGCACCGAGAGTAGCGTCATAGAACAAATCCAGGCCTTCATCGGTATCTGCGGTGAGGAAAATCAAGAATTCAGCACCAGTGATAACGAGACCGTCTTCGTCAACTTTCGCAAAGTCAAGAGCGAAGGTGTTAACGGTCGCTTCGGAAGCGGTGCTGGTGTTGTTATTACCCCAAGAAACGGTCGCACTGTTGTCGTTCTCGGTAACAGCCGCAGCATTGACCAAAGCGGAATAGGTCACGACGATATCGCCTGCCGGCTCGCCGACAATAGCAAGCGTAAAGCCGGTGGTGGTTTCGGTAACAGTGTAGTCCGTGGTCGCAGTCAAAGCGTCCCCATCATCGGTAACAGCAAAGGAAGTATAGTCGATGGTCAAACCGGCATCGCAGGTATCGGTGATTTCCACATCTTTCAAACCGGCAACATCACCCAAGGTGATGGTGAAATACACGGTGTCGCCCATTTTGGCGTTCGCAGTAGCATCACCGGTGCCAGTCGCAGTATCCGCAACCACTTTTTCGATGGTGGGCGTGTTGTCGTTCTTATCATCAATCGTAACAGACGCCATGGTGTTGTCGATCATGCAAAGAGTACCGACGGTGGAGTCAACGAGATACCAGCCTTCTTCCAGACCGGAGAAGGTAACAGTACCACTGGAAGTAGTATCCGTAGCGGTCGGGGCAATATTATTCTCTTCAGCATATGCGAGAGCCGCTTGTGCAAAATCCGCATCGACAGTAGCAGTGCCCTGGGTCACATAGGTGACACCTTTGGACGTGTTCTCCTCGAGCTCAAAACCTTGAGCCTCGAGGAAGTCCGCCCAGTCTTCATCATTCAAGATGTAGGTGGCGGTGCCGTCAGCGGCACCCTCGGAAGTTTCGGGAGTGTAGGATTCGATTTTCAGAATCTCATAGATGTTGTAGGTTTCTTCGCCGGTAGAGGCGGTCGGGACATTAACAGTAATGGAACCGCTGCCATCAGGAGTAACGGCAAACGCGGTAACGGACATCATGGAAACGACCATGACGAGGGCCAGCAACAAGCCGGCGAGTTTCAATGTTTTTTTCATAATCTTGTTTTCCTTTCTCAATATAGATTTATTAAAAATGAACGGAGAAAAGTGGTTGCTCCATTTTTAACAAGATTTGCGGTCAATGACC
>JAZRVH010000004.1:0-68744 GCA_045598965.1 Acutalibacteraceae bacterium
GCAAATCCGCAATATATTTGCGTAAAACCAACACGTCTTTCATGTTGATGGCACCGTCGCCGTTGCAATCGCCACGAATCTGTTGACCGTCGGTAAGCGGCGTTGCCGCAGAACCGATGACAATCAACGACACGAGCATTGTTGCAATGACAAGCAATCGAGTGATATGATTTCGTTTCATCGTAATTCCTCACTTTCTGCGTTTGTACCTATTCAATATACCATATTACTCAAAAAAAAGCAACAAGAAAAAGGAGTGGGATTTCTCCCACTCCTTTTTGAGGCTTAGATTACGATGCGTTTTTGATAATACCGAATTTATCGTAATATTGGAGATTGTTGCCGTTGTCATCCACATAGCAGGCATCCACCGTAAGCTTGTCGACACCATCGGTGTCGCTCAAACGATAGATTGCGAAGGAGTTCGCTTTACCGTCTGCATATTTAGCGAGGTAACTCGGCTGTGTATCCGCCGCAGTCGCACCACGGTAGATCTTCTCCACGTTGGAAGCCGCCGTTGCGGTTTCGGTATAAATCGGTGCACCCGGGTTGACGGTGTATTCATACCCGTTTTGGGTCTGCGTTGTCCAGCCGGTCGCAAGCGTGCCGAACTCAGTAATCGGCTTCGTGCGGGAATACATATGCACGTGGGCTTGCACGACCACGTCAACGCCATACCGGTTGAACACCGGCTCCAACGCCGTACAGAGATCATCATCCATCGGATCCGGCTCTTTGTCGCCGACACAGGTATACATCGGACGGTGGAAGTAGACGAACTTCCATTTGGCACCGGCCACCTGTGCCGCCGCCAAATCTTTCTCCACCCACGCAAGTTGGGTGCTGTCGATCGTTGCCGGTTCGCTGATATTCAGTGCCACAAAGTGGGCATCACCGTAATCGTAGGAGTAGTACATACCCGTATTGGTGGATTGTGCACTATAGTTTTCCATCTTCGTTCTGCCCAGATTCACGTTGATGAGACGATAAATCTCACTCGTTCCCATGGTGTCGTGGTTACCGGAGGCCGCCATCAGCGGATATTTCGTGAAGAAGTCGGCGTTGCCGGTGACTTCCGCCGCATAGGTCCACAGATAGTTACCGGCGTCAGAGAAGTCGCCGCCGTGGAGCAGCATCGCCGGGTTCGGGCAAACGCCCAAAGCCGATTGCAACACGTTACGCATACGGTTTTGAATACCCACGGTATACGGGGTATACTGCGAGTCGGACATCCAAATGAACGAGAAGTTGCTTCCCGGATCTTGCGGGCGGGTGGTGAAGCTGTAAACCGGGCTCCACACCTGCTCGCCGTCGGCGTTTTCGCCGCCCACACGGTAGCTGTACGTCGTGCCGTAGTTCAAGCCTTCGCCGGCCGTCGTGGACATCGCCGGCAACACCGCTTTGTGGGTGTAGTCGTTGGTTTTCGGCATCGTTCCGGCACCGTTGTTACGCTCCTCATATTTCGCCGTAAAACTAAAATCGGTCGGATTGTAGTTATACGCCATAAAGTCGCTGAACGTCTCGGTATTGGCGATTACCGACGGTGCAGAAGCAAAGTCCGTCGGGCTCTTATCCGCACCCTGCACGTACTGCACCACAGGATCCGTCAGCGTTTCATAGCTGTGGAAGGTGATACCGTACTTCGTAGTGTCCTTGTCGTTGAACGTGAGCGTGATGCGGTCGATGACCGTATCCGCATCCGGGTCAAGCAGGAAGTCGGGCGTCAAGTGAGTGCCCTGCGGTACAGAGGACTCACCACCCTGCGAGGTTTCGCCACCCTGCGAGGTTTCGCCGGAGCCGCCCTGACCGCAGACTTCGCCGTTGATGGCCGCAATAAATGCCTTAAAGTTCGGGTGCTGAATGGTACCGGTCACGGTCACATCAGAGGTCATAGTGAATTCGTAGGAAAGGATGACATCAAAGTTTTGACCGGACTGGTTCGCAGACTTCGAATCAATCGACATAGTAAGCGGCGAACCGTTGGCCGTCAAATTCAGCCAACTGAGGATTTTGTCATCCTCTTCCGTATTTGCTTTGTACACGCTTGGGAGCGTAATAGTCAGCGTTGCCTTTTGATTCTTTTCGACCGCCTTACTGTAAGTACGAGTCACATGAGAGTATTTATCCGGAACATCCTCAACGATGCTGAACGCCAGCGTGTAGCCGTCGGTCACCGGAGTAGAGCTCTCGGTAGTCGAAGATTCCGGTTGCGAGGACTGGCTCGTCTCGCTCTGGGACGTTTCGCCGCCGCCCTCCTCCACGAACATCGCAATGAGGGTAACGTTGTTACTCGGCATCGTGAAGCTAATGGTCGAAACGGTGTTATCCGTAACGGTCACACCCTCCACATACCAGTAGTCAAACACATAACCGGTTTCCGGCGTGTTCGCAACTGCATTAACAGTGGTTCCTGCCGCAGCAATCAAGTTGGCGGCACCGTTCGCTTTACCATCGGTGACGTAAACGGTGTAGGTCAGTGCCTTATAAGTGGCTTCCACCACGACGTCTTCGTCGCCCATCACAAACGAGGCAAGCTCGCTGTAAATGTCGTCGATGGTCACGCCGCCGGCTTTTACTATCCATTTGTCAAACTCAAAACCGGCTTGCGGAACGTTCGCCGTCAGCGAAACGGTATCGCCCACATCCGCAGTCGTCATATCCGCCTGACCGTTCAACACGGTAATGGTCTTTTCGGCGACAATCGGTTTATAGCTGGCCGTCACTTCCACGTTGGCGGTACCCATCACAAAGGTGGTTTCCGCCGCATAGAGGTTAGCAAGCGTCACGTTGCCGCTAACCACCATCCATTTGTCAAAGGTCATTCCGGAGGATGCCGCTGCCGCTGTAATGGTCACCGTCTCCCCTGCGGCCGCCGTCGCTTTATTCGCCGTACCGCTGTTGACGGTCACGTTGAATTTCGTGGACGGAGCTTCGCAGAAGCTGGCAACAAGCGATACGTTGTTCGCCGGCATCGTAAAGGTCACCGTAGAGGTCTTGTCATTGGCAAGCGTCACACCGCTGGCGTTCCAGAAGTCGAACACCAAGCCGGTTTCTGCCGCATCCGCCACGACGGTTACCGAAGCACCCGCCGCATATTTCTCGGAAAGTTTGCCGTTGACTTTACCGCCGTCAACCGAAACCGTGTACGTGGCATTCACGTAAATGGCGGTCACTTCCACGTTGGCGTTAGGCATCGTAAAGGAGGCAATCTCGGAATACACATCCGAAACGGTCACGTTGTCGGAATCAATCTGCCAGTGGTCGAACACTTTACCCGACACCGGCAGGTTGGCGGTCAGATGGACGGTAACCCCTTCGAGGGCTTCGTCCACATCCGCCTGACCGTTATGCACCGTAATGGTGTGCGTATTCTGTTTGTAGTTAGCTTTCAGGGTCACGTTTGCCGCCGGCATCGTGAAGGTCACAGTGGAGGACGCAAGCTGTAACGCAGAAAGCGTTACGCCGGTAGCCGTCCATCCGTCAAAGACCATACCGTCCGCCGGAGTATTCGCAACAACCGTCACAGAGGTGCCGGCATCCACGCTATCGGAGGATTTGCCGTTTACTTTACCGTCGGTAACGGTGACGGTGTACACGAGATCCTCTGCATACGCAGCGATAAAGGACACGTTATTTGCCGGCATCGTGAAGGTGACAGTGGTAGACGCCAGTTGTTCCGCAGAAAGCGTGATGCCGTCCACAATCCAGCCGTCAAAGACCAAGCCTTCTTCCGGCGTGTCGGCGGTCACGGTCACGGAGCTTCCCACCTTAGCCACTGTCGCCGTAGCGGTGCCGTAATACACGTTCACGGCGTATTCCGCATCTTTATAGGTAGCGGTCACTTCCACGTTGGCGGAAGGCATCGTAAAGGTGGCAATTTCGCTGTTAATGTCGGCGATAGAAGCACCGCCGGCGTTAACCACCCACTTGTCAAACATCTTGCCGGTCTCCGGGATATCCGCCGTCAGGTGGATTGTGGTGCCCGGTGCCGCCTCAATCAAATCGGATTGACCTTTATTCACCGTAACCGTGTAGGTTGCCACTTTATAGGTGGCTTCCACTTCCACATTCTTCGCCGGCATCGTAAAGGTGGTGTTTTCGGCGGTTTCGTCCTCGAGCGTCACGCCCTCGGTCTTCACAATCCACTTATCAAAGGCATAGCCGTCTTCCGGAGCATTAGCCGTCAGCTGAATGGTCTGACCCATATTCGCTGTAGACGGGCTTGCCGTACCGTTTGTCACGGTGACCGTATAGTCGGCCAGTTTATAGGAAGCGGTTAATTCCACATCCTCTGCCGGCATCGTAAAGGTGGTTTCCATCGCATAGATGTCGTCAAGCGTCACATTGCCCGCATTGACCACCCAGCGATCAAACACATAACCGGTTTCCGGAGTGT
The DNA here is from genome assembly GCA_045598965.1 of Acutalibacteraceae bacterium. GTDB lineage: Bacteria > Bacillota > Clostridia > Oscillospirales > Acutalibacteraceae > RGIG426. The sequence continues at coordinate 4,397 of JAZRVH010000004.1, forward strand.
TGGCACTCACGGAGATGGTGGAGCCCATACTGCCACCCGCCGGAGAAGCCGAGCCGTTCGTCACAGTCACGGTATAGTCGGCATCGGTGAACTGGGCCTCGATTTTCACAGCGGCAGAACCCATCGTAAAGGTGTTGCCGGTAATGGTAACGCCACCGGAAATCACATTCCATTTCTCGAATACTTTGCCTTCCGGCACAGTGGCGGTCAAGGTAATCACATCGCCAATGTTGGCAACCGTCTTGGAAGCCGTACCGCCGGTGACGGTAATGCTGTAGTCAATGGCGGTGTAGTCGGCTTTCACCGAGACGGATTTTGCCGGCATGGTAAATTTACCATCCACAGAAACGGTCACATCATCGGAAGTCCAACCGTTGAACTGATAGCCCTCTTTAGACGTGTTGGTCAGGGTAATGACATCCCCCACGTGCACCGTCGCCGGCGAAGTGGCCGCTTCGCCGTTCACGAGAAGCGTGCCGTCGGTGACGGTCAGCGTGTAATCAATCGCCTCAAAGTTGGCAGTCAAGATGACGGATTTTGCCGGCATTACAAAGGTGTTGCCGGAAACGGTTACATCCTCGGAAGTCCAACCGTTGAACTGATAACCCTCACGGGTTTCCGGTGTCAGCGAGATGCCGTCACCAAACGCCGCAGAGATGAACGCCGCCGCCGAACCGGTGCCCACTTTTGCCGTACCGCCGTTCACGGTCACGGTGTAAGTGTCGATAGAGAAGTTGGCGGTAATCGTCACGGATTTCGCCGGCATCGTGAAGCTGTTGTTCACAATATCCACATCCGCACAAATCCAGTTGACAAAGGTCTGGCCGGTGATCGTGCTCGGGGTCAACGTCACGGTATCGCCCACATGAGCGGTGACGGAAGCACCCGCCGTGCCGCCGTTCACAGAAGCCGTACCTTTCACCACGGAAACGGTGTAGTTATTTGCCGTGTATTTGACTTCCACCGACACGTCTTTCGCCGGCATGGTGAATTTACCATCCGCAGAAACGGTCACGTCATCAGAAACCCAGCCATCGAAGGTATAGCCCGCTTTCGTAGCGGCGGTCAACGTGATGACATCCCCCACGTTGTAGTTTGCTTTCGCCGGAGAAGCGGTAGCATCTTTCAGCGTCAGCGTGTAGCCAATCGCATCATAGTTGGCTTTGGCGGTCACGTCGGACGCCGGCATCGTGAATTTACCGTCATTCACGCTCACGGAATTCGGAGTCATCGTCCAACCGTTGAAGGAATAGCCCTCTTTGTTCGCCGGAGTCAAGGTAATCACATCGCCAATGTTGGCTTTCGTCTTGGAAGCCGTACCGTCGGTGACGGTCACGTCATAGTCAATCGCCGTAAAGTTACCGGTGATTGTAACGCTCTTCGCCGGCATCGTAAAGGTGCCGTCGTCGGAAATGGTCACGTCATCGGAAGTCCAACCGTTAAAGGTGTAACCCTCTTTGGTATCGGCAGTCAAAGTAATCACATCGCCGACATTGGCTTTCGTCTTGGAAGCCGTACCGTCGGTAACGGTCACAGTGTAATCAATCGCTTCGAAGTTGGCAACCACCGTGACTTTTTTCGCCGGCATCGTAAAGGTGCCGTCGTCGGAAACGGTCACATCGGAAGACGTCCAACCGGTGAAGTTGTAGCCCTCTTTGGTGTCGGCAGTCAAAGTAATCACATCACCGACATTGGCTTTCATCTTGGAGGCCGTACCGCCGGTGACGGTCACGTCATAGTCAATCGCCGTATAGTTACCGGTGATTGTAACGCTCTTCGCCGGCATCGTAAAGGAGTTGCCGGTGACGGTCACATCCTCCGAAGACCAACCGCTGAACAGATACCCCTCACGGGTTTCCGGAGTCAACGTAATGGTATCGCCGATGGTGGCAACCGTCTTGGAAGCCGTACCGCCGTTGACGGTCACGGTGTAACCGTTGGCGGTGAAGTTGGCTTTCACGGTCACGTTCTTCGCCGGCATTATAAATTTACCATTCTCAGAAACCGTCACGTCATCCGAAGTCCAGCCGGAGAAGGTATACCCCTCTTTTTCCGCCGGAGTCAACGTAATCTCGTCTCCGATATAAGCTTTCTCCGGAGAAGCGGTTCCTTCGGTGACGGTAACCGTAAAGCCGATGGCGACGTAGTCGGCTTTCACCGTAACGCTCTTCGCCGGCATCATAAATTTGTTGCCGGAAACGGTTACGTCGGAAGAAATCCAACCGTTGAAGGAATAGCCCTCTTTGTTCGCCGGAGTCAAGGTGATTTCGTCGCCGATATTGGCTTTCGTCTTGGAAGCCGTACCGTCGATGACGGTCACATCATAGTCAATCGCTTCGAAAATAGCGGTCACCATGACGTTCTTCGCCGGCATCGTAAAGGTACCGTCGTCGGAAACCGTCACATCAGTGGAGGACCAACCGGTGAAGTTGTGGCCCGCTTTTTCCGCCGGAGTCAAGGTGATCACTTCACCGATGATAGCGGTGGTTTTGGAAGCCGAACCATCATTGACGGTCACGGTGTAGTTAATCGGCTTATAGGTGGCGGTCACCTTCACCGCTTTGGCGGGCATCGTAAAGGTGGTTTCCGCCGAGGTCGCATTCGCAAAGGTCACGTCGGAAGAGGTCCATTTATCGAACACATACCCATCCTCTGCGGCTTTGGCTTTGATGGTCACCGTATCACCCAGTTGGGCGGTCTTGCTTTCCTCCTCGCCATTTTCGATAGTAACCGTCAAGTTGGCTTTCTTATAAGTTGCCTCAACGGTCACGTTTTTCGCCGGCATTGTAAAGGTGGTTTCTTCCAAGGTCGCATCCGCAAAGGTCACGCCATCGCTGGTGGTCCATTTTTCAAACACATAACCCGCCTGTGCCGCCGAAGCGGTAATGGTAATGGTATCGTTATAGTTGGCAGAAGCCGGGTTAGCCGAACCATTGTTGACGGTCACGGTGTAGTCCACTTTTTTGTAGATTGCTTCCACAGTAACGTTTTCAAGACCCATCGTGAAGGCGTTGTCGGTCACGGTCACACCACCCGCCGTAACGTTCCAGCGTTCAAAGGCTTCGCCCGTCGAAGCGGCAGCATACGTCAGGGTCACGGTAGTGCCGTAGTGAGTGGTGATAGAAGCACCGGAACTCGTGCCATCAGAAGCCGTACCATCGGTTACGGTAACGGTCACATCCACCCAGTCATATTTTGCGGTCACTTCCACATCCGCCGCCGGCATCGTAAAGACGTTGTCGGTCACGGTCACGCCGCCTTTATTCACGATCCAACCGGTAAACACCTTACCGGTGGGAGCCGTATTCGGAGTCAGCGTAATGCTGTCGTTGATGTTGGCGGCGGTCTTGGTCGCCGTACCGCCGTTGACGGTCACAATGTAGTTGATCGGTTTGTACGTTGCGACAACACTCACATTGCCCGCAGGCATCGTGAAGCTGGTTTCCGCCGAGGAGGCGTTCGCAAAGCTCACACCCGGAGTTGTAGTCGTCCACTTATCGAACTCAAAACCCGGTTGTGCCGTACCAGCACTAAGGCTGACACGATCACCCATTTGGGCGGTGGCAGGAGTTGCCGTACCGTCGGTTACGCTAATAGCATAGGTATCCTTCTTATAATTAGCCACCACGGTGACCGCTTTGGCGGGCATCGTAAAGGTGGTTTCCGCCGAGGTCGCATCCGCAAAGATCACGTCGGAGTCGGTCGTCCACTTGTCGAACACAAATCCGGTCTCCGGAGCGTTCGCCGTAATGGTCACGATATCGTCCATTTGAGCGGTGGGGGCATCGTTGCCGCCCACTTTCGCCTTACCGTTGTTGACAGTAAGCGTGTAGTCATCCGCCACAAACACAGCCTGGACCGTGACGTTGCCCGCCGGCATCGTGAAGGTGTCACCGGAAATATCCGCACCGTTCACTTGCCATTTTTGGAATTTCTTGCCTTCCGGTGCGGTACCGACCGTCAAGGTGATGGTATCGCCTTTGTTGGCGGTCGTTTTATCCGCCGTACCACCGGTAACAGACACGGTGTAATCGGTCAATTTATAGATGGCTTTCACTTCCGCCGCACCCGCAGGCATGATGAAGGTATCGCCCTCAATCTTTTCACCGTTCAACGTAAAGTTCACGAACTCATAGCCTTCCTCGGCTTCGTCCGCAGTCAGTTTCACGGTATCTCCCATCTGTGCCGACACGTTCGTTCCCGCCGTGCCGTTGTTGACGGAGGCAACCGCATCGGTGACGGTCACAGAGTAGGTAGCTTTCTTATAGGTTGCATAAACCGTGACATTCTTCGCCGGCATCGTAAACTTGCCGTCGTTGATAGTCACATCCGGCGAAGACCACGCATCCAGCTCATAGCCCTCATGCGGCTCGGCGGTCAACGTGATTACGTCGTTGTAGGAAGCACCGGTCGTATTTGCACGGCCGTCACCGTTATCGTCACCGATAACGGTAATGGTGAAGTCTACCGATTTGTAGGTAGCGGTGAACTCCACATCCTTCGCCGGCATCGTAAAGGTTGTCGTGGCTTCGCTGATGCTCGCAAGGGTCACACCCTCGGTCACGACAATCCATTTATCAAACGCTTTGCCGGTTTCGGGATCTGCCGCCTTAATGGTCACAGTGTCGCCCACGTTGGCAACCGTCACATCGCTTCCGCCCACAGAAGCAGTACCGCTGTTGACTTTCACGTTGTAGTCAATCGCTTCGAGCACCGCTTTAATTTCCACGCTGGTGCCCGGCATTGTAAAGGTGGTGGTCTCTTTCGTCTTATCCGCAAAGGTCACGCCATCGCCCTGCCACTCTTTGAAAGTGTAGCCCTCCGGCACAACGGCGGTCACCGTAATGGTGTCGTCCACTTTCACGTTACCCGTCGGGGAAACGGTGGCATTTTCGGCATCGACCGTCAAGTCTTTGTATCCATAGACAGGCTCAACCGTCACGTTGCCCGCCGGCATCTTAAAGGTGTTGCCGGTAATCGGGTCACCGTTGACTTTCCAGCCGTCAAAGGTACGGCCGTCAGGAACAGTACCCACCGTCAGGGCGATGTCGTCGCCCACATTGGCGGTCGTTTTGTCCGCCGTACCGCCGGTGACTTCAATCGTGTAGTCGATCTTCTCATAGGTTGCAGAAACGATCACGTTCTTGGCAATCATTTTGAAGGTCGTGGTCGCCGCCGTCGCATCCGTGAAGGTCACGCCGTCTTCGGAAGTCCAGCCGGCAAACTGCCAGCCGTCCTGCGGCTCATCTGCCGTAATCGTCACGATATCGGTGGTTTTTGCACTCGAAGTCTCCGTACCGTTCACTTTTGCCGTACCGTTCTGCACCTCTACGGTAAACAGAATATATTTATAGGTAGCTTCAATCTCCACGTTAGCCGCCGGCATTTTGAAACTGGTCTGGGTAACCGTCTCATCGCCGAACGTAATGGTCACACCGGTGGTTCTCACTACCCATTTATCAAACTCCATACCGTCCGCAGCGTCGTTCGCTTTCAGCTGAACCGTGCCGCCCATCTGAGCGGTCGAAGGCGTTGCCGTACCGTTCAGAACGGATACGGTGTAATTGGTTTTCTTGTAGGTAGCGGTCACCGTCACGTTTTTGGCGGGCAACTCAAAGGTAGTTTCCGCCGAGGTCGCATCCGCAAAGGTCACGCCGTCTTCGGTCGTCCATTCATCGAACTCGTAGCCGGTGTCAGGTTCCGAAGCGGTGATCGAGATAGTATCACCGTAAGAACCGCCCGAAGGCGTTGCCGTACCGTTGTTGACGGCCACGGTAAAGGCGGCATTTTTATAGCTTGCCTCCACCGTCACGTCGCTCGCCGGCATGGTGAATTTGTTGTTGGTGATGGTCACCGTGTTCGGGGTCACCAACCATTTGTCAAACACTTTACCGGTTTCCGGCGTGTTGTAAGTCAACGTGACCTCATCGCCGATATGATAGTAGGTTTTGTCCGGCTCTGCCGAGCATTTCGTAAGCGTCAGCGTGTAGTCGATAGCGGTGTAATTGGCTTTCACACTCACGTCGCCTGCCGGCATTTTGAAGTTGGTAACGTTCGCCGTTTCATCGTCAAAGGTCACATTACCGGTCCAACCGCTGAAGGTGTATCCCTCTTTGTCGGGGGCAGTCACCTGCACGGTCTCGTCGTATTTGGCTATGGTTTTGTTGGTTTCACCGCCGTCCACAACTACGTTGTAGTTAATAGGCTCATAGTAGGCTTTGAAGGAAACGTCGTTGCCCGGCATGGTGAACGTGATGGTAGACGTGGAGGTATCCACTCCCGTCACGCCTTTCACTTCCCAGGCATTGAACTTCTGACCGATAGCGGAACAATCGTCCGCCGTTACGGTAATCTCCTCACCTTTCGCCGCTCGGCCATCGACAGCCGTGGACGAACAACCGTCCACACCCACGCTATACGTCTTATCTTTATAGACGGCCGTCACGGTCACATTAGCGGCAGGCATAATAAAGGTAGCGTGGCCGGCAGAGGTGGCATCGCTGATTTCCACCACGTTGTCGGTCACAACCCATTTTTCGAAGACTTTCTCCGCCGCCGGGTCGTTCGCCTGCAAGCCAATCTCCGTGCCGGCTGCGAATTCATCGCTGGTCATGCCGCCACTGCCTTTAAGCGAACCGTTCACAACGGTCACGGTGTATTTCTTCTCTTTGAATTTGGCTTCCGCTTTCACCGGAGCAGAACCCATTGTAAAGGTGGTGGTGATACTGGTGGGATCCGCCAAGGACACACCGCCCTCGGTCACTTCCCATTTTTCGAACTCATAACCATCCGGAGCCGTACCGGCAGTGATGGTCACCAGGTCGTTGATTTTGGCGGTGTTAGCCTCCACGCCGCCCACCGTTGCACTACCGCCGGTAATGGTCAGCGGCAAGTCGGATCTTTTGTAAGTGGCAACAATGGAAACCTCGCCCTCCGGCATCACAAAGGTTGTTTCGGCCTTAGTCTCATCCGCAAAGGTCACGCCGTCGGTCGTCGTTGTCCATTTGTCGAACTCATAACCCGGTTGTGCCGTACCGGCGGTGATAGTAACCGTCGTACCCTCACTGGCCGCCGTCGGCAAAGCCGAACCGCCATCCACGCTGATGGAGTAAGTCTCCGGCGGGATGAGGTCAAAGTTAGCGGTCACAGACACCGCTTTCGTCGGCATCTCGAAGGTGGTAACTTCCGCATCTTTGTTTAAGAAGGTCACGCCGTCGCTCGTCGTCCAACCGATGAACATATAGCCCTCTTCCGGTTCGTTTGCGGTAATGGTAACCGTCGCACCCGCTTCATATGTGGCAGCGTCGGACTTACCGCCGGTCACGGTCACGGGATAGAGAATGGCGTCGTAGTTGGCGATGATGACCGCATCCTCCGTGCCCATCGTAAAGGTGGTCTCCATCGAGGTCGCATCCGCAAAGGTCACGTTACCGGTCCAGCCCATAAAGGTCTTGCCTTCCGGAACGTCCGCTTTAACCCACAACTCTTCGTTGTAAATTGCGTCCTCCGTCTTTTGGGCGTGACCGCCGGTAACGGAAACGTTAAACTTGGTATTCTCATAGTAGGTGTCGATGGCCACGTCGCTGGCAGGCATCGTGAAGGTCGCCGGCGATTTGGTCGTATCCAAATCGGCAATGGCACCGTTCTTCACAAACCAACCGGTGAAGTGCGTACCCGCCGGAATCTTGTCGGCGGTAATGGTCACTTTCGTTCCCGCCGGGGCCAGCATCTCGCCGCCCTTATTGTACATCGGCACGTCAATGCCCTCGCAGGAAACAGAGGTCAACGCATAGTTGACACCGATAGCATGGCGTTCCGGGCCAAACACGGCGGTCACGTTAGCACCGCCTTTGGGCATCGTAAAGGTGGTATCCTCCGACGACGCATCGGCAAAGGTCAGTTCATTGCCCTCGCTGTCGGTACCTTGCCAGTAGTAGAATTGCACATCCGTGCCCACAGCGGAAGCGGCAAGGGCCACCACATTAACGGTGTGACCGGCGGCAGCTTGTGCCCCGGATTTCACCGTACCGTTTGTGATAGTCACCTCGTAGGTTTGCTCTTTGTAGGTAGCCTCAATCGTAGTATTCTCTGCCAACGCCGTAAAGGTCACGCTGGTGTTAGTCTCATCGGTGATATGAAGGGTGCCCCCCGTGACGACCCACTTGTCAAAGAGGAAGCCTTCCGCCGGATCATTCGCCGTCAGCGTAATTTCGTCATCCACGTGCATAACGTAGGTGTTGAAACCAACGGTAGAAGTTGCCGTTTTGTTTGCCTCACCGTTTTTCACCGTCAAGGTGTAATCGGTATAGCTATACTCGGCGGTAAACACAACGTTGCCCGCCGGCATTGTAAACTCAGCATTCACAGCGGTCGGGTCATCAAGCGTGACATTGCCGCTGTTGCAGTTCCATCTAACAAAGTTTTTACCGGTCTTCGGCTGTGCCGTCAACTTCACGGTATCACCGTAGTTGGTCTCCGCTTTGTTGGTCAGACCGCCGTTGACGGTTACGGAGTATTTCTCGACCGAATAAATCGCCTTAAATTCCACGTCCTTCGCTGGCATAGTGAAGGTGGCAATCGGGGAGTTCACATCCGAAAGGACAACGCCCTCGGTCCGGACTTCCCACTCTTTGAAGGCTTTACCCGGTTCGGGTTCGTTCGCCGTAATGGTAACAAACGTATTTTCGTTGGCACGGCCGTTCGAACGGTCAGAGCTACCGCCTACGACCGCAACCACATAGCCGTCTATGCGGGTGACAACTTCAATCGTCACGTCGCCTTCCGGCATCACAAAGGTGGTGTTCGGATTGGTGGCATCCGCAATGGTCACACCGGTGCCCACCGACACGTTCCAGTGGTCAAACACATACGGGGAAGCAATCTCGTCAGCAGTAATGCTCACGGTCGTGCCCGCCGTTGCCGCCGCTTTATTGGCAAAACCGCCTTTAATCTCGATGTTGAACGCATTTTCACTGAAGTTGGCAGTGACAGTCACGTTTTTCGCCGGCATCACAAACTTGCCGTTGGCGGAAACGGTCACCTCCTCAGAAGTCCATTCGATAAAGGTGAAACCGGGTTTGTTCGCCGGCGTCAATGTGATTTCATCGCCGATATGAGCAACCGTTTTGTTGGCTTCACCGTCTACCACGGTAACCGTGTAGTCGTTGGCGGTGAAAGTAGCCGTCACGGTCACGCTGTCGCCCGGCATCACAAAGGTGGTGTTTTCGTTATCCTTATCGGCAAATTCCACACCGGTGCCCTGCCACTCTTTGAAGGAATATCCCTCCGGAATGGTAGCGGCAATGGTAATGGTATCACCCACATGAACGGTTCCGGTCGGGGTGGCAGTACCGCCATCCACCGTCACGGTCAAGTCTTTCTTCGCAAAGGTTGCGGTGATCGTCACCGGAGCCTCCGGCATCACAAAGGTGGTGGTCATGCTCGACGCATTCTCAAAGTCAACGTCACCCACCCATTTATCAAACACATAGCCGGACGGAGCCGTGTTCGCCGCCAAGGCAACGGTAGAACCGATATTCGCCATCGTGGTCTCTTGACCGTTGGCGGTACCGTTCTCAACTGAAACTTGATAGCGACCCAGCTTGTAGGTGGCTTCCATCACCACGTTCGCTTCGCCCATCACAAAGGTGGTCTGTGCCTTCGTGACATCCGCCGGGGTCACGCCGCCTTCTTTGACAATCCATTTGTCAAAGAGGTAACCGTCCGCCGGAGCATTCGCCGTCACGGTCACGGTTTCGCCCGCTTCCGCCTGTCCTTTATCCGCAGAGCCCAAGGTCACCGAAACGGTATAGTACACCGGTTGCGGCTCAGTGGTCGGCTCAGTGGTCGGCTCGGTAGTCGGCTCAGTCGTCGGCTCGGTGGTCGGCTCAGTGGTCGGCTCAGTGGTCGGCTCGGTGGTCGGGATCGTCGTCCACTCGGTGGTCGGGATCGTCGTCGGCTGCGTCGTGGAAGCGGTCGTCACAATCGACGGCATCCAGCTCGGCTGCGTCGTGGAGGCGGTCGTCATAATCGACGGCATCCAGCTCGGCTGCGTTGTGGGAACAGTCGTCACAGTCGACGGCACCGGCGGATGACATTGGTGCGGTGCCAAGGTAGCCGGAAGCTCGGCGATGTATTTACGAAGCACCAACACGTCTTTCATATTGATAACATCGTCGCCGTTGGCGTCGGCACGCACTGTGCGTCCACCGAGGCTGAGCGTACGTGCATCCACACAATCGGTGTGGTCCGCAAACGCCTCCTCCATGGTTTTCAGCTCTGCGATATAGTACCGCAAAGCCAGTACGTCTTTCATGTTGATTAGCGTATCGCCGTTAGTATCACCCGGAACCTGCATCTGCTGGGTGGTGGAAGAGGAAGGCTCCTCCGCCAACGCAAAGGCAGGACACGAGGTCAACAACAAAGCGAGAGCTAACACGAAACTGAGTATACGCTTGTGGGTCATGTGTATCTCTCCTCACTTTTTTATGGCGTAAAATAGCCACATTACATACGTGCTATATTATAATATATATAAGTGCATTTGTCAACAAAAAAAGTGCCCAAAAAGGCACTATTTTTTGTGCAGATTCAACTAAAAACTATCAAAAAAATGCACGGCACAACTCTTTCGAATTGTGCCGTGCCGTTTCGTATGTTACTAAACATTATCTATCGAAATTTGAAGGATATTGCGTGGTGTAGCCGGGGTTTTCCGTCGGACGGAATGCATTGGGATACTCTATATCGGCTTGGATATCCATCACTGTTTTTTGAATGCGGGGATACAAAGTCACAGCCTCCTCCACATCCAAAATCGCCAAAGAATCCCCGTCTCGTGTAGCAAAATGGATATCCCCCACTTTAAGAAGTCGGTCAAGAATTCCCACTTTCAAGTTCACTTTTTGGATATCCTTGTACGACAGCGTTTGATAATCCATTCCGATAAAACCGGATTGGATAAAAATCCGGTGATCGGTAATCAAATACTCGGTATTGTCCCACTTTTTCTTTGCGGTAAGGATGTTGGCGAGCCAAATCCAAACCGGCATCAAGTGAATCGCAAAAAACGGGATAATGAACCACAGCATCTCCTTGGGCATTTCGTCCGTAGCAAACATCATCACGATAAACGTCCCGTCAAACAGCAACCAAATCAGTGCCGGAAGAAACATCACCGCCGCCTTGTTCATGATAAAAGCGGATTTTTTCGGTTTTCCCCGCCACAGCACCGTTTCGTCCGGCGAGAGAAACCGCATCGGGTCTGTATACACCGCACGGGCAGACTGTTCGTATTTTGACATATCGCTATCCTCCTTTTATGCGGAGTTTTTGATTACACCTGCACAAAGCCCATCTTTTTCTTCGCCTTTTTCAACGTCCGTTCCGCAACGTATTGGGCCTTTTCCGCCCCTTGTTTCATCAGACGTTCCAGTTCGCCCTTGTCGGCAATATAGGTCTTCAGGCGTTCTTGAATGGGTTTGAGTTCGGCGGCAACCGCCTCACCCACCGCCATTTTGAATTCGCCATAGCCTTTGCCGGCAAACTCCGCCTCAATAGCGTCGAAATCTTTGCCGGTAACAGCGGAATAAATCTCCATCAAGTTACAAATACCGTCTTTCCCCTCTGCATAACGGACACATGCCTCGCTGTCGGTAACGGCACGTTTGAATTTACGCAAAATGGTTGCCTCATCATCCTGCAACGAGATGAACGAATTGACGTTTTCGTCGGATTTGGACATTTTTTTCGTCGGCTCCTGCAACGAACGCACACGGGCACACGCTTTCATAATGTAGGGCTCGGGGATTTTGAACGCTTCGCCGTACAGCCCGTTAAAACGCTCACCCAAGGTACGAGTCAGCTCCACGTGTTGCTTTTGGTCCGCACCCACGGGGACGTAATCCGCCTGATAGAGCAAAATATCCGCCGCCATCAACGTGGGATAAGCAAAAAGTCCCAAATTGATATTGTCCGCATGCTTTTGGGATTTATCCTTAAACTGCGTCATACGGGACAATTCGCCGAAAGCGGTACAGCTGGACAAAAGCCACATAAGCTCGCTGTGTGCCGGCACCTGAGACTGCACAAACACCACATTTTTTTCGGGGTCAATTCCCAACGCCAACAGCAACGCATACGTCTCATAAATCTGTTTACGAAACGCCGCCGGCTGCTGACGTACCGTGATAGCATGCAAATCCGCCACCGCAAACGCACATTCCATATCGTCCTGCAACGTCACCCAGTTACGCAACGCACCGAGATAGTTTCCGAGGGTCGGAATACCGGTTGGTTGAATACAGCTTAATGCACGGGGACGTTGTTCCGTCACAGGGGTTTGGTCACTCATAACATTACTCTCCTTAAAACACGAGGTTTCAATTATTTCACAAACATTTCTCGGGCAAGCTCGCCCAAACGAGCCATACCCTCTATCATCTGTTCATCCGTCGGGGTGGAATAGTTAAGACGGATAGAGTCGCTGGTGGCGTTTTCGTCCGCCGTAAAAGCGTTACCCGGCACAACAGCAACCTTTTTCTCTTTCACCGCACGGGTACAAAACTCTTTCATATCCGCACCGGCAGGCAGTTTGCACCAAATAAACAAGCCGCCCTCCACCGGATAATATTGGATTCCCGTAGGCACAAGTTCCTTTTCAATCAGCGTCATCATCAGTTCCGCTTTGCCACGATACAGCTCACGCAGATACGCCAAATGGGCATCAAAATCGCCGGCCATAAACTCGTCAGAAATCATTTGTGCCCAAATATTTGTGTGCACATCTTCGCCTTGCTTGGCAACGGTCATTTTCGACACCACCGCCGCCGGGCCGATAGCGTAACCGACACGAAGTCCCGGCGACAGCACTTTAGAAAAACTGCCGGCATACATCACGATGCCTGCGGTATCCATTGTCTTGATAGCGGGCAAATCCTCCCCCGCAAATCGCAAATCGCCGTAGGGGTTATCCTCCAAAATCATAACACCGTATTCCTTGGCAAGAGCATACAGCTTCTCACGTTTTGCCATCGTCATCGTCACGCCGGTGGGATTTTGGAAATTCGGAATTGTATAGATAAACCGCACGTTGTCATAACTCTTAAGAGCCGCCTCCAACGCCGCCATATCCATGCCATCCGCTTCCATCGGAATGCCCACCAGCTTCGTGTTGAGCGAGCGGAACATATTCAGCGAGCCGATAAAGGACGGGTCTTCACACAGAATGACATCACCCGGATTGCACAGCGTTTTAGTCATAAGGCTCATCACCTGCTGAGCACCGGCGGTAATCAGCACCGCATCCTCCTCGCCACCGATACCGTAAACGTATTTCATCCGCTCGGCAACATGGGTACGCAAGGGAGCATATCCCTCGGTGATGCTGTACTGCAAGGCATCAATCGGACGATCACGCAAAATCTTGTCCGAGATGTCCGCCACCACGTCAACCGGAAACGCCTCCGGCGACGGGTTGCCGGCTGCAAAAGAAATAATGTCCGAACCGGATGCGTATTTCAGAATTTCACGAATGGCAGACGGGCTTAAATCCCGCAAGCCGTCAGAAAAATGATACTCCATACTGTTATCCTCTCTTTTCGTCTGTAAAGGTTATTCCCTTTCCATATATTTTTCCAGCATTGCCGTGAAGTAGGCAGGCAATTCGCCGGTTAATTCCATATATTCGCCCGAACGGGGGTGGTCAAACCCGAGCGTTTTAGCGTGTAAGCACTGGCCGGAAAGTCCCGGAACGGGCGTGGACGAACCGTACACCGTGTCCCCCAATACCGGATGGCCGAGATACGCCATGTGCACACGAATTTGGTGGGTGCGACCCGTTTCCAACCGCACACGCACATGGTCACAGCCCCGCAAACGTTCCAGCACCTCATAATGCGAAACAGCACAGCGGGAGTGCTCCGTTGTCACCGCCATTTTTTTGCGGTTTTTCGGATGGCGACCAATCGGGGCATCCACCGTCCCTTTTTCCTCTTTCAAATGGCCGACCACAATCGCCTCATACACACGTGTAAAGGTGTGTGCCTTTATCTGTGCCGCCAGCCTTTGGTGGGCAAAATCGTTCTTCGCAACCATCAAAAGTCCGCTGGTATCCTTATCAATGCGGTGGACAATTCCCGGTCGAGACACCCCGCCGATGCCGGAGAGGCTGTCGCCGCAATGGGCGAGCAAAGCGTTCACCAACGTGCCGTCGGCGTGTCCGGCGGCGGGATGAACCACCATTCCTTTCGGTTTATCCACCACGAGCAAATCGTCATCCTCATACAGCACCGTCAAAGGGATATCCTGTGCCACCGTTTCCGACGGCACGGCATCCGGCACGGTAACGACGATTTCGTCGCCAAGCTGAACAAGATACTTTTTGGTTTGGGGTTTGCCCCCCACCGTCACAAGCTCACGTTCAATCCATTTTTGTGCTGTCGCTCTCGTCACGTTGAGGCTCTGTGCCACCGTTTTGTCCAGTCGTTCCCCCGCCGTTGTCGACGGCGGCAGATGGGTTGTCTCCACGCAAATCCCCCTTTTCGAAAAACAGAACGTACACAATGCCCAATGCCGCACCGATACACACGAAACAGTCCGCCGCATTAAACACCGGAAAATGAATAGCACTCACATAAATGAAATCTACCACATAATCACAAAAAACACGGTCAATCAAGTTACCGAATCCACCGGCAATAAGGAGCATTTCCGCCGTTTGCAAAAGAGGATGTTGCCACGGGCCCTTTATCAACGCCCATAACACAACGCCGAGCATCAAGGCGGTAACAACGATAAGCAACGTCTGTTTTCCCGCAAGCATACTCCACGCCGCACCGGTATTCTCGGTATAGGTCAGCTCCAACACATGGGCAATCAGCACCTTTGGTTGCAAAAGCGACGTTTTGGCGATATGTTTTGTCCATTGGTCAAACAAAACCAACACCACCGCCGGCACAAGCCACAAAAAACGGCAAATTCGCTGTTTCATTTTGCCGCCCCTTTCGTTTCATAAAAAGCGGCGCACCGTGTGCGGTACGCCGCTTCTTGATTTTGAAAATTATTGGTTGCCTCGACCGAACGGGTTATCCGTACCGCCCACATCGTAGTTGTCGCCGAATTGTAGGTCAGCAAAGCGGTTTTCTTTGTCCGCAGGCAAATCTACCACTTCATCGTCCGGCCACATCGCACCACCGGCAGGCGTGCCAAACTCAATGCCGCCGTCGTCGGTGGCAGGAGTGGAGAACTCAAGGCCGGAACCATCACCCAAATCAAATTCGGGAGCGGAGAATTCCAAACCGCCGTCATTTGCGGCAGGAGTGGAGAACTCGAGGCCGGAACCATCACCTAAATCAAAGGCAGGAGCGGAGAATTCCAAACCGCCGTCATTTGCGGCAGGAGTGGAAAACTCGAGGCCGGAACCATCACCTAAATCAAAGGCGGGAGTGTTAAAGGAGATTTCCGGCTCGGCAGCGGCAGGAGCATCAAAGGAGATTTCCGGTTCGACAGCCGCAGGAGCATCAAAGGAGATTTCCTGTTCGGCAGCCACAGGAGCGTCAAAGGAAATCGCCGGTTCAGCAGCCACAGGAGCGTCAAAGGAGATTTCCGGCTCAGAAGCGGCAGGAGCGTCAAAGGAAATCACCGGCTCGGCAGCCGCAGGAGCATCAAAGGAAATTTCCGGCTCGGCAATCGGAGCGGGAGCTTCACGTTTCGGTGCTTTCTCGCCGGGGAACAATCCAATCATTTCGAAGTGCTGACGATACAAAGCAATCAAATCGTCTTGGAACTTGGCAACCTTATCTTTCAGTTCCACCAGTTCCTGCTCTTTATCCGCAATTTTGGCGTTCTTGTCCGCCACATCTGCCTCATAGGAAGCTTGGGCATCCGCCGCTTTCTTTTCATAATCTGCCGTAAGGTCAGCGGCCATTTTCTCAAACTCTTCCTGCTTCTCTGCAACCTTGCGTTCCAATTCCTCAAATGCTTGATTCTTTTTAATCTCGGCATCCTGCATGGTCAGGTCAGCACTTTGTTTCGCATCACGAATCATCGTGTCCGCCGTACGCTGTGCAGAGAGCATCGTGTTTTGAATGTTCTCCTCTTTCGCACGGTACTCAAGCAGTTTGGATGCAAGGGCTTCCATTTTAGCACCCGCTTCCGCCTGTTGAGCGGTCAAGGCATCCACCGTAGCGGCCGCCTCGTCGATAAACAAGTCAACCTCATTTGTTTTGTAGCCTCCGAGAGTTTTGGTAAAGGCAATTTCACGAATTTGCTGTGCAGTCAACATCGCATTGTCCTCCTAAAATTCTTTCTAAAAAACCCACTGTCAGCGGTATTTTTTAACCGTAATAATGTTCCGTCCTTTTTTGGTTTCACCGCCGAAAGAATCAACGGTAAATCGTCCGACGCCTCGAACGGAAATGGCGTCGCCGATTTTTATCTCACGGGCAGGAGCCGTACAAACCGTATGACAAAGTTGCACAAGCCCCGCTCCGATGATCTCTGCGGTCTTGGAACGGGATTGGTGGGCAAGTGCCGCTACAACAGCATCCAACCGCAACGAAGCGACCGTCAGTCGCAGTTCCTCCGCTTCCCGTTGTTCGGGAAGTGCACCGTCGTATGCGGGAAGCAGGGTAACCCCCTCCCGTCCGACACGGGAAATTTGCTCTTTCAAATAAGGCACAAGCTCACTGAAAACAAACGCAACCGACAGCCCTTGTCCGCAGAGAATATCTCCAACGGCATCACGTTCAATGCCACAGCCGAGGATGGTTCCCAGAAAATCACGATGGCAAAGCGTCGCTTCCTTGCGATAGGAAAACCCCAACGCCGTCAACGGAAACGTCACCGCTTCACGGGGAAAGTCCGACGGGAACACGGCAAGAATGCCACGAGCCGCTTCTTCATAGCCGCCGTAGAACGCATAGTCCACCGCCGGCTCAAAAGCCGCCGTTTTCTCGGCAAGTCCCCGTTCCTCCTCCGCTAAGAAGCCGACGAAGCAGGGACGACCACGACGCAAGCAAAGTGCCGTCGCATCACGCACACGTGCCTGTAAAAGAGACTCAGAAGTAGAGCCCATTATTCTCCAACTCGTCCAACAAGTCACCCATAATACCCACGTTGTACGGGGTGATGATAAAGGTGCAGTTGGCAACCTTTTTGATTTGGCCGTTGTTGGCATACGCCACGCCGCTCAAAAAGTCCAGAATGCGGCGAGACACATCTTTGTTTGCGGATTCGAGGTTCAACACCACCGTGCGTTTGGCGTTGAGGTGATCCGCAACCACACTCGCATCATCAAAACGCTCCGGTTTCACGAGCACCACTTGCAGCTGGGCAGTGGCGTTGATGTTGAGAACTTTGTTGCCACGTTTGCCACGTTCCGGAGTCGGGGCGGGTTCTTCCACTTCCACCGCCGGGGCGATAAGATCCATTTCGCCGCCTTCGGTCTCGTCGAATTCCTCGTCCTCGTCACCCATAACTTTGTCAATCCAATCTTTGAAGCCCATTATGTATATCCTCCTAAATAAAATTATTCGAAATTAGGTGTAGTTCCGTCGACCAAACAACGCCGTGCCGACACGAACCATAGTGCTTCCCTCTAAGATAGCTTCCTCAAAATCCGAAGACATACCCATCGAGAGTATACGCATATCTATATTATCCAACTTTTTGTCCCGAATGTCAAGAAACAGTTGGTGCATTTTTGCAAAATAATTACGTTTTTTGTCCGAAGAGTCCGAAATTGGGGGTACACACATCAATCCTTGCACCGAAATATGGGGAAATTCCGCAATTTTCGAAAGCAATTCCGGCAACTCTGACGCATCCACACCGGACTTACTTGCCTCTCTGCCGATGTTGACCTCCACCAAAATCGGAGTAACGCACTCCATAGAGGCGGATACCTTTTCGATTTGCTTGGCAAGACGCACGCTGTCCACCGATTGAATCAGGGCGACCTTCCCCACCACCTGCTTCACCTTGTTGGTTTGCAAATGACCGATAAGGTGCCATTCGGGGTTTCCTTCAATCTGCGGTTGCTTTTCGCATAACTCTTGCACACGGTTTTCACCGAGGCAGGTCACACCGGCATCCACAGCGGCTTGCACACGTTCTGCCTCAACGGTTTTGGACACACCGATAAGCGTAACCTCTTGCCTTGAGCGTCCTGCACGCACGCAGGCGGCGGCAATACGCTCCTCTACACGCTTGCAGTTGTCGGCAATCTCATCAATGAACAACTTTCCCTTCATACAGGTTTTTCCCTCCCACAACCATATCGTCATAAAGTTTCAAATACGGGGCTTCTTCCTTTTCTTCCACGGGTGTCGTGGTCGACGCCGTCGACGTCTCCGTCAATTCCGCTCCCGTAGAGGTGGTTTCGGTTTTTTTGGTAACCGCCGTCTCCAGCTTGGCGGTATCCATATCCGGGTCACAAATCGAATATTTACCGGTCTCGCTGTGATAATCAATTTTCACCCGACGGAACTGCAACGTTGTGCCATTTCGCACATACACACCCGGCTCGTTATTTTCGTCAAATCGCAACGCTTCATCCGGCACATACAGGCCGGAATATTCGGTGAGCAAAATTTGAATTTGTTCACACCGTACCGCCGACAAGGCTTCGGACATATACGAACACTTGAGGAGTGCCATAGCACGGTCTCCTTGTTTGTTGACCTTTTCCACCGTAACGGGAATGGCTTCATCCGCCACAAAAGGCAACATCACATTAAGCGATTGATTTTCGCCGAATAGCGACAGTTTCTCCACCGGCACAATACACGCAAGATACCACTCATAGTTGCCTACAACCTTTCCCACGCCGCTGTTGCTTGCCGTGGGAGTGGCTTTCAATGCTTTTTGAACATCGTCCACCGAGAGAGAATTCACGTTTTCATAATCAAACATCGACTCATAGCCGTCGGTGGTGGAGATGAAATAGCCGGTCACCGGCGATGTCACCGTTCCGATGGCCTCTCTGTAAGTTCCGGAATCCAACGCCTTGCGTTTTTCCTTCAAAGCGGTAATACGTTCCTCAAAATTGTCCACTTTTCCCACCAAAATTTGTTTGCGGTTAAGCAGTTCCAACAGCTCAGAGCGGGTTTCCGACAGCTTTTCAAAATCGCTGTTTTTGACCATTTTCACCAAATCTTTTTGGGTGGAATTCAAAAGCATATTCAGCATTTCCAGGTTGGTCTTGCTGACAGAGCCTTGTTTTTGCAAGGTCTCCAGCATCTCGATTTCCGCATCGACCGCCTCAATGTTTTTCTTGGCAAGAGCATCACTCTCGCTGGGAAACACCTGGGCAATCACGCCGTCCTTGGCAACTCGTGCCCCGTTTTTCAGCGTGTAATATACATAACCGGAGGAGGTTTTATCCAACACCTGCTCACTGCGGATGGCGACTCCTTGCACCTCTAATCGATCATAGACGGTAAAACTGTTGACCGTCTCAAATTCCACCGATGTGGAGAAAAAATATAAAAAGCCCTGGTATCCGACGTAAACAAGCAAAAAAAGTGCCACAATCGTCAGTACAACTCGTTTTGTAACGGTATTCAATCCGGTTTCCTCCTCTCGGTGAATGGTGTTTATTCTTTCAAAAAGCGGTCAATTTCCAATGAAGCGGCATCCGCAAGTGCCGTCATCGACGGGTACTCGTCCACATACAAAAACGTGGCATCCTCCATACGTCGAAACCACGACAACTGCCGTTTGGCATACCGCCGTGTACTCTGTTTCAGGTCCTCGGCGGCGGCGGCAAGGCTCTTTTCCCCCGTCATCCACGGAATCAGCTCTTTATAGCCAATCGCCTGCATCGCCGTCGGAGCGTGCCCGGCAGATAAAAACGCCGTTGCCTCTTGGGCAAGTCCCTCGGCAAGCATAACGTCCACCCGCCGATCGATGCGGTCATACAGCGTCTGTCGATTGCGATAATCCAAAATGAGCAATTTGCTCTTATACGGTGAAGGCA
Source organism: Acutalibacteraceae bacterium (assembly GCA_045598965.1). GTDB lineage: Bacteria > Bacillota > Clostridia > Oscillospirales > Acutalibacteraceae > RGIG426. Next base: position 24,375 of record JAZRVH010000004.1, read on the forward strand.
CCTCCCGAGAACGCCGTTTTTGCTCGGTCAGTGTCACGCCGGTCAACGCATACACCTCAAGTGCCCGCACGATACGTCCGTGGTCGTTCGGGTGAAGCTTTTCGGCGGTCTCGGCATCAATCTCTCTGAGGCGATTCAGCATTGCCTCGCCGCCCACAGCGGCAAGCTCCTCTTTCAGGCGGGCACGTACCGACTCATCCTGCGGCTCGTCGGCAAACTGCAAATTGCAAAGCACCGCCTCTAAATACAACCCGGTTCCGCCGCAAAGGAACGGCAAATAGCCCCGCTGTTGCACCTCGTCAATCACACGGCGAGCATCTTGTGCATACCGAGCGACACTATATGCCTCCTCCGGGGAGAGAAAACCAAACAGATGATGCGGCACATTCTCCGTTTCCTCTTCGGTGGGGCGAGCGGTACCGATAGAAAGCCCTTCGTATATCTGCATCGAATCCGCACAAATAACCTCGGCGGAAAATCGCTTGGCAAGCTCCACCGACAAGGCGGTTTTTCCGGATGCCGTCGGGCCCGCCAATGCCAAAAGCGGCGGACGGTTGTCGGTACTCATACAATCCTCCCGAACTGCTTTTCCAGCTCACGGCGACTAATCGTAATGCACACCGGTCGTCCGTGAGGGCAAGTACGAATGGCGTCGTTGTGAAGCACCGCATCCGCTAACATCTCCCACTCCTGCCGTGTACTGCGGTCGCCGGCTTTAATGGCGGCTCGGCAAGCGGTGTTGTGGTAAAGCCAATCCAAACGGTCGGTGGTAACCTCCGTTTTTCCGGAGCAAAGTCCGCTTGCCACCTCCAACACCGTTTCGGTGACATCACAATCGCACAACAACAAAGGCACCGCACGGACAATAACGTCCCGTGCCCCGAAGCTGTCAATTTCAAAGCCCGCTTTAAGGAGCGACTCTTGTGCCGTTAAAAGTGCCTCCATCTCCTCACCGCTGACCGTCACCGTCACAGGAGCGAGCAACTGTTGAGATTCGGTGTGTTCCGTTTCACGCAAACGGTTATACAGTATACGCTCGTGGGCGGCGTGCTTGTCTATAACATAAAGCTCCCCGTCCATCTCAGCGAAAATATACGTGGAAAACGCCTCTCCCAGCACGGTAATCTCCCCGCCGGGTTCTTCCTCAACGGTCAGCGGAATGTCCGTTGCCGAAGCGGATAGCGGCTCATTTGTCGCCGGCGTAACCTCCGTTTTCTCGGCAACGGTTTGCTGTGCTTGAACGGACGGTTTTTCCTGAGGCTCCGTTGCCGAAACAGCATACTCCTTAAAGGCAGTGAAGCCCTCATCCCCGTTATCGTGAAGCACCGCTTTCGGCGAAGCCGGCACAAAAGAACGGGGAGCCGTCACCGCAAAAGTCTCCGGCTTCGGCATCTCATTTTGCGGTTTTTCGGGAACGGGCTTTGTCTCCAATGCCGCAAAGGATAAACGCAGCTGTTCGCCCGTCGGGGCAGAAAACCCGGGGTTTCCGGGCACAACCGCCGGCCCTTTCGGGGCGGGGAAATGAGCTTCTTTACGGGTATGTAGATTTTCAATCGCCGATTTAATCGCATAATACACCGCATCAAACACCGGCTTGTCCCGCAAAAAGCGAACATCCAGCTTAGTAGGATGCACATTCACGTCCACCGCATCCACGGGCAACTCAATGTATAACACGCACGTGGGCAATTTCCCCACCATCAGCGAACCCTTGTATGCCTGCTCCAAAGCGGCGGCGGCAGTACGAGTTTTCACGTAACGCCCATTTAAGAAAAACCGTTGCATCGTGCGATTTTGTCGACCGAATTCCGGCTTGTTCGCATATCCGGTCACCCGAATGCCACCCATTTCATAATCCACCGGCATCAAGGTTTTTGCAAAATCACGGCCAAGCACCGCATAGATACAGCCGTATACGTCGCCGTCACCGGCAGTGGAGAGAACCTCTTTTCCGTCTCGCACAAAGCGGACGGCAATTTCCGGATGAGACAACGCCAAATGGTCAAGGACACCGGCAACGGCGTTTCCCTCGCCCATATCAGTTTTAAGAAATTTCATTCGGGCGGGGATGTTAAAAAACAAGTCCCGCACACACACAATCGTTCCGGCGGCACAGCCCACATCCTCGCAAGTCTGTTCCTCGCCGCCCTCAATAACGTAATGGGTTCCTACCTCTTCCGCTTCGGTGCGGGTTATCATTTCCACCCGAGCCACCTCAGCCACCGAGGCAAGTGCTTCGCCACGGAAACCAAGCGTCCCAATCGTTTCCAAATCGTCCGCCGTGCGAACCTTACTGGTTGCGTGGCGTAAAAATGCCGTGGGCACATCCTCCCGCTCAATTCCGCAACCGTTGTCGGTAACACGGAGCATCGTTACGCCGCCATGTTCGATTTCCACCGTAATAAAGGAAGCACCGGCATCCACGGCGTTCTCGAACAGTTCTTTTACAACAGAAGCAGGACGTTCCACAACCTCGCCTGCGGCTATCAGCTCCGCCGTGTGGCGGTCAAGCACCTGAATTTTCGCCATAAAACGTCCCCTCCTTTTTTACTCGTTAGCCTCTTTTTGCAGTTCATACAGCGTCTGCATCGCTTCGATAGGCGTCAACGTGTTGACGTCTAAATTCTTTAACTTTTCAAGAACCGGGCTCCCCATCGCATCCAAAAGCGACAGCTGACCTTCCTCATTCTTGACACGAGACGGCAATTCCGGTCGCTCACCGGAATCCAGTTCGTCGAGAATCACCCGAGCCCGTTTAACCACATCGTTGGGAACACCCGCCAATTTGGCGACCTCAATACCATAACTTTGGTCTGCCGGCCCACGAATAATGCGGCGAAGGAAGGTAATATCCTCACCCCGTTTTTTCACCGCTACGCTGTAATTCGCCACGCCGGGAAGCGTTCCCTCCAGTGCCGTAAGCTCGTGATAGTGTGTAGCAAACAGCGTTTTTGCCCCGATTTTTTTCGAGGTGACATATTCCAAAACGGCTTGGGCAATACTCATCCCATCAAAGGTTGAGGTGCCACGACCGATTTCATCGAAAATAATAAGGCTCTCACGGGTGGCGTGTTTGAGAATGGACGCCACCTCGCTCATCTCCACCATAAAGGTGGATTGTCCGCTGGCAAGGTCATCCGAAGCACCCACACGGGTGAAAATGCTGTCCACCACGCCGATATCGGCACGGTCTGCAGGCACAAAACAACCGATTTGTGCCATCAGCACAATCAACGCCACCTGCCGCATATAGGTGGATTTACCCGCCATATTCGGGCCGGTGATAAGCAATGTCTGCTCCTGCCCTTTGTCCAAATGGGCATCGTTAGGCACAAACGGGGCAGATTGCAAATTTTCAACCACCGGATGACGACCGCCACGAATATCGAGCACGCCGTTGTCGGTCACTGTCGGACGCACATAACGGGCTTTAACCGCCACCGCCGCAAACGAGCGGAGAACATCAATTTTTGCGATAGCCTGTGCCGTCTTCTGCACACGTGGCAGTTGGTCGGCAATCCGGCGACGAAGCTCGTCAAACAATTTGTATTCCAAAGCATCCAGTCGTTCTCTCGCCCCAAGCACCCGGGATTCCAACCGTTTCAGTTCCTCGGTAATGTAGCGTTCGGACGAGGTTGTGGTCTGTTTTCGTATGTATTCCGGCGGAACATCGCCCGAAAAAGAGCGAGGCACGTCGATATAATACCCGAACACACGGTTATAGCCGACCTTTAATTTAGCAATGCCGGTACGCTCCCGTTCGGCGGCTTCTACCTGAGCAATATGCTCACCGCCGTGTTCCATCTCATACCGAAGCTCATCCACCTCGGCGTTGTAGCCGAGACGAATCATTTTTCCTTCTCGCACGGTGAGCGGCGGTTCATCCTCAATCGCACTCTCCACCCATTCACACACATCCGCAAGAGGGTCCATCTCTTCACGAACAGCACACAGCATCGACGCTTTGGCACCGGATAACCGTTCACGCACCGGTGCGGCGGCACGAATGGTTTGGGCAAGGGAGCGAAGCTCACGGGCGTTGGCGGAGCCATAGACAATACGGGTCATAATCCGTTCGAGGTCATAAATACCGGACAGCATCTCTCCCAAATCTCCGCACAGCACGCTGTCTTTATACAATTCCTCCACCGCATCCAGCCGTTCATCAATAGCGTCCGGCTGTAACAGCGGGCGTTCCATCCACACACGAAGCAGGCGTTTGCCCATAGCGGTTTTGGTCATGTCCAACACGCCCAAAAGGGAACCACGTTTTTCTTTTCCCCGCATCGTCTCCACCAATTCCAGGTTTCGGCGAGTGGATACATCCAAACGCATAAACTGACCGTCGGTATAGTAAGACAGCTCACGCAACCGTTCAAGACCGGTCATTTGGGTTTCATAAAGATAAGCGAGCAAGCACCCTACCGCCCGTTTGGCGGCGATACGGTCGCTCAAATCCTCCACCGCACCAAAGCAATCGGCAATACGCCGGTCATTTTCGTCAAAGCAGGCATCATCCCGTATTTCGGGAGAAACCATCAACCGTTCGGCGGAGAAGCCCATAAAAATTTCATTTTTTGCAAGTGCCGTATTGCACAGAATCTCCGACGGAGAAAACCGCCCCATCTCCGAGCAAAGACGACCGTTTACGTCCTCTCCCGAAAGCTCGGTCACTCGCACGTCACCGGTGGATACATCCGCAAAGCAAAGTCCCACCGTCTCCCCTTGTCCGAACACGGCACAAAGGTAGTTATTTTTGCCCTCATCCAGCATACTGCTTTCGAGAACGGTACCCGGTGTCACCACACGAATAACATCTCGTTTTACAAGCCCTTTGGCGGTGGTGGGGTCCTCCGTCTGTTCGCAGATGGCCACCTTGTAACCTCGGGAAACGAGACGAGCAATATACCCCTCACAGCTGTGGAACGGGACGCCGCACATCGGTGCCCGCTCCGGCAGGCCGCAATCCTTGCCGGTGAGAACCAACTCCAGTTCCTTTGACGCCACCTTGGCATCATCAAAGAACATCTCATAAAAATCGCCCAGGCGGAAGAACAACAAACACTCCGGGTGTTGCTCTTTAATTTCCAGATATTGCACCATCATCGGTGTCATTCCGGTTTTGTTCATACGTTCTCCCTCCTTTGCAGAATTCTTAAAAATCAGTGGCAGCCTCCGCAAGTAGAGCAACTACCGTCGCAGTGATGCTCCTCGTGCTCGTCAATGGAATAGGGATCCTCGCCCTGTGCCGACAGCGTAATGATTTTCGCCACCGCATTGAGCAGAGTGTCCATCTCCGGTTTCGTGGCGTTATAGGCTTTCATGGCATCGTTCTCCATAATCGCCTGGTATGCCGTACGCAATTCGTCGTTGAGAGACTCCATTTTTTTCTCATCACGATCTTCTTTTTGTGCCTCGTTGCCGAGAGCAATGCGTTTGAGGTTGAATTCGCCGATAAGCCCCTGCAAGGCCTCATCCTTGTCAGCGGTCTCCTGTGCCGCCATCATCCGAAGATAGCGGTCATCCTGTTGAATAGCGGCACCGATTTCACGTGCCAAGTCAATAATGCGGTCCATAGTGTTCATTCTCCTTTATGATAAATAAATTTTGAGACTTAATCGTACACGGCGGTAACGTCGCCATACAGTACCCAGCTTTTGGCGTCTGTAACGGTGATATCCGCCCGTTTACCCAAATCCGATGAATCGGCCTGCACCCGCACCACTCGGTTATCCGGCAGACGGGCTTCCACAAACTCGCCGACATCGTTCTCCAAAATCGCCTTAAAGCTCTGGCCTACCAAATCAGCAGAATGCCGAGCGGCGATTTTCTCTTGTAAAGCCGTAAGCCTTGCCATGCGTTTTTCCTTTTCCTCGTGGGTGACGGGGTCAAACATGGTGGCGGCGGGGGTTCCCTCTCGCTTCGAATAGATGAACGTGAACAGCGACACGAACCCGACCTCTTCCACGAGGTCAAGTGTCGCTTGGAAATCCTCCTCCGTCTCGTTCGGGAATCCGACAATCACATCGCTCGTAAACGCAATATCCGGCACGACCTTTCTCGCATAGTGGATGAGGTCAAGATATTGCTCACGGGTGTAGCGGCGGTTCATTTCTTTAAGAATGCGGTTGCTGCCCGACTGAAACGGCAAATGGAAATGACGGGACACCTTTTCGCACCGGGCAATGGTATCAAACAAGCGAGGCGTGGCATCCTTGGGATGAGAGGTCATAAAACGGATAAGAAAATCGCCCGGCAGGTTGTTAATTTGTTCAAGCAGAGCGGGAAAGTCAACATCGAATCCCTCGGCTTTGCCGTAGGAGTTGACGTTTTGTCCGAGCAGTGTGATTTCCTTGTATCCGGCGGCAATAAGGCTTTTCGCTTCCGCCACGATATCCTCCGGTCGACGAGAGCGTTCCCGCCCACGAACATAGGGCACAATGCAATAGGTGCAAAAGTTGTTGCATCCGTACATAATGGGAAGCCACGCACCGCTTTTATCCTCTCCACGGTAAACGGGCAAGCCTTCGGCGATGCGGCCATCCTCAGCAGTAATATCCTTTACACGCTTTTTGGAAAACAGCACTTTGGCAAACAGCTCGGGAAAAGCGTGCAAACGGTGAGTGCCGAACAGCAACCCCACAAAAGGATAGCTTTTGTAAAACTTATCGGCAATATGCTCTTGCTGAACCATACAGCCGCATACCGCAATCACCAGTGACGGTTTCGCCTCTTTCAGACGTTTAAGAGCTCCCACGTTGCCGAACACACGGTCCTCCGCATGCTCTCGCACGGCACAGGTGTTAAAGAGAATAAAATCGGCATCCTCCGGCGACTCGGTAAACCCAAATCCCATTTCGCAAAGCATTCCCATAATTTTCTCGGAATCCGCCACATTTTGTTGACAGCCAAAGGTACGCACAAACGCCAACGGTTTCTCACCGGAGAGCAGGGCGGAATAATAGCCACGAACCTGTTCTATGAACGGTTTTTGGGCACAAAGCTCCGCTTCGGAAACGAAGGTCTCTCGCTCCATTTTCCGCCACCTCCCCATAATAAAATAAATATAGATATAGTATAGCAAATTCTGCCGAAAAATGCAACGGTTTTTCTGCGAAAAAAGATGTTTTTTTATCAATTTTTTCGACAAAATTCGCAGACCGTTTTCGCTATACTTTTCAACAAAGGAGGATGCGGAATGCCCACGATTTACATAGACGTCCTGCTGATCCTCAACGGCTTCATCGACTGCCTTTTATTGTCTGCCGTTGCCGCCTTTCGTCACCTGCCTCATACAAGATGGCGACTTCTACTCGGCGGCTTCGTGGGAGCTGTTTCCTCGCTGATTATTCTGCTTCCACGCCTCCCCGCACTGCTTTTACTGCTTTTGGATATCGTTACCGCCGCCGTGATGGTTCGCTGTGCGTTTCCGTTTACTCATATACGCTCTTATCTTGTCTCTGTCGGCGGATTGTTTTTGCTGTCTGCTCTTTTTTCGGGTCTATCGACATTACTGTGGTTTTTCGTCGCACCGCAAGGGTTCTTTGTACTAAACGGCGTCGTTTATTACAACATCTCCTCCCTGCTTTTGTTGCTGTGCACCCTCATATGCTATGGCATTTCCCGCATCGTCGAGCATCTGCTCTCCAAAGAACACGCTCCCTCGCCGCCCCTTGTTTTTACCGCCGAGCACCACGGGCAAACCGTACAATTTACCGCCTTACACGACACCGGCTTTTCTGTTTGCGACACGTTTTCTGGAAACCCGGTCATTCTTGTAAATCGCTCTGTCGTCGCACCGCTTCTCCCCGTCGATTTTCCGAAAATCAGCACGGGATTTCGGCTTATTCCCTGCCACACCGTTGCCGGCGACAGCCTTTTATACGCCTTTTATCCCGACCGGCTGACCCTGTCTGCAAAAACCGGCGAAAAGCCACTCACCGGAACGCTTTTGGCGGTTTCCGACCAACTGAAAAACGAGCCGTTTGACGCCCTTTGCGGCAACGATATCGCTAAATTTTACCTATCCAACGAAAAGAGGAATCCCCCATGAAATTTTTTCAAAAGCTCCGGCTGTTTTGGTGCAAATGGCGGTTGCGTCACGCCCGTTCCGCTCACTATATTTACGGTTCCGACACCCTGCCGCAACCTCTTTGTGCCGAAGAGGAAGCGGCGTTGATGGCAAGGCTTTCCGATGGCGATACCTCAGTTCGAGAAACCCTTATCGTCCGCAATTTACGCCTCGTCGTCTACATTGCCCGCAAGTTTGAAAACTCCGGTGTCGGCATTGAGGATTTGATTTCCATTGGTACTATCGGTCTCATTAAAGCGGTCAACACCTTCTGTCCCGACCGCAATATTAAGCTCGCCACCTACTCCTCTCGCTGTATCGAAAACGAAATTTTGATGTATCTACGCAAAAATGCCCCGCTGAAAAACGAAGTGTCTATTGACGAACCGCTGAATGTGGATTGGGACGGAAACGAGCTGCACCTATCCGATGTTTTGGGAAGCGACGCTGATATTGTTCACCGCCACATCGAGCAAGAAAGCGAAAATCGCCTTTTGTTGCGGTGTGTTGCCACGTTGCCCGAACGTGAACAACGGATTATGCGTCTGCGGTTCGGACTGTACGGAAGTCGGGAACACACCCAAAAGGAAGTGGCAGACCTCCTCGGCATCTCTCAATCCTATATCTCCCGCCTTGAAAAGAAAATCATTCGTCGGTTGCGAACGGAAATGGAAAAGCAAAACTAAAACAAGCCTTCGGAATTGGGCGGAGCAAGTTAGGGATATTGCAGCCGAAAGACAATCTTTTTGTGCGAGGCAGTTTTGCAACGGTCATTTTTCGTTTAGACAAAGAACAAACAGGCGGCAATCCTGTCGGATTACCGCCTGTTTTAATACCGTATAAACGGAAAAGGATGTTGCAACCCCCCTGACTCGTCCCGTCCTTACATTCCGAAAGCTTTGTTCTTGTCTTCTATTACCTCTTGTACAACCCGGCAAACAACAATCCGCCCATCAAAACCAAGCCGGAGACAGCAAGCATCATCCATGTCATCGAATCAGGCTCTTGGTCTTGTGCAACAGTGGCATCGTTGTCCGCAAACGGTTGACGATCGCCGCCTTGCCTTTCTCCAAAAAAAGACTTTCCATTCTCTTTTTGAGAGTTTTTGTTATCCTTGTTCACCGTACCGGTGTCATCGGTCTCGCTGTCGGACAAACCGTCATCAGAAAAATCGTTCGGCATTTGTGGAGGCCGCTGACCACCGCTCATTTCCTCGCCATCCGGCATTTGCGGAGGCTGCTGACCGCCAAACTCACCCGGCTGGCCTTTCCCCATCATTCCGCCACCAACCGAGCCAATCGTCCCACTCTCGCCTGCGGTAACAGTCATTTGTTCCCCATCTACTATAAGGATATATGTCTGCCCTTCCGAAAGTTCAGGGCAAGAGAGGGTCACCGCTGAAAACGCACTCGGCACCGTTGCCGAAAGAAGCTCTGTTCCGCTTTCGTCCTCAAGAATCAGTATGGCATTGTCATTACCGCTGACAGCGGAGAAAAGGAACGACTGTGTCGACGCCTCTTCGTCAAAGGTTTCCGCCATACCACTTCCGCCGCAGGCAATTACCGTGCCGCCCGAAACAGAACATGTTCCGCCATTTTCACTACCGTAGTCAAGTGCACTGTTGCTACCGCCACGACCGTTTACACTAATAAACACATCGCCGCCGGTCACAGTCAAATCGCCGTTGGAGTCAATGCCGTCCGCATCCATTCCGTCGGGACTCAGCACCGTCAATTTTCCGCCGGAAATCGTCACCGATGCCGCCCCGCTTCCACAGCCGTTCAACCCGTCATCGGTACAGGTAATTTCGGTTTCACCGCCGGCAATCTCCACCGTGTTCGACTCAATGCCCTCAACACATTGCGAAATAACCAACGCTCCCCCTTCCATTCGAAATACGCCGGTTTCCTCATCGTTTTTTACCGAAACGCCATCATCCCCTGCCGTTAAACAAAGCGATCCTCCGGTAATCATCACGCCGTCATTAGCGTGAATTCCGTCGTCGACAGCATTTACCGTAAGCATACCGTTTTCTACCGTCAGCGTATCGTTGCACACCACGCCGTGCCCGCTTTTTGCAGTCACCGTAAGCGTGCCATCACCCGAAAACGTTATATTATCTTTGCTATAAATTACCCCGTCCGTCGTCGTATTTTCCACGCCGGAAAGGTTGTTTTCTCCCGCAAGAAGCAGCGTCACCGCCTTCGCCTGTTTCACGAAAATCGCTGCACCATCAAGGTTTTCAAGCGTCAGTCCATCGGCTTTCAGACGCACAACCGACCCTTTTTCCGCATCCACGGTTAACGACCCCGTTCCCGTCCCGGACAGGCGGTAATCCCCCGCCGCCGACACGGTTACATCTGACCCGGAAACGTAGGCACCGGTGCCAACAACCGTCGCACCGTTTTCGGAAAAAACAACGGTGGTTGCCGTCGCATCATTCCACGTAGTTACGCCGTCATCCTTTTCGGCGAGCGGCTGAATACCGAGTGCTGTGCCGTTCATAAATAACACGGTAATCGTCACCGCTACCGCTAAGAAGACAAAACATATTTTGTCCAAATGTTTACTTGTCGACATAATGCACCCTCAACCCATGTAATCACCGTTATAACTGACAAGCACAGCATTTTGCACACCGTTCATCGAAGAGAGTGCATTAACAAAATCGGTGTTGTCATCAGCAAGATTGACCTCGTAGCAAAGCTCCACATTCCCTTTTTGTGCCGTTTTGCTCTTGACAACGCATCTTTTGGTCGTCTGCTCTAAAAACGCTTTGACCTGCGTTTCCGTCTCGTATCCGTCACATACAATCGACACAATGTACGGATGTGCACTTGATTTGCGATTGACAAACAACAGCAAAATCACACCGATGACCACGCTGCCGATAACCGCAAGTGGAATCATCCCCGCCGCAAGCACAATACCTGCCGCAATCGACCAAAAAAGAAAAGCAATATCCAATGGCTCTTTGATAGCGGTACGGAAACGCACAATCGACAGAGCACCCACCATTCCGAGAGACAACACCACATTGCTCGTCACCGCCAACATCACAAGTGCAGTAATCATGGTCAGTGCCAAAAGGGTTACGCCAAACCCGGCGGAATACATAACGCCTTGATAGGTCTTTTTATATACGAAAAAGATAAACAGTCCGATACAAAACGCAAGCACCAATGCCACCACAATATCCAGCACGCTAACAGCGGTGACGTTCTCTAAAAATCCCGATTTAAAAATGTCCTTAAAACTCATTGTCTTTTACTCCTTATCCGTAAATTCTACACTTAGCATATTTGGAAAACGCACCGACACGACGGCTCTCAAGGCTCACCGCATCTCGCACGATATCCGGCAAAAACGCATCCCACTTAACCTCCAAAATCGGCGGGGAATCCACCGCCGGCGTAAGTGGTCTTGCTGGGTTCAAAAAATCCGTAGAATGCACACCGGTGCACAAATTCGAATCAATCGTCACCCGCACATTTCCCGCAGAAAACACAAACGGCTCACGAGTGTATTGCACAATGGTTTTTGGTCGCAGCTCCTGCGTGCACATTTTAACATACAACTCCCGCAATAACGGGTGCTGTGCCTCCCGCAAAAAGCCGATATCCCCGGCAATAAGCCGTGCGGTTTCTTCTTTTGTCAGAGGTGCCGTTACTTTTTGACACAACCCATTCACCTTGCTTTTCTTTTCCAACCGCAAAAACGATGAGTCATCGTCATACATTCGAATACGAAACTTTTCTCGCTGATTTACTCCGTCGATTTTCTCAAAAAACGCCGTGTCGGTAGGGGTATCAAAATACAAACTACGCACGCTATAGTACTTGTTTTTTGCATGAGAATCCGGTTGCATTATCGCCGAAAGCCGTGATTTGAGTACACGCCGGTCAGCTTCGTTTATCTCGAATTTCCACTCATGTCGAAATCTCACAAAATCTCTCCTTTCATGCTTTCTATTGTACCGCACAGCTTTGCTCTGTTTGTAAAGCAATCGTAACGAAAGTGTGAAAAAGTCGTGGATTTTCCGTCCGATTTGTAAACAAACAAAGAACGGGGACTATGCCCCGTTCTTTCATAGCTGTTCTTTCACTTTTTCCAACGCACTTTTTTCAAGTCGGCTCACCTGGGCTTGAGAAATACCAATCTCTGCCGCCACCTCCATTTGCGTAAGCCCTTTGAAAAAACGCAACCCGATGATACGCTTTTCCCGTTCTCCCAATGACCGAATCGCCTCTTTTAACGTAATCTCCTCTAACCAAGTTTTATCGTCGTTACCGTCACCGATTTGGTCCATCACATAGATAGGTTCTCCACCGTCTGAAAAGACGGGTTCATACAGCGAAACCGGCTCAACAATGGCCTCCAACGCCGTAACCACATCCTCTCGTGGCAGTTGCAGTTCACGGGCAATTTCCTCCACCGTTGGCTCTGCGTGATTTTTTACAATCAGCTGTTCCTTGACCTGCATCGCCCGATACGCAATATCCCGCATAGAACGACTGATACGAATTGCATTATTATCCCGAAGATAGCGGCGAATTTCGCCGATAATCATCGGCACCGCATACGTGGAAAAGCGAACGTCTAAATCCACATTAAAATTATCAATGGATTTCATAAGCCCGATACATCCCACTTGGAATAAATCGTCCATATTTTCGCCTCTGCCGGAGAACCGCTGACACACGCTTAAAACCAGCCGTAAATTGCCGGAAATCAGCTGTTCTCGGGCGGTGGGATTGCCCGCCCGCATCTCTTTGAGCAGTCGCATTTTCTCCGCCTCGGAAAGCACCGTTAATTCTGCGGTATTGACCCCACATATCTCCACCTTGTTGTACAATACGCTCGACCCCTTTCTGCCGAAAGTATGGGCAGAAAAAGGGGTGCCTATACAAAAGCACAAAAAAAGAAAAAGCCGTGGACAAATGTTTTGTCCACGGCTTTTAATGGATGAAATCTTATTTTACCATGCTGGCAACTTCGGCGGCGAAATCGTCTTCTTTCTTTTCGATTCCTTCACCCTTTGCCAAACGAACAAAGCTCTTCACCGTAATGTTCGCACCGAGCTTTTTGGCAACATCGGCAACATACGCACCGACGTTACCGTCGAACACATCGTTGCGGACGAACGCCTGCTCCATGAGGCAGACCTCTTTAATCTGTTTGTTGATACGACCCTCATTGGCTTTCATAAAGATCTGGTTCGCCATAAACTCATCTTTCATGGCAACCGCAACATTCGCCAACGTGGCAATCGCTTCTTTAGAGAGGAAGTTGAAGAGGAACTTATTGTTCTTCTGCTCATTGTAGGCGGCAACGTCCTCTGCACTCCAGAGGTTATCCTCGAGCACTTTGGTCACAACCTGATTGAAGATGGGCTTCGGCAGAGTATCCGGTTTGTTCAGAGAGCTTTCCACAATGATGTTTTTCATGTTGGCAAGCTCATCCTCGGTGATATCCGAACGATTCAGATATTCCGGGCTCAAAGCGGCAACCTGCATGGCAATGTTTTTGCCCATTTCCACAAACTCGGCTTTGTCAGCAGCATCGGTGTCAAACGCAACCAACACGCCCACAGAACCGCCGGCATGGATATAGGAAACAACCGTACCCTCCACGAGTTCAAAACGACGGAGGCTCAGGTTCTCACGAATTTTAAGGAACAGATCTTGAATTGCATCCGCAACCGAAACGGAACCGTCCGCAATCGTGGCGGCTTTCAAAGCGTCCAAATCCGCCGGTTTCGCCAAAACAACCGTTTTGGCAATCTGGTTGGCAAGGGCTTTGAATTCCGGGTTGTTACCCACGAAGTCGGTCTCGCAGTTGAGCTCTACCAAAGCGGAAGCCGTACCGTCGCTGTAAACACCGATAGTGCCCTCAGCGGCAACACGACCGGCCTTTTTGGCGGCAGAAGCCAAGCCTTTTTCACGAAGAATTTGAATGGCCTTCTCCATATCGCCATCGGCTTCGGTCAACGCTTTTTTGCAATCCATCATACCGACGTTGGTTCTCTCACGCAACGTCACAACGTCTTTCGCAGTAAAAGCCATTTTCAGTTCCTCCTTATTCTGCCGCTTCCGGAGCTTCCGCTTCGGCAGCAGCTTCTTCCACAACGTTGTCCACGCCCTGACGGCCTTCGATAATGGCGTTAGCCATCGCACCGGCAATCAGTTTAACGGCACGGATAGCATCGTCGTTACCCGGGATAACGTAATCGGCATCATCCGGATCGCAGTTGGTGTCCACAATAGCGACAACCGGGATACCCAGTTTTTTCGCTTCGGCAACAGCGATTTTCTCTTTGCGGGGATCAACAATGAACAGGGCATCCGGGCGTTTTTCCATACCCTGGATACCGCCGAGGAATTTGTCGAGTTTTTCTTTCTCGTGTTTCAGTTTGATAACTTCCTTTTTCGGGAGCATATCAAAGGTGCCATCCTCTTCCATGTCATTGAGCTTGTTCATACGAGCCACACGGCTGCGGATGGTGCGGAAGTTGGTCATCATACCGCCAAGCCAACGAGCATTGACATAGTAGGCACCGGCACGCTCCGCTTCCTCACGGATAGAGTCTTGGGCCTGTTTTTTGGTGCCGACGAACAGCACATTGCCGCCGTTGGCGGACAAATCACGGATGAAGTTATAGGCTTCCTCCAGTTTGTTGACCGTTTTTTGCAGGTCAATGATGTAGATGCCGTTGCGTTCGGTGAAAATGTACGGAGCCATTTTCGGGTTCCAACGGCGGGTTTGGTGACCAAAGTGGACACCGGCTTCGAGAAGCTGTTTCATAGATACGACTGACATTGAGAGATTCCTCCTAAATTAAAATTGGTTTGTATCCTCCGCCGATTCCACCTCTGCCACCGCGTCGTAAACGGCACCGACCGAGATGATAAGCGAATCGGCGTGCGAATTCCGAAATATAATAGCACAAGCCCTCACGAAAGTCAAGAGGGTTTGTGCTATTTTTTGCAGTATTTTTATTATTATAGGACTTTGGCGTAAAAATCGGCTAACGCCGCCGTGTATGCCGCATTGTCCACAAGGAATTCCAACCCGTGTCCGGCATCGGCAACCGTCACCAATCTCTTGTCCGTCACGCAAGCCTCGTAACAGCGATGGCTCATTTCACAGGGCACAAAGCGGTCATCCTCCCCGTGGAAAAACAGCACAGGGATTTTCACCCGAGCAAGTGCCGTCGGGGCGTCGCATTTTTCTAAATCGAACCGCCCGTACAAAGCAGAACCCAGCCGCAAAAAAGGATACACGACGGACGTCGGCAACCCTCTTGTGCGAATATCCTTACAGATAATTTCCTTAGGCGAGGTATAACCGCTGTCGGCAATAATCCCCACCACGTTTTCGGGCAACGGCAGTTCCGCCGCCATCATTACCGTCGCCGCCCCCATAGACACGCCCACAAGAACGATTTTGATCTCTTTTCCGAACCGCTCGCATAGATACTCTACCCACGAAAGCACGTCCTCCCGTTCCAATACGCCGAACGTAAGACAACGTCCCTCGCTTTGCCCGTGGGCTCGCTGATCAATAAGCAACACGTTATGTCCCGAGGAAAGCGAATGCTGTAACCCACCGGAAAAGTCCCGAATGGCAATACTTTTATACCCGTGCACCTGCACCTCGATAGGAGCTCCTTTTTCCGTTTCATAATACGCTCCGTGCAGTCGCACTCCGTCCGATCCGGTAATCCACACATCCTCACAAGGAATGGAAAGTGCCTCCTCCACCAGCGGCAAAATGCGGTGTTCCAAAGCCGCATATTGTTCGCCCGGAAGCATTTCACGGGGATTTTGCAACAAGCGTTTATCCACCGCAAAGGCAATCCGATAACATACGTATGCCGTCAAAAGCACCAACGCCGCCACAAACAACACCACAAAAATCGCCCACATACTCACACACTCCCCTTTTCGCCAATCGTTCAACCATTTTGCAAAAAATCGCCGTCGATTTCATAAATGTCATCAAGAGCAAGTCGTGTGCCGTCAACAAACACCAACGTGCGAGAAAACAAGTCCACCTTTCGCACATTCCCCGTCGTCGTCACATACGTGCCGCCGGCTTTTTTCTCATCCGGCACGAAATACATCACCGACACCGACGGCGTCTCGTTGACACACGCCGAAAGCCGTGCAAACGCCTCATCCAGCTCTTGGGCTTTCGTTTCCTCCACTTTCAATTTTCGGTCGGTGGAGCGTGCCGTTTCGTCAATGGCATCTCCATAACCGGTCAAGGCCGCAAACGGAGCAAACTGTGCCGCTCGGTCGTGCATCGACATCGAAGGATACACCGCTGACTTGTGGTGCGGCAAATGCAAAATATCGTCGTAATTTCCCATACTCTCTCCTTTACAGCCAAACCGACATCAGGCTTTGTGACCTCCTACCTGACCGTTACGGTCACGGGTGGTGGCTCCTTCCTCAAAATTCATACCCTTCAGAATGGCGTTTTTGCCAAACTTTTTCTTGATTGCCAACACAGCATCCTGCTGTTTTCGTTCACGGGCAAGACGTTGTTTTTCCTTTTCCCGCTCCCGCTCCTTTTCGGCATAATCGGTAAACAAATCCATCTGTTCCGGAGCAGTTTCCTCGCTTTGGTTTTCCATTTCCGGTACCACATGGTTGGCAACCACATACACCCGCCGCACCGTAAGATTTTTATCCACAATGCGGTCATACAACGTCGACACCGCCTCCATAATTCGCCGTGTCGACGAGGTTTTCGGCTCTAAATTTACCGTGCCGTGTGCGGGCTTCGGGGCTCGTCTGCCGTAGTAATCCGTCGTCACCGGGCCGGTATACGCCTTGCGACGGGTTTCATCGGCGAGGTTTTCCACATCATAACAAACCGTCAACTCCATTTGGTCGGTAACCAGTCGTTTGTCCACCAAATCCAGCACCAACAAATCGGTCATTTCCCGTGTAATCAGCCTGCCCTTTTCGAAGTCATAGGGATGCTGTAACACTTGACCGGAGCTTATACTGTTCATCTGCGGCCTATACGCTTTTATTTCGGAAAGTGTGCACGGCTCAACTCCCCAAGCGTGGTCAATTAACAACTCGGCGTTGATGCCGAACAATTTGTACAGCTGTTTTTCATTGTAGGTTGAGCGACGTGCCACATCCCCCATCGTAAACATCCGATGCTGTTCCAGTTTTTTGGCAATTCCTCTTCCCACTCGCCAAAAATCCGTCAACGGACGATGATCCCAAAGCTGTTCACGATACCGTTGCTCATCCAGTTCGGCAATACGCACGCCGTCTTTATCCGCCGGCATCTTTTTTGCCACAATATCCATCGCAATCTTACACAAATACAGGTTGGTGCCGATACCGGCGGTGGCGGTAATCCCCGTCTCTTTCAGCACGTCACGAATCATAGCCATCGTCATCTCACGTGCCGTCATTTTGCGTGCGGCAAGGTAGTTGGTGACATCAATAAATACCTCGTCGATAGAATACACATGAATATCCTCTGCCGCCACATAGCGGAGATAAATTTGATAGATTTTTGTGCTCAGCTCCATATAGCGTGCCATTTGCGGCGGAGCAATTTGCACCTCAAGCTCAAAGTCCGGATGAGCCGCCAATTCCGTTGCATCCGAGGATTTCCCCGTAAACTTTTTGCAAGGTGAAGCGACAAGCCGTTGGCTGTTCACCGCTTTTACCCGCTGGTTTACTTCAAACAAACGAGCACGTCCGGGTATATTGTACGCCTTTAGTGCCGGTGACACCGCCAAGCAAATTGTTTTTTCCGTGCGTGTAGGGTCTGCCACCACTAAATGCGTCGTCAGCGGGTCAAGTCCCCGCTCCATACACTCCACCGAGGCGTAGAATGATTTTAAGTCAATGGCTACATACTGTTTTTCTGCCGCTTTCGGTTGTTCCATCCTCGCCCCGTCCTTTCCTCGTTTTAGTCACCACAAATAGTATAACACAATCTGTGTTCCATTTCAATCGCATAAAATTTGCCCCGACCGAAACGGCGTGCGTGTAGGGACCGGCGTCGTCGCTGGTCCGCTGTGGGATTTTGATATGACAAACAGCGGCAAGAACACCCGTTCCTACTCACGCCGCAGGCGTATATCATCCGTTCCATAAAGAACGGATATCATTGAAAAAAGCAAGTCTTTCGACTTGCTTTTTTCATGGTGCGGGTAACAGGACTTGAACCTGCATGAAGGAACCTTCATTAGAACCTGAATCTAACGCGTCTGCCAATTCCGCCATACCCGCATATGCAATTTTCTGCAACAAGGGATATTATAACGGCAGTTTTTCGAAAAGTCAAGCCTTTTTTCGTCTTTTTTTCGTTTTTTTATCCACTCATCAACCGGCGTCGTAATTGTGCTAAAACCACTCGTTCTCGACGAGAAACCTGCACCTGTGTCATCCCTAATTGCTCGGCAGTACGCTGTTGTGTCCACTCCGCCACAAAACGAAGCACAATCAATTTTCTGTCCCGTGGCGGCAACTCTGACAGCAACTGTGTTAGGGCCAATCGGTCAATCACTCGTTCCTCTTCTCCTGCCACAGGCAATTCCCACTCTGCTCCCTCATGGGCATCGTCGGTATCACGTGTCAATGACAAAGGCGGTAATCCGGCACATAAGGCTTCTGCGGCAAGTGTCGGTTCCACCGAAAGGCAATGAGCAAGCTCACTCACGGTTGGTCCTCTCCCGTTTTCTTTTATAAACCGTTCGGTTTCCCGGGCAGCTTTTTGGGATAAGTCTTTAAGTCCTCGGCTGACTTTTACGGCACCGCCATCTCGAAACAACCGTTTTATCTCGCCCAAAATCAGCGGCACTGCATACGTAGAAAAACAAAACCCACGTGTTTCATCAAAGCCATTTGCCGCCTTGCACAGTCCCATACACCCCGCCTGAAACAAATCCTCATATTCCACGCCACGCCCGACAAATCGACCAGCACAAGTATGCACCAGCCCTAAATTCTCCTCAACTCGCCCTTTTGAGGCGGTCACCCGTTTTCGTCGCCTTTCTCGATTAAGTACTTTTCAAGCGTAACCGTTGTCCCCTTGCTCACCCTGGAACGTACCCGCACTTTGTCGCAAAAGCTTTCCATTACCGAAAAGCCCAATCCCGACCGCTCCTCACCGCCGGTTGTAAACAGCGGAGTCATTGCCTTTTCTATATCCGGAATACCACATCCCCTGTCTGCAATTTTCACCGTCAATCTGCCGCTTTCAAACAGCTTCAAGGTCATCGTGATTTTTCCCAATTTTTCGGGATAGGCGTGAACAATCGCATTGGTCACCCCCTCCGATACCGCTGTACGCAAATCCGCCAGCACGCCCATTGACGGGTCAGCTTGTGCCGCAAATGCCGCCACCACACTCCGTGCCAACCGCTCGTTGACCGAGCGGCTTAAAAACACAATTTTCAGTTCATTTTTTAACTTTTCCATGTTGTTTTTCCTCCTTTTCCCAAACCGGCAAGCGATCCAGTCCTGCCAATTTCAACATCCGCATTACCGGCGGCGTGGCGTTACACACCACGGTTTTTCCTCCACGAGATTGTAAAAAACGATAACGCCCCATAACAAGTCCCACGCCGGAGCTGTCCATAAACGACACTTCCGAAAAATCCAAACGCAACGTTTTAATACCTCCCCGCTCCACCGCATAATCAATTTGTTCACGTGCGGTTTTAGCGGTATGATGGTCAATTTCTCCCGACAAAAACGCTGTCATAGTTTTGTCGGCGTCCTCTGTTTTCAGCGTCATTTTTTCGCCTCCTTTTTTTCTTTTATCATACTCCGCCTTTGCGGCGAAAAATGCCGAAGCGTGGAGCATAATCGTATAAAAAAAAGACACCGTGGCGATGCTTGCATCACCACAGTGTCTAAAAAATATTCTGTTAGGCACCCAGGGTCTTAATAAGACCCGCCATAAATTTACGTACTACCAGCACGTCTTTCATATTGATAAAGCCGTCACCGTTGACGTCGGCGTTTTGGAAAATCAACGCCACATCCATACCGGCAATGTATTTGCGTATCAGCAATACATCTTTCATATTGACGTCGCCGTCGTTATTGGCGTCACCGTAAAATCCGGGTTCGTCCTGCGTCGGCTCCGTAGGCTCGACAACGGGCTCGGCTTCAGTCGCCGTCGGTTCGGTGGGCTCGGTCGCCGTCGGTTCGGTAGGCTCAACAGTGGGCTCGGTGGTAGGAATCTCCACCGGCGAAACCGAAATCGGAATCACGATTTCTTGCTCATCAACCGTCGCACGCAAAGCGGTCGACCCTACGCCGCAGGCGGTAAAATAGCCATCAGACAAAGAAACGATATCCGTATCGTCCACCGACCACTGCACGTGGACAGCATCCTTAAGTACCGAGTAGGGCATTCCGCTCATTTCTACTTCGTATGTCACCTCGGGAAGGCTCTCGCTTTGTCCCATTTCCAACTCGTACGCCTGTGCTGAAGCAACATAGTCTCTCGACACAATAAACTTGTTCAAAACATCAACGGTCACACGTTTTTCGTCGTCACACGGGATAGAATAGGTCGGATTATCCACAATCGTAGAGAACTCCTGAACCCAGAATTTCCTTCCCATATATTCCGCACAGGCAATTCCCACCGCACGATATCTTTCATCCAGCATATTGCGGCGGTGGCCCTGACCCTCATAACTTTCGTCTTCCTCTTCCCAACCCCGTTGAGCATCGCTCGGCGTATAATATCCGTACGATATATTTTCGCTCATGGTGGAAGAGCCCGTATCCGAATAAATGGTATTGATTTGTTGTCCGTTAGGACGCACATGAGCAAAGCTTGCCACCAATTCCGCCGCACGAACCATCGCAATTTGCTCTAAGCCATAGTCGTAGGTCAACGCACCAAGCGAGCCGGTATACACCTTTTGCGTGTCGGTGCTGTCCCAGTACCACGCCGTTCCGCTTGTCCGAAACTCGTTAACCTCATCGAAAATGGTTCGGGCATCGCTCTGGTGATAGGTGACGGTATAGGAGCAAGGCACCGGGATATTGTTCTTGTTTTCACGGCCGGTAAATTCGCAATAGTAGTCCTGCGTTTCGTCCGAAAACGCATCCAATCCTTTGTATGTTTGCGTGGTACCGTCGGGCGACACAAACATAACGACCGGCAACGTGATACTTGTTGTCTGCAGCTGCATAATAAACCACACCGGCCAGCTTTTATAAATATCACAATCGACCCCGTAAATTTTTTCTCCGTCGTCCATCCAGTCACGAATAACCGAATTCCCTATCGACTCGCTATACTGACATATATCTTTTCGATAGTAACAGAAAATGAACTTTTCGCCATTGTTATACTTCTCCGTTACCTCATCAAAGGACGACTCCACCCAATTTTCGTGGGAACGATACTCGCCGCTGGCGAGACAAACGGTACCACACGTCAAAAGAATACACAAAACCAACAAACAAGACAATACTTTCTTCACTTGAAGCTCTCCTCCCGGTTTTAGTAATTTTACTAGAAAGCCCTTGCGAGGTTCTTTTTACAAATCGAGGAAATTCGCCATTGTGTCTGCCAGGTTGCGAGCATCCTCCTCCGAGGTGTTCACCTCACAGAAAATACGAAGAAGCGGCTCGGTACCGGAGAAACGGGCAATCAACCACTCATTGTCCGAAAAATACACCTTACAGCCGTCCATATAACTGACACGTTCAATCGTTTTGCCGAAATCCGGAAGCAATTTATCCTCATAGAGGATTTTTTGCAGCTCCGCTTTCCGTTCGGCAGGGAAATGATAGTTTTGCTCGGTAATCGCCGTTTTGCCGAACTGCTCCTCCATTTCCTCAATCACTTCAGAGAGGGATTTGCCGGTAAGTGCCAACATTTCCAGCATCAACGAAGCGGCATAAATGCCGTCTTTGCCACGGATGTGACCACGCACCGTCAAACCGCCGGAGGACTCGCCACCGATAATAGCATCTCGTTCCTGCATTTTAGCAGAAATGAATTTGAAGCCCACCGGCACCTCATAACACACCTCGCCAAAAGCGGCGGCGATTTTGTCCAAAATATGCGTCGTAGCGATGTTACGTACCGCCGGACCGTGCCATCCCTTGTATTTCAGCAAATAGTAGTACAGCACTGTCAAAATCTTGTTGGGATGGATATAGTTGCCCTTTTCGTCAATAATACCGAGACGGTCGGCATCACCGTCGGTAGCAATGCCGATATCCATCTTATGCTCGGTCACGAAGTTTTTCAGGTCGAACAGCGTCTCCTCGTTAGGGGCAGGCAGACGACCGCCAAACAACGCATCGTGAGCGGTGTGAATGGTGTCACAGTTACAGCGGCAAGTGTACAACACCGTTTCCAACGCTCGACGGGATACACCGAACATCGGGTCGAGCACCACATTTAAGTGACGCTCACGAATAGCGGCATTATTCACACTGCGAAGAATAGAGTCCACATAAATATTCTGGGAATCAATTTCCCGCACAAGTCCACGAGCCTTGGCAATTTCATAGGGGATGAATTTTATTTCGTCCGGATTGATGGTGTCAATATACCGTTCAATATCGTCAGTAACTTCCTCCACAGCATCACGACCGCCGGCAGTAAACACTTTAATACCGTTGTATTCCGCCGGGTTGTGGGAAGCGGTCACCGCCATACCGTAGGCGAGATTGAAGTGGAGCACTGTAAACATAACGAGCGGAGTTGGTGCCTCTTTGTCGAGAACACGGCAGAAAATCCCCTCTGCCGCCATCACTTCGCTAATCCACTGAGCCGCCTGCACCGATAAAAAGCGGCGGTCGTACCCTACCACAAAGCCGTTTTCCGTCACATTTTCTTCTTTCATTTTCTTGGCCATTGCCGCCGCCAACAGACGAATATTGGCTTTGGTAAAACCGTCGCCGATGACCGCACGCCAACCGCCGGTACCGAATTTAATCATACTGCACTACCTTCTATTCAATCAAAATTTTTGAATGTTCATTCTAACATAAAAACGGCGGCTTGTCAACAACAAGTCGCCGTTTTTTGGGTTTATGAAAGCTCCGCTTTGCCGGTATACAACTCGTAATACCGACCTTTTTGTTCCAGCAATTCCTCGTGGGTG
This sequence comes from Acutalibacteraceae bacterium, assembly GCA_045598965.1. Taxonomy (GTDB): domain Bacteria; phylum Bacillota; class Clostridia; order Oscillospirales; family Acutalibacteraceae; genus RGIG426. Next base: position 47,576 of record JAZRVH010000004.1, read on the forward strand.
CCCCGCTCGATAATCACACCTTTTTCCAACACCATAATGGCGTTGGCATTGCGTACCGTAGACAAGCGGTGAGCAATAACAAAGGTGGTGCGATCCTGCATTAAGCTATCCATTCCCTGCTCAATCAGCCGCTCGGTACGGGTATCCACCGAGCTGGTCGCCTCATCCAGCACAAGAATGGGTGCCTTGCTGATCGCCGCACGGGCGATGTTTAAGAGCTGACGCTGACCTTGAGACAGGTTAGAACCGTCACCCTCAAGCACGGTGTCATAGCCGTTTTCCAGCTTCATAATGAACGAATGGGCACTGGCGGTTTTCGCCGCCTGCTCCACCTCCTCATCCGTAGCGTCCAATCGGCCATAGCGGATATTCTCCCTCACTGTACCGGTAAAGAGGTGGGTATCTTGCAACACCACCGCAATGTTTTTCCGCAATTCTGAACGGGGGAATTTACGAATATCAATACCGTCAATCGTAATGACACCCTCATCGATATCGTAAAAGCGGTTTAAGAGGTTGGTAATCGTCGTCTTGCCCGCACCGGTCGAGCCCACAAGAGCAATTTTTTGACCGGGCTTCGCATAAAACGACACATCGTTCAAAATGCGATGCTCCGGACGATAGCCAAAGCACACGTGGTCAAGATGCACGTCGGCACGGTGGCCTTCAAGCGGCACCGCATCATCCGCATCCGGACGTTCCGGCGGCATATCCATAATCTGGAACACACGCTCCGCACCGGCAAGAGCGGCAAAAATCGTGCTCATCTGTTGGGAGATGGTGTTAATGGGCTGGGAGAAATGACGGGAATAGTTGGCAAACACGGTGAGACCGCCCGGGGTCAACGCATTTTTCACCATCAAAATACCGCCCACGCCCAACGTCACGGCGTAAGAGATTTGGGAAGTGTTGCCCATGATCGGGCCCATAATACCGCCGTAGAACTGGGCTTTGAACTGTTTATCCCGCAAGTCATCGTTCAGCAGAGAAAACTCCTCCACGCAGGTGTCCTCGTGGTTAAACACTTTAATGACCTTTTGACCGGCAACCGTCTCCTCAATATAGCCGTTGACGGCACCGAGAGCCCGTTGCTGTCCGGAATAATATTTACTGCTCAGTTTTGCAATGGTGGTGCCTCCCTTGGCAAACACTGGCACAAACAACACGGTAATCAGCGTCAGTTTCCAGTTGGTGGTCACCATAAACGTGAACGTTCCAATCAGCGTAATGATTCCGGACACGATGTTCACAAGCGTGTTGTTGAGCATCATATCAATGTTGTCCACGTCGTTCGTAAACCGGCTCATCACCTCACCCGTCGGGTGATTATCAAAAAAGCGAATAGACAACCGGTCCAGCTTGCAAAAGAGGTCATTACGGATTTTCTCCGTTGCCCCTTGGGAGGTGGCAAGCATCAAGCGAGCCTGTAAATAGGTGGTAATCGCTCCAACGGCATACACAAGCGACAGCACAATCAACGCCGCCACCAAATAGGTCAGCACCTCGGCAAACTTTTGGTCGCCGACAAGATTTTCGATAAAAGGCGTGTGACGGAATTTTTCAATAATACCGTCTGCCGCCGCCGCCAACGCACCGTCGCCACCGGTATCCTGCACCAAATCAGGATTGACGGCATTTGCCAATCGGTTGATAATGGGAAGCAGAAAATACGACCCACACAAGGACGTTATCGTGGAAAACAGCATACAGAAAAATACAAAAAACAGGTGAATGCGATAGGATTTCAGATAACCGAGCAGGCGTCCGATGGTTTGGCGTGCATTTTGGGGCTTGCCGCCGCCCATAATCCGAGGGCCGCCTCGTCCGCCGCCTCGTCTCTTTTCGGCAGAGGCTTTTCCGCTATACTGTTCACGGAGATTTTCAAGTGTTCTTGCCGCCATCCGTCACACCCCCTTTCTGTCGGTCTGTGAGGTGTAAATCTCACGATAGGCATCGTTGCTTTGAAGCAGCTCCTCGTGAGTGCCGATGCCGGTAATTCTGCCGTCATCCATCACGATAATCTGGTCTGCCTCTTGTACCGAGCTGATACGCTGGGCAATAATAATTTTGGTAGAGCCTTGAAGCTCGGTGGCGAACGCCTCCCGAATTTTCGCTTCGGTAGCGGTATCCACCGCCGACGTGCTGTCATCCAAAATAAGGATTTTCGGCTTTTTGAGCAACGCACGGGCAATGCAAAGCCGTTGTTTTTGACCGCCGGACACGTTAGAGCCACCTTGCCCTAATTGAGAGTCATATCCCTCGTCAAAGCCGGTAATAAATCCGTGAGCTTGGGCATACTCCGCCGCTTGAAGCATTTCCGCTTCGGTGGCATTTTCGTCGCCCCACAGCAGGTTTTCCTCAATACTACCGGAGAACAGCACGTTCTTTTGTAACACCATGCCCACACTCTCACGCAGGTTATAGAGCGAGTAGTCACGCACGTCCACGCCGTCAATCAGCACTTGTCCCTCGTCCACGTCATACAGACGGGGAATCATCGACACGAGGGTGGTTTTGCCACAGCCGGTAGAACCGATAATTCCCACCGTCTGTCCCGGTTCAATCGTGACGTTGATAGCATCCAGAACCTTATCCGGGCTGTTTTTGTAATAACGGAAACCCACGTTTTTGAACTCAATCTTGCCGTCCGACACCGTTTTTTCAGGATATTTTGCATCAATATCCGTCAAGTCAATGCGTTCGTCCAGCACCTCGCAAATACGTTTGCCGGATGCCAACGCACGGGAGCTGAACATAAACATCATACCGGTCATCATCAGCGAAATGAGGATTTGCATAATGTAAGTGGTAAACGCCGAAAGGTCACCGATAGGCATATTGCCGGCAAGCACAAACTTTCCGCCGAACCAAAGCACCGCAATCGTAGCGATGTTGGTAAACACCGTCATCACCGGCACAATAAAAATCATCACTCGCATCGCATAGATGCCGGACTGTTTCAGGTCACGGTTCGCCTTGCCGAATTTTTCTTCCTCAAAATCTTCACGCACAAAGGATTTCACCACTCGTACGTTGGTAACGCTCTCTTGCACGGTGGAGTTAAGTTTATCCACACGAGTCTGCATAGCGGCGAAGCGAGGAAAACCGGTTTTGATGATGAAAATCATGGTAATCACCAAAAGCGGAATGACCACAGCAAGCACCACCGACAAGGACGGGTTGAGCATAATGGCCATAATCAACGCACCGATAAGCATTCCCGGGGCACGCAGGCACATACGGAGCAACATATTGATAAAGTTTTGCAGCTGCTGAATGTCGTTGGTCAAGCGGGTCACCAGCGAGCCGGTGCTGAACCGGTCGATGTTGGCAAAGGAGAATTTCTCCACCTTTTTGTATACATCTCGTCGTACATCCGCCGCAAAGTTGACCGACGCCTTTGCTCCGAACCACGCACCGCCAACGCCGCCCGCCATCATACAAATAGCGGTAAGCAGCATCAACGCCATAATACCGAAGCTGCCGGAAACGGTGAGCACACCGTCCTTTTGCTGGTTTATAAATTCCGCCATATATTTCGGCATCAGCACCTCACCGATAACCTCCACAATCATACACAGCGGGCCGAGAATGAAATACGTTAAATACGGTTTTACGTAAGGTATCCAACGCTTCATAGAATCCCTTCTTTCCGAAAAAGCACCTTGTGCTCATTTGTCACTAACAAATAACTATTATACCAAAAAGAAAACGTTCTTTCAAGAGGTAATTTTGAAAGAACGTCTTTTCTCTATTATTTTTTGTCGTCCGATTTTTTCTTGCGGGGCTTTTTCTCCGGTTCCGGACGTTCCTTTGGGATATGCTCCCCCGTCTTCTCGTCAATATAGGCAAGATGCTCGTAAGCAACCGTATCTTCGGAAAGTCCTTTTTTGACCAACCGGGAATTTCCGGCTTTTTTGAGAAGAGCATAGAGCACCGCAAACAACGGCACCGCACATATCATTCCCACAAAGCCAAACAATCCGCCGCCCACAAGGAGGGCGATAACCACCCAAAAACTGCTCAATCCCGTTTTGCTTCCGAGAAGTGCCGGGCCGATGATATTGCCGTCCACCTGTTGCAACACAATGGTATAGACAATAAAAATCAGGCACTTAAACGGGTCAACAATCAGGATAAGCAACGCACTGGGGATGGCACCGATAAACGGTCCGAAGAACGGGATGATGTTGGTAACGCCCACGATAACGGAAATCAATTCCGGGCACGGCATCCCGAGCAACAACATCACGATATAGTTAATCACGCCGATGATGGCACCGTCAATTAAACGGGCGGTGATAAAGTTGCCGAACATATCGAAAGTAAACGAAGCCGTTTTCACAATTTCGTTCGCCGCACGTCTCGAGAACAAACAGAACACCGCTTTTTTGCACTGTGCCATAAAGTTTTCTTTATCCACAAGCAGGTAGACGGTAATCACCAAGCCGACAATAACGTCGAACACCACCTGCACGGCACTGACAAGGCCCGCCGTCACCTGAAGCACAATGTCATCCATACGAGGCAAAAGCCCTTGTTGCAGCCAATCAACCGCACTGTTGTACATGGAATTCACGGCCGCAAGCAGTTGGGTCTCCATCTCCGAGTCGGAGGTCACCCATTTTTCCAAACGGCTAATGGCGGCCTCAATATACCCCGGTGCCGCCGTAATAACGGTTTCGATGCTTTTATAGGTTTGCGGGATAATCAGCCAAACAATTGCACTGACCACCGCAATGCCAAAGACCAGAGAAACCGTCACGCTCATTCCCCGTGCAAGCCGCAGAACATTTTGAGGTTTCTTTTTCAGCATTTTTTCGGACAGCGGCAAAAACCACCGTTTCTCTGTCCAGTTGCAAATCGGAGCAAGCAAAAAAGCAAATACCAGTGCATAAATCAACGGGTTAAGCACCTTGATAAGCTTTTGCAACCCGGAGAACAGCAAATTCCAGTCGGTGACAATCCAGTAAAATACCAAACAGCACACAACCACGATAAACGCCGTCACACCGGCATAGAGATATTTTTTATCCCATCGGAATTTCACGGTTTCCCCTCCTTTTTTCAAAATAAACGGGCCCATACACATACATCATATCATATATATTCCCGCTTTTCAAGGTTTTTTGCATCAAAAATCAAACAGCGTCATTTGACTGCTCTTAGGCAAATTGCCGAGAGCCCCCAACGCATCCAGGGATTCCACCACGGATTTAGATACGCCTCCACGGGTCTGCATATCGTCTTGGGAGAAAAACGGTTCTTCATCTCGGGCATTCATAAGCCCTTTTGCCGCCGACTCGCCCACGCCCTTGATTGCCACAAACGGCATCCGAATGGCACCGTCCTCCACAAGAAACTTGGTAGCGTGGGATTTATACAAATCCACCGGGAGGAATTTTACGCCACGGGCAAGGGCCTCATACACAATCTGCATGGCGTCTGCCGTGCTTTTTTCTTTGGCACTCGCCTCTCGATTTTGGCGTACATCGCCGATAAACCGTTTCACCGCACCCGCACCGTCGGACACCAACGCCGCATCAAAATCCTCGCACCGCACCGTAAAGTAGGCGGCGTAGTATTCTGCCGGCATATACACCTTAAACCATGCCACACGAAGCATGGCAATTAAGTACGCCGCCGCATGGGCTTTCGGGAACATATACATAATTTTTTGGCAGCTCTCAATATACCATTCCGGCACATCGTGCTCCCGCATGGCCTTACACATCGTTTCCCATTGTTCCGGGTCGATTTTATGCTTTGCCACCATTCCCTTACGCACCTTTTCCATGATGTTAAACGCCATCGACGGTTCAACACCCTTGTGCATCAAATACACCATAATGCTGTCACGAGTACCGATAACGGTGGAAATCGTGCAGGTGCCCGCTTTGATGAGGTCTTGGGCATTGCCCGCCCACACGTCGGTGCCGTGGGACAAACCGGAAATTTGGATAAGGTCGGTAAAGCAGGTGGGACGACACTCTAAAAGCATTTGCGTTACCAGCGGCGTACCCATTTCCGGCAGAGAAAGCGTGCCGGTAGGCCAGTCGATTTCCTCCTTTGTCACTCCCAGCGGCTCGGGGCTCGTAAACAACTGGTAAACCTTCGGGTCTGCCATCGGCACGTCTTTTACCGCCTTGCCGGTATACTCCTCCAGGTACTTGTACATAGTCGGAACCACGTGACCTAAGTTATCCAGCTTGAGAATGGTATCGTGGATAGAGTGGAAATCGAAGTGCGTCGTCAACACGTCCGAATCGGTTTTATCCGCCGGTCGCTGAATCGGCGTGAAATCCTCCGCATCAAACTCATCCGGCACAACCACCATGCCGCCCGGATGCTGACCGGTCGTCTTTTTCACGCCGGTACAGCCGACGGTAAGACGGTTAATTTCGGCGTTGTTCAAATCCAAATTGCGTTCATCCGCATATTTTCGGACATATCCGTAGGCGTTCTTATCCGCCAACGTGCTGATCGTGCCCGCCTTAAACACATGGTTTTTGGCAAACAGCGATTCCGTATACCGGTGCACCTCCGTTTGGTATTCGGAGGCAAAGTTTAAATCAATATCCGGCGTTTTATCGCCCTTAAATCCAAGGAACGTCTCGAAAGGAATTTCATGGCCGTCCTGTTTGAGCGGTGTGTCGCAATGCGGGCAGTTTTTGTTGGGCAGGTCGAAGCCACTGCCCACCGAACCGTCGGTGATGAATTCACTGTAATGACAGTGCGGACATACGTAGTGAGGCGACAACGGGTTCACCTCGGAAATTCCCGCCATACTCGCCACAAACGAAGAGCCAACCGATCCACGAGAACCAACTAAGTACCCGTTTTTCTCGGAATAGGCCACGAGCTTTTGAGCAATCATATACAGCACCGCAAAGCCGTTGCTCACAATAGCGTCCAGCTCACGGTCCAACCGCTCCCGCACAATATCCGGAAGCGGGTCGCCGTAAATCTCCCGAGCCCGCTCATTCGTAATGCGTACAAGATCCTCGTCCGCCCCATCCATGTGTGGCGGATAGTTGCCGAGCGGAATGGGACGCAGATTCTCGATAGCATCCGCAATCTTACGGGGATTTTCAATGACAATTTCCCGTGCCTTCTCATCACTCAGATAAGAAAACTCCTTGAGCATCTCATCGGTGGTGCGAAAATACAAGGGGGCCTGGTTATCCGCATCCTCATATCCCTGCCCCGCCTGCAAAATGGCACGAAACACACTATCCTCTTTTTTAAGATAATGCACGTCGCCGGTAGCACAAACGGGAATATTCAGTTTTTCGCCGAGGCGAATCACCGTTTTGTTGAATTCAATCAGACCTTGCTCATCCTTGCAAATCGGCGGAACGGTCTCTCCCTTACGCACCGACGGACGAAGCATAAAGGCGTTATTGCCCAGCGGCTGAACCTCCAAAAAGTCATAGAACGAAGCAATATTGCACAGTTCGCCCCACGGCTTGTTCTCCACAATAGCACGGAATAATTCGCCCTGCTCACAGGCACTGCCTATAAGCAAGCCCTCCCGATGCTTCATCAGTTCGCTTTTCGGAATACGGGGCTTGCGATGAAATGTTTTTGTGTGCGAAGCCGTCACCAGCTGATAAAGGTTTTTGAGGCCCGTTTGGTTTTTGGCAAACAAAATCATGTGATACGGATGAGCCGTTTTCACATCCACTCCCGCCGCCTTGTCGTTGATTTCCGACACACGGGAAATCCCTTTGGTAGCGGTCATTTCCTCCACCATTTTGGCATAAATAAGCCCCAATTCCCGTGCATCGTCGCAGGCACGGTGATGCTCGAAGGGCGGCAGCCGCAAATAGTCCGCTATCGTGTCCAATTTGTGGTTTTTAAGATGAGAAAACAACGCACGGCTAATGGCCACCGTATCAATAGACGTAAAGGGGTAATCCTTGCCAAGCCGTGTAGCGGCGGCACGCACAAAACCTGTGTCAAATGCGGCATTGTGAGCCACAATTATCCGTGTGTCTTTGCAGAATTGATAGAACTTGTCAAGGGCTTCCCCTTCACGGGGTGCTCCCTCCACCATTGACTGCGTAATGCCGGTAAGCTCGGTGATTTTTGACGGAATCGGACGTTCGGGGTCCACAAACGTATCAAATTCCTCCACAATTTCGCCGTCACGAAGTCGAACAGCACCAATTTCGATAATACGTTCGTTCTGAGCAGACAAGCCGGTGGTCTCTAAATCAAACACCACCACCTCATCGGCAAGCGTGGCATCCGCATCTCCCACCACGGCATGGACGGCATCGTTTACAAAATACGCCTCCACACCATACAGGATTTTTATGGGATTACCCGCTTTTTTGGCATCAGCGGCGGCGTTCATCGCATCCGGGAACGATTGCACCACGCCGTGGTCGGTAATCGCAATAGCGGGATGTCCCCACGAAGCGGCACGCTTCACCAGTTCCTTGGTCTCCACCACCGAATCCATCATCGACATTTTGGTGTGAGCGTGAAGCTCCACCCGCTTTTCGGGGGCGTTGTCCTTCTCCTCCACCTTTTTTATCAAAGCAATTTCCCGAGGTTCAAAAATGTTGTCCCGTGCAAAGGAATCATAGGCATACGTGCCCGAAACAAGAATACATTTTCCCTCTTTTATCTCTTGCAGTTTTTCGATGACTTCTCCGTCACGCTTAAACCCATACCATTTGGACACCGTGATGGAACCGGTATGGTCATAGATATCGAAGGTATACTGAATGCGTTCTCCCGAACGGCTTTTTCGGGAGTCCACACGAAACACCTCGCCCCACACCGTATACCGTCCGTTGTCCGGTTCGATAGCGTCAATGGGTTCGGGAGTTCCCGGTGCTTTCTTCCCCATCAGCGGTTTCGGGTCGGCAAAGGACACGGAAAGCCCTTTCGGAAGCGGCTTTTTCGGACGTGTCTCCTGCTGCCACACCGGACGGCGGGGCTTTTCCTCCGCCTCCACAACAGCAACCGGCACAAAAGCAGGTTTTTCGGGCGGCGGAACCGCCTCCATCAGTGAACGAAAATAATCGCCGTCGGTGTCCACCTGCTCGCCGCCGGAAAACTGAACCTTGACAAAAAGCCCAAACATTTCCCGCATAGCGGTTTCAATATCACGGTCAGTTTTTGTGTTCAACAGCACATTACTGCCGCCGTTTTGCAGCTGCACGCAAAGCGTCCCCTCGGACAGCGTCACCGTTGCCCCGTCCAGCGTTCCGTTCACCGCTTTGTTGTGGCGTTTAATAAAGCTCACTACCGTCGGGAATGCCTGTTCCGAAAAAGAGCCGTCGGGATACCGAGGCAAAATCTCCGCCGAGGACAACGCCAACGCTTTGGCAACCAACGCTTCCGCTTTCACAATCTCCTCAAAGGGAGCAAAAGCGGTCAGTTCTAACTTGAGCTGCATCGTTTTTGCCGCTTGGTCTGCCGATAAATGGGCAATTCCCGCCTGTGCCACAGCGTCGCACAAGGCGGCATCCGGAGCAACGGCGGCAATATATTTTTCAAATGTTTCAAAAAAAGTCGGACCAATCATAGTACATATTCCTCTGTTTTTTACAGCTTTTCGATTTCTTTCATCAAACATTCTACGGCTTCGGCTTCCTCCACCGTATATAAGATTTCTCCCTTGCGGAAAATCACGGCTTTTCCGTCGCCGCCGGCAAGGCCCACATCCGCTTCTCGGGCTTCTCCCGGGCCATTGACCACACAGCCCATCACCGCAACGGTAATCGGTTTGTGGACAGATTGCAAGCGTTTTTCCACCTCTGTCGCCATGCCGATAAGGTCGACCGCCGTCCGTCCGCAGGTGGGACAGGAAACGAGCTTCGGCTCATCATCCCGACAGCCACACGCTTCCAAAATCGCTTTTCCCGCACGCACCTCCTCGGTGGTATCGGCGGTAAGCGACACACGAATCGTGTCACCAATCCCGTCTAAAAGCAACGCCCCGATTCCTGCCGCCGACTTAATTGTCCCACGGTAGGCGGTTCCCGTTTCGGTAACGCCGAGATGAAGCGGATAATCGCACGCCTGAGCTGTCAAACGATAGGCCTCCGCCATTGTCGGCACGTGGGAGGATTTGATAGACAACACAATATCGTGGAAATCGAATTTTTCCAAAAGGCTTGCATGGTACAAAGCACTATCTCGAAGTGCTTCTGCTGTCGGGTGGCCGTATTTGGCTAAAATACTCTTTTCAAGAGAACCGGAATTCACGCCAATGCGAATGGGAATATTCTTTTGACGACACGCCTTCGCCACTGCTTTTACACGGTCATCCCCGCCTATGTTCCCGGGATTAAGGCGGATTTTGTCCACTCCCGCCGCCACACACTCCAAGGCGAGGCGGTAGTCAAAGTGAATATCCGCCACCAGCGGAATGGAAATTGCCTCTTTAATAGTGGGCACCAACGCCACCGCCTCTTTGTTGGGGATAGCCACCCGCAAAATTTCACACCCTACCGCTTGCAACGCCAGAGCTTGCTTTACGTTGCCGGCAATATCTGCCGCAGGAACGTTGAGCATAGATTGTACACTTACCCGTGCACCGCCGCCGATTTGGACATTTCCGGCTACCACCGCACGACTTTTCCGTCTTTCACTCATCACACTCACCCGTTTCCTTTCTTTTGGCATAAATCTGCCAGCTCACAGTTTTCGCACTTCGGACTGCGTGCCATACACACCTCTCGTCCAAACATCACCAATCGGTGACAAAAATCGTTGCTCTCACTCGGATCTAAAACAGCTTTCAGCTGACGTTCGACAACCACGGGATTGTCACTTTCGCACAATCCCAAACGGTTGGAAATGCGAATACAATGCGTATCCGCCACCACCGCCGGCTTCTTATACACGTCGCCCACAATGAGGTTAGCGGTTTTACGCCCCACGCCGGAGAGCTTCACCAATTCCTCCACCGTATCGGGAACCGTCCCGCCGTATTCGGTAATCAAGGCACAGCTCATAGCCACAAGGTCTTTCGCTTTTCCTCGAAAAAAACCGCAAGAATGAATGTAGGGCTCCACATCGGCAGGTTCTGCCGCCGCCATTTTTTCGGGAGTGGGAAACCGCTCAAACAGTGCCGGCGTCACAAGATTTACCCGAGCATCCGTGCACTGAGCCGAAAGACGGGTCGCCACCAAAAGCTGCCACGGGTCAGCATAGCAAAGCGAACAAACCGCTTCGGGATACCGTATTTTCAACCGGTTTACCGCTTCATTTGCCCGTTGTTTTTTGGTCATTTCGGTCGCCACCCTTCCGTTTCTTGCATACATAATCATATTACCATTTTTTTCGTCAATTTGCAACCACCTTCCTCCCTTTTTTTCTGTACATTCAGTATAGCAAAAGTCACACGACATTTTCGGTACACGCTCTTGAAAAAAGGAGAAAACTGTGCTATACTGATTGTGTTTTTTGAAAGGAGTGGGAGTATGGCAGTTTTTGAGGGAAGCATTTATTCCGAAGCTATGCAAATGCAAACGGGAGTTTGCGTAATTGCTCCGGAGGGAACGGCGATTTCGCCGCTGAAGGACGGAACATTTCCCGTGTTATACCTGCTCCACGGGCTCGAGGATGACCACACCTGCTGGCTTCGAAGAAGTCGCATCGACTGCTATGTACGCAATCGGAATTTGGTCGTGGTGATGCCGGAGGTTCAACGCAGTTTTTATACCGATATGGCTCACGGACTTCCCTATTTCACCTATATCACCGAAGATTTGCCTCGTATGATGAAACAGATGTTTCGCATTACCGATGACCCTCGCCACACGTATATTGCCGGTCTTTCGATGGGTGGCTACGGGGCACTCAAATGTGCATTGCGTAATCCTACCGCCTATGCGGCGGCGGGTTCATTTTCCGGTGCAACCGATCTGCGGCAAGAGGTGGAGGACCCCGCCCACAGCCCGTTTCTTCCCGGCGAAGCCTCCGGTATTTTCGGCGACCGACTGGCGGCAGAAAACGATTTACTGCTGCTCACTGCCAAAGCCGCCAAGGAGCATACGCCGCTTCCCCCGTTTTACATCACCTGCGGGCTTTCCGACCCGCTGTATGACGCCAACAAGCGTCTGCGTACACAATTAGATTTTCTTAAAATCCCCTACGCTTACGAGGAATGGGCAGGGTCTCACAACTGGGATTTTTGGGACAAGTCCATTGAGAATTTCCTGAAATTTATTCTTCCCGAAACCTAAATTCGAAAGGAGGCGGTGCAGATGAAAGCCCCGCTGGCAGATCGAATGCGTCCGAGCACGCTTTCCGACGTAGTCGGTCAACCCCATTTAATCGGCGACGGCAAAGCTCTACGCCGCATTATCGAATCCAACCATATCCCAAACCTCATCTTTTACGGGCCGTCCGGTGTCGGAAAAACCACCATCGCCCGCATTATTGCCGAACGAACGGATATGCGATTGCACAAGCTGAACGGCACCTCTGCCTCCACCGCCGATATCAAAGCCGTTGTGGAGGAAACCCAAACGCTCGCCGGGGCTGGCGGTATTTTGCTGTATCTTGACGAAATTCAGTATTTCAACAAAAAACAACAGCAAACCCTCTTAGAGCATATCGAAAATGGGGATATCACCCTTATCGCCTCCACTACGGAAAACCCCTATTTTTACGTTTACAGTGCGATTTTAAGCCGTTCCACCGTGTTTGAATTCAAAGCCGTGGAGCCCGAAGATGTTGAGCCTGCCATTGCCCGTGGTTTCGCTTTTTTGGAAAAGGAAAACGGCTGCAAAATCACCGTTGAGGACGGCGTCATCTCCGCCATTGCTTCTGCTTGCGGCGGCGACGTACGCAAAGCCTTAAACGCCGTTGAGCTGTGCGTGCTCACCGCCTCTCCCGAAGCGGACGGCTCGTGCACCGTCACCTTGGATCTTGCCAACCAACTGGCACAAAGAAACACCCTGCGATATGACCGAGCGGGTGACGAACATTACGACGTCATTTCCGCCTATCAAAAATCTATGCGAGGCTCTGACCCAAATGCGGCACTCCACTATCTGGCACGCCTTTTGGAAGCGGGCGATTTGCCGTCGGCGTGTCGGCGGTTACTTGTCTGTGCCGCCGAGGATGTCGGGCTTGCCTATCCGCAAATTTTGCCCATCGTCAATGCGGCGGTGGATATGGCGTTACAATTAGGTCTGCCCGAAGCCCGTATCCCGTTAGCGGATGCGGTTGTGTTGGTGGCAACTGCCCCCAAATCCAACTCCGTGTACTGCGGCATCAATCAAGCCATGAAAGATGTGGAGGCGGGCAAAGCCGGCCCTATTCCCCGTCAACTGCAAAACAAGCACTTCGACGGTGAGGACCAAGCAAAGAAAGGGCAATTTTATCTCTACCCCCACGATTTCCCCCATCATTGGACAAAACAACAATATCTGCCGGAAACGCTCAAGGATACCGTTTACTACACGCCCGGCGATAACAAAAACGAAGCCGCTTTTGCCGAATACTGGAGTAAAATCAAAGGCAAAAAATAAGCAGCTGAATTCCAATAGTCATTTAGCCGAAAGGCTTGATGAATAATTCATTTTTATAGGAGAGTGCTTTTTGAAGAAGTACAAAAAAACGGTGCTTGTGGCATAACCGGGAGGTTTGCGAACAAGCACACAAACCTCCCGCCGAACGGCAGTTGAAGTCAACAATATTCAGGAGGAAAAACAATGAATCAAAATGACACAATTATTCGTTTAGAAACCACCGCCGATTACAGAGAAACCGAAAACCTTGTCCGTGAATCGTTTTGGAACGTCTATCGTCCGGGATGCAGCGAGCATTACGTGCTTCACACATTGCGAAACGACCCGGCGTTTGTCAAAGAATTGGACTTCGTTATGGAGCAAAACGGTGTACTCATAGGACAAAATATGTTTATGCGTACCGTTATCAAGACCGATGACGGCAATGAACTCCCCGTTTTAACCATGGGGCCTATCGGCATTACTCCCTCTCTCAAGCGAAAAGGCTACGGCAAACAACTGCTTGATTACTCTTTGCAACAAGCCACCGCTCTCGGTTACAAGGCGGTCTTGTTTGAGGGGAACATCGCCTTTTACGGCAAAAGCGGGTTTGACTACGCCTCTCGCTTTGGCATTCGCTATCACCATTTGCCGGAAGATGCCGATGCCTCCTTTTTTCTCTGTAAAGAGCTAATCCCCGGTACACTGGATAACGTTACCGGCGTGTATCAAACGCCCGCCGGTTACTATGTCGAGGATGCCGATGTGGAGGAATTCGACAAACAATTCCCCCAAAAACAAAAGTTAAAACTGCCGGGGCAACTTTTCTAAACAGCAAAAAGGGGCTGACGAAATCGTCAGCCCCTTATCTTTTTTATTTCATATCGACGTAATGATACACCGTTTTCCACAGCATCGTCTTCCCGTCCCAACTAACGCAAATGGCCTTTTGCGGGGTATTTCGTTGGGAATAGGTGTATTTCCACTGGGATTCCTCGTCCTCGTAATCCAAGGGAATTCCCAAAACATCCACACTGTATGAATAATCGATACGAGCATCTAAAAGCCCTCGATCGTCATTGTACACGTGGCTTTTCAGGTTGCCCGATTTATCATAGGAGAACTCCTCGCTCCCCACCAAAACGCCGCCGTCGCCATAGCGTTTGATTGTAGCGGTGTTACCGTCATCGGTATAAAAATAGTTGACATACCCGTAGGAATGACCGCTTGAATCCAACGTTTCTTCTTTAATCAAGCGATTTTTCTTGTCATAGGAATAAACGGTTTTGCCCTCACTTCTCCCGCTGGAATCGGTATACTTTTCGCTGGTTCGTTTTCCGGCAACGTTGTAGGTATACGTGGTTTTTATAATGATATTGCCGCTCTTGTTCAGTTTGGTTTTTGACGTCACCTGACCCGAATCGTTATACGCATACACCGTTTTAATCGTATACTCGTCGCTATCGGTATACACCGTAGACGAAAGGCGGTGCTTGGAATCGTAGGTATACACACGTTTCCAGTTAAGATCTCCGTTCGGCTGGCGTTCGGTCATCAGCGTAATGTTTCCCAGCGTGTTATAGGTATAGAAATTGATGATAACGTTGTTTCCGTCCTCATCGTAGTGATACACCGAACGAACCCGTTTTTTCGCCAATTCCGGTTCTTTTCCGTTGATAGTGGGGATTAACTCCGCCAAATACATCCGTAAAATCAGTACGTCCTTCGTGTTGACAACCCGATCGCTGTTACAATCCGCCGCCGTTGTTTGAATAGACGTTGTCATCTCTGCAATATACTTTCGCATCGTCAACACGTCTTTTGTATTCACCGCACCGTCCGCATTGGCGTCTCCGTAAATGACAACTTTTTTCCCGGTTCCGGTTCCCGTGCCGGTGTCGGTGCCAGTCTTGGTTCCTGCGGCTGTCGCCGGAAGCGACATCGTCAAAAGTACCGCCAACGACAAAAACGACGCCATCCATCGCTTTTTCAACGGAATCCCCCTCCTTTTCTCACAACAATACAACCAAATTATAGAGTATTCGACCTGCAATGTCAAGAAAAATCCCCCGTCAAATGACGGGGGATTTTTGGAAAAACCGTTAGTTTTTGATGACACCGACTTGGCCGACATCATACCGTTGAGGATTCAAGCCCTCATCGAGGTAGTAGCGGTTGACAGACAGTTTATTGCCATCCACACTCATAATGAGGAACGAGGCTTCATAACCGGCCTTCGTCTCATGAAGCATCAAATCCGGGTAAGAGCACGTCAAGCCACCGTCATTTTTACCTTTAAACATCACGCCTTTTTCTCCGCCTTTGGACAGGTTGCCATCCATACCGGAACCGGCGTTTTGCAGGTAAATCGGGCCGTTGCCGCCTTGGAAGAATTTGATGTCGCCTTCGGTAGTATACGAGGACGTACCGATAGCATCATTTTTCAGCGGATACGTGGTGTAGTAGTCTTCGTTGACATGGGCACTGATAACAAAGTCCACGTCGTACTGCTCGAAAATGTCGATAGCACTGCGGCTGGTAGCATCGGTCATATCCCGCTCATTGTGGCAGTAGAACGGCCAGTGCAGGAACACCACTTTGAATTTTTTCTGCGTATTGCTCAAGTCGGTACGCAACCAGTTGATTTGGGTCGTATCCAGCTCGCCGTTGTGGCCGCTATCGAGCACGATAAAGTGAACATCACCGTAATCGTAGGAATAATAGTCGGTGGAGGTGTTCACCGTATCGTTGTTGAAGAAATACTGCACATAGTTGTTATCGTGGTTGCCGTTGGCAACAAACCACGGATGCTCTGCAAAGTACGCATCGCTGCCGAACAGGTTGTTCGAGCCGTTGATGGTATTACGCCACGGCGAAATGGTGCTCATACCGTCGTCACTGCAATACACGAAGTCGCCGCCGGACACAAAGAACGAAGCGGTCGGTGCCTGCGAAAGAGCCTTGCTGAAGATGGTAGAAACGCCTTTCCAGCCTTTCTTATCGCTGTTTTCCGGTTGGGTATCGGCGGTGTAGATAAGCGAGAAATTACCGACATTTTCCGGACGAGTGGTGAAGGTGTAAATCTCGCTCCACACGTCGGCGTCACTGTCACCTACACGGTAGGAATACGTAGTGTTGAAGCTCAAATTATCAATCACACCCTGGTGGATGTAGGTCGTTATCGGGGAAAACATTTCGCTGCGATTTTCCCACTTGTAATCGTATTCGTAGGTCGTCTTGGAGTAGTTTTCGAATGCATTTATTTCTTTCGTGTAGTTGTCGGTCACCGCAATCTCACGAGCGGAATTGAAAGAACTTTCGCCCGTCGCCACGCCTTGCACAATCTGAATCGTCGGGCTGGTCATATTGGCAAAGCTGTGGAAAGACACACCGTACTCGGTGCACGCATCATCAAAGTAGGTCAAGGTCACAAGGTCAATGTCCGCACTGCCGGAAAGTGTCGGTGCCGGCGGGTTGGGATCACTGCCGCCCGGCACGGTTACACCGGCTTCGTTATGGCCACTCCACGACAGCACACCGTCATAAACGTGGAACGCCTGCACCGTGTATTTGGCACCGGCAACCGCTTTGCTGTTCGTATCGGTATACGAGACGGTAGTGGCACCAAGCACGGTTTTCACCGTTTTCCACGCCGAACCGTTCCAGCGATAGAGACGGTAACCGGTAGCACCGGTCACTGCACTCCAGCTGACGGTTGCACCGGAGCTCACCTTGGTCGCCGACCCAAGGGTAGGCGTTGCAAGAATCACACGGCCACGCATTCCAAGCGGGTCATACGTGCTCCACTTCGTCGTGTCGCCGCTGCCGGTGTACGCTTGCACCGTATAGGCATATTCCACTCCGATCACCGCACTGGTGTCGGTATACGTAAAGGTATTGTTATTGGAAAGGGTATTCACCGTTTTCCAACTGCCAAGCGTCTGGTTTTCCACCGTACGGCGATAGATACGGTAGCCGGTAGCACCGTTCACCTTCGCCCAGGTGATTTTAATGCCAAGGCCATCCACCGTGGCGTTCCCCACGTCGGGAGCACCGAAGGTCGGCGTTGCCGTCACATCGGAGGATTTTTGACTCCATGTGGTTTCGCTGCCCTCAGTCACGAACGCCTGCACCGTAAAGGTGTAGGTTTCGCCCGCATTGAGCCCAACCACGTTATAAGAGGTGGTTGTTCCGTCGTTAAGGGTTTTCACCGTGTTCCAACTACCGTTCACTTTCTTAAACACACGATAGCCGGAGGCACCCTCCACCGCATTCCAGCTGATGGTCACGCCGTCTGCCGAAACGGTGGCTTTCACGCCTTGCGGCGTAGGCACGTCGGACTCGACTTGCACCTCACTGTACGTGGCTTCCACCGACACGTTGCCCGCCGGCATCGTGAACGTGGTAGACATGGACGTGGCATCCGCAAAGGTCACGGCGGTCGAGCCGGATTTCACCACCCATTTGTCAAACTCATAGCCGGAAGCGGCAGCGTTAGCAGAAATGGTGATGGTATCCCCCATATTCGCCGCCGTTTTGGACGCCGAGCCGTTCGTAACGGAAACCGTATAGTCGACTTTCTTAAAGTTTGCCGTTACCGCCACGTTTTTCGCCGGCATCACAAAGCTGGTGTTGGCGTTATTGGCGTTGGCAAAGGTCACGTCGGAAGACGTCCATTTATCGAAGGTGTAACCCGTCGGTGCAGAGCCGGCGGTGAGGTTCACCGTATCGCCGGCGGCCGCAGAAGTTTTGCCCGCTGTGCCGTTGGTCACAGTAACAGTGTAGGTGGTGGTTTCGCCACCGCCGGTACCGTCGGTCAGCACTGCACGGGTGATGGTATATTTCGCATCAGTACCGCTGAGATAAATGCGGTCAGCCGCCGTCGCAGGCGTAAAGGTAAAGGTCTGGGTTCCGGAGGTGCCCACCGCAATCGTTGCCGGTGTCATCGTCTTCGTACTGCCGTTATACAAACGGATTTCCATCGGAACTGTGCCGGAAACGTTGACATCCAACGTCAGCGTGTAGGTCGTGCCCGGCACGAAGTTAATCATCTGATACAAGGCTTTCGTACCGCTGTTACCGTTGTCGATATAGAACGAGCCGGCACTAAAGGTCGACTGACCCGCTCCTTTATCCACACCACCGTCTTTCCAGCCGAAGTTGGAATCGCTCGAATTGGTAACCATAAAGTCGCCGTTGATGAACAGGTTCGTGCCGGTGGTCGTACCGCCTTGTTGTTGCGTAGTGGAAGCAGTTGCCGACGTTTGGGTCGCCGTCGCAGTCGTCGACGTTTGGGTCGTCGTAGTCTCCGACACCGACGTCTCGTCGCCGAGGGTGTTATCCTTCAAGGTGATGTTGCTCAACTTATAGGTGGATTTCCAACCGCCGAACAAAATGCGGTCCATCCCCTCTGTGGCGGTAAAGGTATGGGTAAAAGAACCGTTAGAGAGCGACTTCACATAGTTGGTGTCGGACGTGTCGTCCAGATACAGTTTCAAGTCGCCGGACAAATCCGCCACCGTACCGGTGATGGTGTAGTTATGACCCGGGATAAACGCAATCATCTCATAAAGGCCTTTGCGAGTTTCGTTGCCGTTAGTGATGGTCGCCACACCGCCGGACACCGACGATTTGTTTTTATCAATTTTATCGATTTTCCAACCGAAATCGGAGGCACTCATATTCTCCACCCCAAAGTCACCGTTCACGAGATATCCATATCCCGTTGCCGGCATCGTGGTGGGTTTTGTTTTGTAGGTTGCGGTCAACGATACGTTGCCGTTCGGCATCACAAACGAGGTGGAACTGGACGTAGCGTAGCTGAGTGTCACATTGGTAGAACCGCTATCCACAGTCCATTTATCGAACACCATCCCGGAAGCGGCGGTGTTGGCTTTGATGGTAACGGTCTCGCCCGGCATAGCGGTAGACGGAGTCGCCGTACCGTTCGTCACGGTCACAGAATAGCTTTCGAGGCCCTCGCTGTTCATCGGTACTTCATAGATGTTGTCGTACCAAGTTGAAATCGCACTCGAGCGAGAAATGGTGGAAGAGGTATGGGCTCTCACCCACAGCTTCGAGCCGGTGTCACCGGACCAGTGAGCGTGAGCCGGATCCACATCCTCAGGATCACGGTTATCATAATTGATACCGTAGATTTTGTAGCTCGTGCCAAGCGAGGCAGGAAGCGTCCAGTAGGGCTTTGCCTGCTGCGTGGCGAAATCCCACTCGTACACGGTGCGGCCTTTGGTGAAGAACAGACGCTCGCCGTCAGAAGCAAGCACCGAATAGGTGTCGCCGGTAGAGCAAATCACCTCATGGGTTGCACCGGTCAAATCGGTGGCGTTCGACCAACGCATCAACTGCTTCGTGGAGCTGTTAATGTAGTAAATGCCATTTTGCACATAGTCGTTATTCACCAGTTGCATCGGCGAATAATCGCAATTTTGCCAAAACGCAGTATCGTAGGTATTGGAATTGCAAGCATACTCATAGTCACGAGTTTGGTTTGTCGTATCCACATAGTGCCCAAACTTCGCATTGGAATTCAGCAGATAATCGTGCTTCGTTTTACCGAGCATATCCGGCATGGAATCGTCCCATGTAGCATCCATAAAATAGCGGTTACCGTCAAGAATGATGACATTCCACGCATGGTTGAGGCCGGAAGAATTCGCATACCACAGCTCGATGCCGCATTGACGGAGCAAGAACTCACATGCGAGCGAGAAACCTTTGCACACTGCATCACGCATCACGATGGCACCGTACATATCGTAGGACGTGTGGGGCAGTTCCGACAACTCGCCATTCGCTTTACGCTGATAATTATCGAAGTCATACTCCGTCCAGTCCACCATACGGTCGTGGATAATGGTGATTTTCTGCAAATCGGTCAGGGAATTGTTGCCCTTTACGCCGTCCAAGAAGTACTCGGCGTTATCCAGAACTTCCTGGTACATCTCGTGGTAATCGGACGCCGTATAGTAATACGTGGAGAAACGCACCGCAGTACAAACCGATTTTCCTCCCACAGAACCGAAGTCGATGCCGCAACTTTTGCAATGGAACAAGCGGGGGCAATCATACCACAAATAATCCCGCAACGCATCCAAAAGCTCAAACGGCACAGCTTTAAGGTCAGCTGGAAGTGCCTGCGAAGTAGTGGGCTCGTTCCAGAATGTGTTGAACGCCCACTCCTCCAGGTCATCCAAGTCGATATACCTTGCCAATTCGTTGATTTCCTCAATCGACGGCTTACCATCATCATCCGGCAACGGGTCAACACAATCAACGGGCGACGGGTCGTTGTAGCCGGTAATCTCCGACAACGCAAGCGTCGGCATAGCGGTGGTAAGAAGCATTACCATCGCCAGCATCAAAACCAAAATTCGTTTCATAAAATCGGTCTCCTTTCGTGCCGCAGACACAGCACATACAATTACAGAGTAACTATACCATATTTACATAAAAAATGCAACAAAAACTTTTTATCTTTTTGGACGTTTTCGGACAATTTGAACAAAAAACGTCGATTTTGAGCAAAGTCACAACCTCCGGCTAAGCCGGAGGCTTGAATAAGCCCTAGAAGGGCATCATACAGGCCACACCCCTAAAGGGGCTCCGAAAGGTTCGCCACTCGCATTACTTTTTCGGGCAACCCCTAAAGGGGTGTGTTTTATTTG
>JAZRVH010000005.1:0-74778 GCA_045598965.1 Acutalibacteraceae bacterium
AATGGCAAGCTCCATAATGTTGATGGGGGTAACGATGGGGGTGGGCTGTGAAAAGCTTTTTAACCAACCGCCGACACGATTGTGGCGGATGTTAGCGGCTTGAACCAACACGATACTCATCAGTGCCAGTGCCGCTGTAACGTTGATATCCTTTGTGGGGGGCTTGAAACCGAAAATGCCGCAAATGTTGGCGATACCGATATACAGAAGAACCGTCGTCAAATAGGGGACATACTGAACACCCTCTTCGCCGATAAAATCACGAACCAGGTTTTCAATCCACTTAAATGCCCATTCCATAAAGGCTTGGCGTTTGCCAATGTTGGTGACTTTGAAGCCTCGTGTCATTAAAAAGCAAAACAGCAAAATTGCCGCAATCAATATCCACGAAACAACAACCGATTCTTTGACCGGAATTCCGCCGAAAATCGGAATGGTAAATACGGTTTGACAGTTGATTTCCTCAATCAACTCCTCCGCAAAGGTCATAGTTTCTCCCGCAGCAGCCATAGAGTCTCACTTCCTTTCCATAAGTAAGTCAAGTAAACATAGTTATAAAAGCGGAGCACCCGCCGCCGCACAAGCCTCACGCTGTGCATCCGGCCAAACGGAGGCTTGCACCTCGCCGACGTGCATTTTTTCGAGCAACAGCAGACACAGACGGGATTGACCGATACCGCCGCCAATGGTCAGCGGTAACGTCTCGTTTGCGATGCCTTGATGATAGGGGAAACGCAGACGTTCCTCGGCGTTCGCTGCGGCAAGCTGTTTTAGGAGGGACGCTTTGTCCACCCGAATACCCATAGAGGAAATCTCGATAGGTTTATCCAGTACGTCGTTCCAAAACAGCAAATCGCCGTTTAATTCCCAATCGTCATAATCCGGGGCTCTGCCGTCGTGGCGAATGCCGCTTTTGAGGGTTTTGCCGATTTGGGTGATGAACACGGTGCGGTGGGTGCGGACAATCGTTTCTTCACGTTCTTTCGGGGTGAGTGCAGGGTAGAGGTCCTCCAATTCCTGAGACGAGATAAAGAACACGTCCGGAGAAATGGAGTACTTAAATATCGGATATTCTTTGCACACTTTTTCTTTTGCGGCAACCACGGCCGCCACAATATCCTGCACGGTGGCTTTCAGGTAATCAAGTGTGCGGTCGTCTTTCGTAATAACTTTTTCCCAGTCCCACTGGTCAACGAAAATGGAATGGACGTTATCCACATCATCGTCCCGACGGATGGCGTTCATATCGGTATAGAGACCTTGGCCCGGTATAAAGCCTTATTGAGAAAGAGCGGTACGTTTCCATTTGGCAAGAGATTGCACAATTTCCATTTGACCGCCGAACTCCGCCAAATCAAAGGTGACTTTGCGTTCGACACCGTTAAGGTCATCGTTGAGACCGCTGTCCGACCGGACAATCAGCGGAGCGGATATGCGTTCCAAATGGAGACGGTTTGCCAATTCTTTTTGGAACGTGTCTTTGATAAATTTGATGGCACGCTGGGTTTCACGTACCGACAAAGGAGTTTTGTAGTCCTTTGCCACGATAAATTCACTCATGGTTACTCCGTCCTTTTTTATCGAATGGAACCAACAGTACGGGGATACAGCTGGACGTCACGGATGTTTTGTACACCGGTAACGTACATGATAATGCGTTCAAGTCCCAAGCCAAAGCCGCTGTGCGGCACAGAACCAAAACGACGCAGGTCAAGGTAATCTTGATACTCTTGCTCGGAGAGACCTTTGTCTTCCATGGCGGCACGAAGCATCGTAAGATCAGCCTCACGCTCACTGCAACCGATGATTTCGCCCACGCCGGGCACAAGCAAGTCGGTGGCGGCAACGGTTTTGCCGTCGGGGTTTTGTTTCATATAGAACGATTTAATGGCTTTCGGATAGTTGGTAATAAACACCGGACGTTTGCACACCTCTTCCGAGATATAGCGTTCATGCTCGGTTTGCAAATCGCAACCCCATTCCACGGGATAGCTGAATTTTACATCCGCTTTTTTCAGCATTTCGATGGCGTCGGTGTAATCCACCACGGCGAAGTCGGAAGCCACCACACCACGGAGCTTTTCGATGAGGCCATTTTCAAAGAATTTGTCAAAAAACGCCATTTCGTCCGGACAGCGGTCGAGCACGGCTTTGATAATGAACTTAATCATATCCTCGGCGATTTCGATGATATCCGGAAGCTCTGCAAACGCCACTTCCGGTTCTACGTGCCAGAACTCGGCAACGTGGCGAAGCGTGTTGCTTTTTTCGGCACGGAAACTCGGGCCGAAGGTGTAAATCTTTCCGAACGCCATAGCGGCGGTTTCGCCTTCTAATTGACCGGAAACGCTAAGTCCCGCTTTTTTGCCGAAAAAGTCGTGGGCATAATAGTCGGCTTCGTTTTCGTAGTCGTTGGAATAGCCGATGGTGGTAACTTTAAACATCTCGCCGGCACCCTCACAGTCGCTGGCAGTAAGAATAGGGGTGTGAACATAGACGTAATGGTTTTGTTGAAAATATTCGTGAATAGCGGCGGACAGCACCGAACGTATACGGAAAATGGCATTAAAGGTGTTGGTACGCACTCGCAGATGGGGCATTGCCCGCATATATTCGAGCGTTTGGCGTTTCTTTTGCAGGGGGTAATCGCTGCCGCAAACGCCGAGAACCTCCACGTCTTTGGCGTTGATTTCCACAGCGTTATTGACCATGCCCTTTACGGCGGTTCCCACCACTTTTAAAGAGGTGCCCAGCGGCATAAAGGGGGAGATGTCCGCAAATTGGGATTTGTCTAAAACAATTTGAAGATGTTTGAGCGACGTGCCGTCGTTCAGCTCCAAAAACGCCACGTTTTTGGAATCACGAGAGGTGCGTACCCAACCGCACACCGTCACTTGTGTGTCGATGTAGGTAGTGTCGGTGAGAATGTCTTTGATGTCCGTGTGTTTCATACAATCGCTTCCTTTTTTATGAAAAATGAATGGGAATCATGACAATAAAAAAAGCCACTCGTCCCACGAAAGGGACGAATAGCCAAAACTATCCGCGGTGCCACCCAGTTTGCTCTAATAGAGCCGCTTTTAGGTTCATGATAAAACCGCTCCGTTTAACGCACGGCAACGACGCCCCTACTGCCTTTGAAGGGTTCGGTTTGCAACTCGGAAGTGTTATTCGCCCGACCGCCACTGCGGACATTCCAGCATCGCCCACTCTCTTTGAGTGCGTGTTCGGGTTACTTGTCTTCGTCAATGTTTTTCACATATGCATCTATTGTACCACGTTTCCGGAAAAAGTCAAGTAATTTATAGGGATAATATATAAAATATAACTCAATTTTTCTTATGCCCGAAAGTGCAAACATTATTCAAAAAAGCCGTTGCTTTCGCAACGGCTTTTTTTGTTGGTGACCCGTACGGGATTCGAACCCATGTTGCTGGCGTGAGAGGCCAGAGTCTTAGACCACTTGACCAACGGGCCATATTGGTACACCATCAGGGACTCGAACCCTGGACACCCTGATTAAGAGTCAGGTGCTCTAGCCAACTGAGCTAATGGTGCGTGTTCGAGACGGTTTCTCAAAACCGCCTTGTTATCATAGCGTATTCAACGCCAAATGTCAAGAGAAATTTTAATTTTTTTATAAAATATTCTCGACAAGGGGTAATTCCAGTCGATAAAAGGCATATAATCGTTCCTTACAACGCAATAAAATTGCCGCATAATCGAGGGGCTCGCCCTTTTCAAGCAACGCCGGAAGCGATACCAATTCACATTCCACATCGGTGAGGGTAGAGTGGCGGGAAAAGGTAGGGAAAATGGCGGTGCGACGGTCATACTCCTTTAAGAACTCCTTGGTTGGTTCTATGGCTGCTTGCGGATTTTCGGGGTCAAATGTCTCCACTAAAGTGTCAATTTCCGTCATAAGAATTTTGGTTTGTTCACGATGATACCGAAGCGAAAGTGTACAGGATAACACCAAAACCGCTAAAATGCCAAGTGCCACATAAATTCGTTTCATTTTGTGTCCTCCTGCTTTTTCATGATTGAAAAATTCCCGTCGGCGTCGGCGGTCATTAACAGCACATCCTTGAGCTTTGTGCGGTTGCGAGCAAGTGCACGTCCGACCGATGCCTTGCTCCATCCTACCGCCTGCAAGGCCCACTGGCAAAACGCACCGT
Organism: Acutalibacteraceae bacterium; assembly: GCA_045598965.1. GTDB lineage: Bacteria > Bacillota > Clostridia > Oscillospirales > Acutalibacteraceae > RGIG426. The sequence continues at coordinate 4,179 of JAZRVH010000005.1, forward strand.
CCGATACTACCGGAAGCGGCATTTTTTCGTAGCTTTTCACCGCCAAATCGCCCTTGCAGGCAGGCTGTTTATCCGGCTTCAAAAACACGCTGATTTTTCCGTTTGTTTCAACGATAGCGGTGTCTACCTCTTGCAAATTGAATACACCTTGCGTGCGGAGCGTATCGGTCAAATCCTCGTTGGTCAAGCGTAGACGACGTAAGATGTTTTTTAGCGGTTTTCCGTTTTTAATGACCACCATCGGGGAGCCGGAAACCAATCGTCCGAAACCGGGGCTTTTCATTCGCAGTATCGAAAAAAGTATTTCCAGTGCCACCAAAACAAAAATGGCAACAATGCCGGTAACAAGCGGTGTTCCCGGCTCTTGCATCGGAATGGCGGCAAGGTCAGCTATCAGCAGGGTGACAACAAGCTCAATGGGTTGCATATCGCCCAACTGTCGTTTGCCCATCAGTCGCATAGCGACGACAAGAGTGATGTAGATAATAACGGTGCGAATTGCGGTGACGGTCATAAAAACACTCCTTTTGCTCGCTATTTTTCCCATAAAACAGCGGTTCTATTCGGATGTGCCGTCACATAGGATGTGTGTGAGGTGACCGAGATGGACAAGGCGGTAACACGGGCAACAGCATTGCTTCCCGCCCATTTGACAGAGCCGTTTAAGAAAATGTCGGATTTGCAAAGTGAAACGGTACGGGAAATTCGGCTGCGAGTAGGAACGGCATTGACGCTCTCCACCGATGCCGGCGAGCGTTTTTTACTAAAAAACGGACAACTTTCCGCTGTGCGGATGCCGACGTGTCTGTGGGTGGAAAAGGAAGATGTGCAAGAGTGTGTAAAAAGATTATGTGACTTTGCACTTCACGTTCACCAGCAGGAATTGTCCCAGGGTTATTTAACGGTAAACGGTTGTCGAGCGGGTCTTGGTGGCAGAATTGTGGAAACGACGGCGGGAGCCCCGCTCGCTATGCGGGATATTACCTCGGTATGTCTGCGGGTTGCCCGAGAACACAGAGGATATGCCGACAAGCTTTTGCAAGCGATAGAAAGAAGCGAATCCGGCGGTATTCTTTTGTGCGGCATTCCCGGAAGCGGCAAAACCAGCTTGTTGCGAGATGTGGCACAAGGGTTATCGGTTGGCAGATTTGGGGGGCGTCGCCGTGTGGCGGTGGTAGATGAACGCTCTGAACTTATGCTGGGGGATGCTCTCTCCGATTGTGATGTGTTGTGCGGCGGCAATAAAGCGGAGGGGATAGAACGTGCCGTACGCTGTCTTTCTCCGGAATTTATCGTGTTCGATGAGTGGACAAGCACCCGCCAAACGCAAGCGGTTTTATATGCTCTTTCCAGTGGGGTTCGTGTGGTGACCGGTGTTCATGCTCCGTCGTTTTCGTCCGTGAAATGTAAAGAATACGGGGCTTTGTTGACGAGAGAAAATTTTTCTGTTGTAGCGGAGCTTTCAAACAACCATACCTATACCATTTTAGAGGAGGAAGCAGGGTGAGAGTGGTTGCAATCGGGTTGTTGGCGTTGTGTGTTGCGGTGTTCGGATGGCTAAAAAGAACAACGCTCAAGCGACGAGTGGTGTTGCTCGAATCGGTGGAAATCCTCTGTCGGCGAGTGGGAGAAGAACTTTTCTATTCAGCGTCTCCGCCACCGGAATTGTTGGCGATGCTTTCCAAGTCATCGGCATTGCGTGAGCTCACGTTTTTAACTAAATTTCAATCGGTAGAGCCCGCCGAGTTTCATATGGTATGGCGGCAGGAAATTGCCGCATTTTCTGCCGAAAACGGCTTGGATAAAGAAACGACCGCCTTGCTCTCGGACTTTGGCGAAGGGCTTGGCACCACCGATTTGCAAGGACAAAAGGCTCACTGTGAGGCGTATGCCGCCCGATTTTCGAGACAAAAGGACGAAGCCGATGTCGCCTATGCGGAAAAGGGACGACTCTATGTGTCTCTTGGCGGCATTGGAGCGGCGGCGGTGGCGTTGATTTTGATATAAACCGGCGAGGAGGCAGAAAGATGGACGTGGATTTAATTTTTAAGGTGGCGGCAGTGGGCATTATTGTGGCTGTTCTCAATTTGGTGTTGACCCGTGCCGGTAGGGAGGAGCAGGCGATGCTTACCACGCTTGCGGGGCTTATTGTGGTGTTGACAATGATGGTGAAAGAAATCGCTGCATTATTTTCGGTTATAAAAGAGGTGTTTCAGCTGGGATGACAACGGCGGCAATCGTAGGGGTCCTTTTGGCGGCCGCAATGGTCAGCCTACTTTTGAAAAGTCAGCGACCGGAGTTGGGAATGGCGGTGACGGTTTTAACCTCCATCCTCGTGCTTCGAGAGCTGTTTTTGCGATTATCGCCTCTGCTTTCCACGGCGAAAACGCTGTTTGACGGACTTCCGCTTTCTTGGGAATACGGAAGTATCCTATTGAAAGGGCTCGGCGTTTGTTTGTTGACGCAAACGGCGGCGGATTCTTGCCGGGATGCCGGAGAAACCGCCCTTGCCGGCAAAGCGGAGCTGACAGGTAAAATCACTTTACTCGCTATGTCTGTGCCGTTGTTTGAAAAAGTGGCAATGTTGGCGGCCGTTATGATAAACGGAGAGGGAATTGGTTAAAAAATGACAGAAAAGACCCGACACACGGTTTGGATTCGCCTCGGATATATTTTGCTTGTATCGTTGATATTATGCCGTTTTCTGATATTATTCTCGGTGGCAGAGGAGAGGGATATATACGACGAACAGTGGCAGGCAAGCGGAGCAAAAGAACTGATAGATTCCCTGCCGGACGAAACGAAAGAGTTTCTTTCAGATTTGGGGATAGAGGAATTTGAACTGTCAAGCATATCGACTTTACAGCCGAATTCTGCCGCCCGATTTGTTTTATCGGTTGCCGATCGTCAAAAATCGGTTCCACTTTCGGTTTTGGGTGTGCTTTTAGGGACACTTTTGCTGTGTTGTATTCTAAACGGAATGCAAAAATTACCTCATGAGGAGATGCTTTCCTCCACCTATAAAACGGTGGGGGTGTTGGCGGTTTGTACAGCGTTATTTTTACCGCTGTGTAATTGTATCAAAAACGCACAAGAAGCGATGGAAAGTGTTTTTGTATTTATGGGGAGCTTTGTGCCGGTGTATGGTGCGGCGTTAATATCCTCCGGAAATCCTACGGTGGCTTTATCTTTTCAGTCGGTTGTGTTGTTTGTGGCAGAAGGGATGACAGCGGTGTTATCCAATGCGGTCACACCGCTTTTAACGGTATCGCTGGGACTGTGTGCGGCGGGCGGTATAGACGATACCTTTCCGCTGTGGTCTATCAGCCGCTTTCTCAACAGAATTTGCACGTGGACGCTCGGCTTTTTTTGTACGGTGTTTGTGGGTATGTTGTCCTTGCAAACCCTTGTAGGAACACGGGCGGACGGGGTTGCTATTCGTGCGGTTCGGTTTTCGCTTGCCAACCTGGTTCCGGTTATCGGTAATGCAGTCAGCGAGGCGTTCGGAACAGTACAAAACTGCCTTTTATTGTTGCGTACAACGCTGGGCGGTGTAGGCGTGATGGTTACCGGAATTATGTTGTTACCGCCGCTTTTGCAATGCGGATGGTGGGCGTTGCTCTTAACTCTCTGTGCCGCCGTGGCGGAAACTTTGTCTTTTTCGTCGCTTTCGGGTCTGTTGAAATTGTCGGCAGATGTGGTCAAAACGCTGGCGGGGATTTTGGTGTGCAGTGGATTGTTTCTCATTCTTTCTTTGACAGTGGTGGCACTGGCAGTAAACGGGTAAAGAAGGTGGAAGAAAATGGATGTCATTCGTCGTTGGGCGGTTGGGCTTTGCTTTGCTGCCCTCGGGGGAACGATTTTACGTCGTATGGCACCGGAAAAGGGAACCGGTACCGTGTTTCGTGTGTTGTTGTCGGCGTTTTTCATTCTGTTGTTTTTCACACCGTTTCTCACGCCGTTTTCCCTCTCGCAATGGTCATTTTCGGAGTGGGGACTTCCCGAGCTGTCCACCTCATTGCTCGAAGAAACGGTTGAACGGCGTCTTGCCGAATCTGTGAAATCCGCCGCCTCGGATGTGGTAAATACTACCCTATCGGCTCAGGGAATTACAGCACAAAAAATTGAGGTTACGACGGATACCACACAAGACGGAAGCATATACATAGAGCGAATTGACGTGTGGTTGTCCTCACGATACAGCGGAAAAAAAGCACGGGCGAGAGAAATTCTTGAAAAACGACTTGAAACAACGGTTTCCATAAAGGAGGTGGGGGAATGACGCTATCGGATTCCAATTCGCCGAAAGAGGCAACGCCATCCACACGACCGACGTTTGCGGCGTGGATTTGTTCGGATAAGGCCCGTAAACTGATTGTGCTTGCGGGACTACTCGGAATGGTGCTTTTGCTGTTATCTGTGCTGTTTGACAATTCCTCTGCGGCACCGTTGGATGCCGACGTCTCGTCCGAGGATTATGCGACGGAAATGGAGACAAAACTGCACGATTTGCTTCTTTGCGTTGACGGTGTAACCGACTGTCGGGTGCTCATTACACTTGAAAACGGAAATCGTGTTGTGTATGCGAACGGGGGAAAAGAACCGCTGACCGAATGCGAGCCAACCGTGCGTGGCGTGGTGGTGGTTGTCAACGGTGCTGTGGATGAGACGGTGGAAAATGAGGTCAAACATGTGGTAAAGACGGCACTTCACTTAGCGGAAAAGCGGGTGTGTGTTGTGGCAAATACAACAAACTAAATCGAGAAAGGGCGAGCAAGTATGAAACATTGGTTGGGCAAAAAACAGGTGATTTTCGGGGTGTTGGTGGTGGCACTCGGATTGGCGGTGTATCTGAACTATCATTTTGCGACACAAGCACCGCTTCCGACGGCCGGAAAAACGACAACAACGACCACTGCTAAAAATTTGGGGGATTCCAAGTTCGTGGGGGCAACTCTTGCCGCCGACAAAACCAAATTGACAACAAAGACGACGGCGGAATACTTTTCCTCTGCCCGCAAAAATCGCACAGCGGCACGAGACGAAGCGGTGGAGATTATTGAGGATATCCTCGCACAACCCACCGTTACGGATGAGCTGTCAAAGCAGGCATCCGCAAAGCTTGCAGAGTTGACCGATGCCATCAAACAAGAAAGCGATATCGAAACTCTGCTTGCCGCAAAAGGATTTTCGGAGAGTCTCGTTTTTATTGATGGAGATACGGCTCACGTGACGGTGCGTTCTCCAAAATTGACCGCCGAGCAAACAGTTCAAATTTTGGATGTTGTCACGTCTCATACGTCTGTTTTGGCGGAAAAAGTGAATATTGTGGCAATAAAGTGAAAAAAATATGCAAAAAAATAGTAAAAATGGGTTGCTCTACGCAAAGTTTGTGCTATAATATAAGAAAATGATTACGTGCGTAATCATATTCCCGCCGGTATCGGCGATTATGGAGGTATTTTGCAATGAGCGAATTGTTTAACGTACCGCAAAGCGGTGACTGCATTATTTCGGACGATGTGATTATCACCATCACCATTTCCGCTGCGTTAGAGGTGGCGGGCGTGGCGTCGATGGCACCTCGTGGCGTGAAGCTCGGAAACGGCAAGCCCGAAAAAGCGGTGAAAGTCACTACCGAAAACGACGAAATCACACTGGATGTTCACTTGAACCTCTATGCTCACTGCCGCATTCCGGATGTGTGCTCTCAGGTCCAAAAATGCGTGAAAAACGAAGTGCAGGATATGACCGGAAAACCGGTTACGAAAATCAACGTCCACGTGGACGGTGTTGTGTTCGAAGACGGTGCAAAGGAAGAAGCCCCGGCTCAGGACGCAGAATAATTAAGAACGGATGCCCTCCCTGTTTTTTGGCGGAGGGTTTTTCCGCGTAGTTTCAAAAACGATGCGGAGGAGGAAAAGCGATGACTCGACATGAGGAAAGAGAACAGGCCTTTTTGCTGTTGTTTGAAATGACATTCGGCAATGAGACAGCTGAAGAACGCATGGAGTGTGCTGTTGAAGCCCGTGCGGCCCAATTTTCTGATTTTTCCAAAAAATTGGTGGACGGCGTTACCGCCTATCGTATTCAGCTGGATGATTGCTTGGCAACGTATTCAAAAAACTGGCATCTCGACCGAATTTCCCGTGTGGCACTGACGGCGTTGCGGTTGGCGGCATACGAGATGAAATACTGTGACGATATCCCGAACAGTGTCGCCATCAACGAAGCAGTTGAGCTTGTGAAAGCCTATGGCGGCGAGGAGGACGGTTCGTTCGTAAACGGCGTGTTGGGCGGTCTTGCCCGTGCCGACGAAACGGAGACGACTCCCGTATGATTGCACTCGGACTGGATACCAGCAACTACACGACGTCGGCGGCACTGTTTGACAGTGTCACCGGCGTTTTGGTGCAAAAAAAGCGTCTGTTGCCGGTGAAAGAGGGAGAGCTCGGGCTTCGTCAAAGCGATGCGGTGTTTCACCACACCCGTCAACTGCCGGAGATGGTGGAGGAGCTGTTTGCCGAAGCGGACAAGCAGGGAATTTCCTCCCGCTTTTCGGCAGTGGGAGCGTCGGCTCGCCCGTGTGAGACGGAAGGCTCGTATATGCCGTGTTTTCTTGTAGGAAACGGACTGGCTCGCTCGTTTTCCGCCGCCAATCAGGTGCCACGGTTTGAGTGGTCTCATCAGCAAGGCCACGTTGCCGCCGCCGCTTTCGGTGCGGGACAACCGGATTTACTTAACCATCCGCTGTTGGCGTTTCATGTTTCCGGCGGCACAACAGAGATATTGCACGTCACGCCGAATGAAAACGGCGTGCCCCATTGTGAAAAAATCGGCGGTTCATTAGACCTGAAAGCCGGTCAACTGATTGATCGGGTTGGCGGGATGTTGGGGCTTGCGTTTCCCGCAGGGCCGGCACTGGAACAGCTGGCATTGACGATCCCGGAACTGAAAAAAGCCGATTGTCCGCACATCAAGACGGATGTCACCGGCTGTCATCTGTCCGGCGTGGAAAATCAGTGTCGAAAACTGCTTGCCGACGGAAAAGAACCTGCGTTCGTGGCACGGTATTGCCTGGTTGCCGTCTATCGAGCGGTGAGGGAGTTGACCGCCACCGCCCTCCAAAGAACGGGAGAATTGCCGGTGCTTTATGCCGGCGGCGTGATGTCCAACGGCATCATTCGTGAAAAATTAGAGGCAGACTTCGGCGGGATATTTGCCCCGCCCGTTTACTCCTCTGATAATGCCTGCGGCATTGCGGTGTTGACCGCAAGAGCGGCATCGAATTTGTAAGAAAGCGAGGCGAAGGACGTGGGTGTTGTTACCGTTAGCCAGTTGAACCAGTATGTGAAATCCTTGTTGGATTCCAACCCGCTTCTTTCGTCTGTGTATATCAGCGGCGAAATCAGCAATTTTACCAATCACTACAAATCCGGCCACCTGTATTTCACGCTGAAAGATGAAAATGCCGCCGTAAAAGCGGTGATGTTTAAGGGACAAGCTTCGAAGTTGACCTTTACTCCCGAAAGCGGAATGAAAGTGATTGTCCGTGCTCGTGTGTCGTTGTATGACCGAGACGGTGCGTATCAAATTTATGTGGATGCGATGCAACCGGACGGCGTCGGGGCTTTACAGCTGGCGTTTGAACAGCTGAAAGCCAAGCTTGAAAAAGAGGGGCTTTTTGATAAATCCCGCAAACGCCCACTTCCTCGGTTTCCGCAAAAGGTCGGTGTGATTACCGCCGAGACCGGTGCGGCGGTTCGAGATATTATCAATGTCCTCGGTCGCCGGTATCCGCTGGCGGAAATTGTGCTTTGTCCCGTGCTGGTGCAAGGCGAGGGTTCGCCGCCTCAGCTGATTGACGCACTGAAACGTTTTAACGATGAAAAAGCCGCTGACGTGATTATTATCGGACGTGGCGGCGGTTCTATTGAAGATTTGTGGGCATTTAATGACGAGGGAGTGGCACGTGCGGTTGCCGCCTCGGCCATTCCCGTGATTTCTGCCGTGGGACACGAAACGGATTTCACCATTTGCGATTTTGTTGCCGATTTGCGTGCTCCGACACCGTCGGCGGCGGCGGAGCTTGCCGTTCCCGATGAGCGGGAGCTTTTCGTGCGGCTCGACCATTTGATGCAGCGTTCGTCTGCGGCACTGGATTTTCGCTTGAAACGGGAGCATCAACGATTGGAGACATTGTCTAAAAGTCGTGTGATGAAAGAACCGCTCACCTTGATTGAGGAACAGCAAATGCGTCTTGACTATGCGGTCAAAGGACTGGGCGTCGGTTTCGGAAGCAAGCTTTCCGAGGAACAAAAGCGTCTGTCTGCCGGTGCCGCCAAGTTGGATGCGTTAAGTCCGCTTAAGGTGTTAGGGCGTGGCTATGCCATTGCCCGCAAAGGCGATGTTGTTTTGCGTTCGGTTAAGGATGTTTCGTCCGGCGACCGTTTTTCCGTCCGTCTTGCGGACGGCGATTTGCCCGTTGTGGCAGAATGAGGAGGAATTCCCTATGGCTAAAGATTTGACCTATGAACAAGCGATGACCCGTTTGGAGGAAATCGTTGCCCAACTGGAGGGTGGCAAATGCACCCTTGACGATTCGATGAAATTGTTCGAGGAAGGGGCAAAAATGACGGAGTTTTGTCGCAAAGCTCTGGCTGATGCCGAACAAAAAATCCAGAAATTACAGACAAAGAATGCAGAAAACTCTGCCGAGGAATAAACCATGAAACTCTATTCACAGACATTTGAGGGGTATCGTACGCTTGTGGAAGCAGCGTTGCCCACTTATTTACCCACTCCGAAAGACGGAGAGGAAACGGTCTGCCGTGCAATGGCGTATGCTTGCGAAGCCGGCGGAAAGCGTCTTCGCCCCGTGCTTCTTACCGCTTTTGCGGTGTTGGCGGGGGGCAAAGCCGATAAGGTTATGCCGTTTGCTTGTGCTATCGAGATGCTCCACAATTACTCACTGGTGCACGATGACCTGCCCTGCATGGACAATAGCCCGTTGCGTCACGGCAAACCGTCGGTGCATACCGCCTACGGAGAGGATATGGCGGTGCTTTGCGGGGATGCGTTGCTCAACCGTGTGTTTGAGGTTGTCCTTTGTGCAGATGTGATGCAGGATACAGAGGCTTCTTGCCGCCTGCGTGCCTCTTACGTGTTGGCACGTGCCGCCGGAATTCGTGGAATGATCGGCGGGCAGACCATTGACCTTGAAAACGAGGGGAAACCCATTTCCCTTGACCTGCTGGAAGAACTTCACCGCAAAAAAACGGGTGCTTTGTTGACTGCCGCCTGCGAGATGGGAGCGATTCTCGGCGGCGGAGATGAACGCTTTATCGCCGCCGCAAGAGAATACGGCCAATGTGTGGGGCTTTGTTTCCAGCTGGTGGATGATATTTTAGATGTGACGGCTACGGCCGCCGAGCTGGGTAAACCCGTGGGCGGTGACGCTCAAAACGAGAAGAACACCTATGTCTCCTTGTTGGGCCTTGAAGAAACCCGCCGCCTTGCTGCAAAGCAAACCGAAAAAGCGATTGCTGCCCTTGACGGTATTGACGGTGCTGAGGATTTGAAAGCACTTGCTACGGCGTTATTATCCCGAACCACGTAAAAGAGGCATTCTTATGGACGTTCAATTTCTTAACAATATACATAGCCCTGCCGATTTGCGTGCACTTGACAAAGAGCAATTACCGGCTTTGTGCGACGAAATTCGGTCGGTGATTATAGATCGGGTCTCCCAAAACGGCGGACACTTAGCTCCGAACCTCGGTGTTGTGGAGCTGACGGTGGCACTTCACCGCACCTTTGATTGCCCGCAAGACTCTATTGTGTGGGATGTGGGGCATCAATGCTATACCCACAAATTGCTCACCGGACGATACGATAAGTTTGAGACTCTTCGCAAGCAAGGGGGAATTACCGGATTTCCAGACCCTCGGGAGAGCGAGTACGATGCGTTTGTTGCCGGCCACAGCAGTACAGCGGTGTCGGTGGCGGCGGGTCTTGCCCGTGCCAACACCCTGAAAGGGGATAACCATACCGTGGTGGCGGTTATCGGCGACGGTGCTCTTACCGGCGGTCTTGCGTATGAGGGGCTGTCGAACGCCGGCCAAAGCCATGACCGACTGATTGTGGTTCTTAACGATAATCACATGTCTATCAACAAAAACGTGGGGTTTGTGGCACGTCACCTCGCCAATCTTCGGGCACGAGGCGGCTACGTCCGCTTTAAGCACGGGCTGACAAAGGTGCTGCACAAAATCCCGCTTATCGGTAAACCGATTTATCGCTTTTTACTGCGTGCCAAACAGCGTATGAAATACGCTTTGTACGACAGCAGTACGATGTTTGAGGATATGGGCTTTTACTATATCGGGCCGATTGACGGTCATAGCTTGCGTGACTTGACGACCGCTATGGAGTCGGCAAAACAGATTGAACAACCGGTGCTGTTGCACGTGGATACGGTAAAGGGAAAAGGGTATGCTCCGGCGGTACAAAATCCCGATACGTTCCACGGGATCGGAAAATTTGATGTGGAAACGGGAAAAACGGCTCCGTCCGGCAACTCGTTTTCCAAAACCTTTGGCGAAACTATGGTGGAGCTTGCAAGCGAGCACGAGGACATTGTTGCTATTACTGCCGCTATGAAAGGCGGTACGGGGCTTTCTGCCTTTGCGGAAAAATTCCCCGACCGGTTTATGGATGTGGGCATTGCGGAGGAACATGCCGTTACGACGGCTTCGGCAATGGCAACAAAAGGGCTTGTGCCGGTATTTGCGGTATATTCCACCTTCTTACAACGGTGCTTTGACCAGTTGATTAACGACACCGCCATTCTCAATAACCATATTGTTTTAGCCATTGACCGTGCCGGTATTGTTCCGGATGACGGAATCACACACCAAGGGATTTTTGATGTGTCTATGCTCAATGCTGTGCCGCAGATGACGGTGTATGCTCCGTCCACTCGGGGAGAACTGTCGCTTTGCTTAAAACAAGCCATTTACAGCACGTCCGGCCCGGTGGCTGTCCGTTACCCGAAAGGGGACGAACTGCCCTGCGAGGTGGAGTATGCACCGGACGGGCATCTGTATACGCTGTTTACTCCTGACGACAAAAAGGCGGAGAATTTGCTTGTTACCTACGGGCGGATTTTCCCGTCGGTGATGAATGCCGCCAAACGCTTAAACGAAAACGGTATACCGACGGCGGTGTTAAAGCTTACCCGCATTAAACCGTTACCCAAAGGGGTTATTTCTACGGCACTGTCTTACAATCGAGTGCTGTTTTTTGAGGAATCGGAGTTGTCCGGCGGTGTCGGTGAATTTTACGGAAATCGCCTTATGCACCGTGGATTTAAGGGCTCTTATGAAATTCACGCCATTAAAGGCTTTGTGCCAACCTGCAAAACCGAGTGGGGACTTGCTCAAAGCGGACTGGATACGAACGGAATATGCCGCACCGTAGCCGGTGACACGTTTTCGCCGGAGGATGCCGATGAGTGAAATGCGATTAGATGCCGCTTTGGTGGCAAAAGGATTGGCCCCCTCTCGGGAACGGGCAAAGGAATTCATAAAAAACGGATGTGTTACCGTTTCGGGTAAAGTGACGAAAAAACCGGCACAGCCCGTTTCGGATACGGACGAAATCTCTTGTTCGGCTACCGACGATTTTGTGGGGCGTGGGGGATATAAGCTGGAAAAAGCATTAACCGAAAAGGAATATAACCTTTACGGAAAAACCGCTTTGGACGTCGGTGCTTCCACCGGCGGATTTACCGAACGCTTACTGCTTGGCGGTGCCACTGTCGTGTATGCCCTTGACGTCGGGCACGGACAACTGCACGAACGCCTGCGAAAAGACCCCCGTGTGGTGAATTTGGAGGGGACGGACATTCGTTCAGATAAGGCGAAAACCGCCGTTGCTTCGCATTCGGTGGATTTTTGCAGTGTGGACGTGTCGTTTATCAGCCTAAAACAGGTGCTTCCCGCTTTGCCTGCATTTCTCAAAAACAAAGCAGATGTGGTTTGCCTTATTAAACCCCAATTTGAGGCGGGTCGTTCCGCTTTGGGAAAAGGCGGCATTGTCAAGGATAAACGAGTGCGGGAAAAGGTGCTGTGTGACCTGATGCCCGCTTTTGCCGCTGAACATTTGAAAGTGACCGATTTGTTTTTGTCGCCCATTACCGGCGGCGACGGAAACATAGAATATTTAGCTGTTTGTATGTATCTTCCCGATGAAGCGGTTTCTTCCCTTGGCAAGGAATCGGTAAAACTGCTTTTGGAGAAAGAACAAAATGTATAAGGAGGGTCGTGTTGCGTATGCGTGTTGCCATCATAAATCATCCGCATATCGAACAGTCGCAAGAGCTTGCCGCTCATGTTGCGGACGTTCTTCGTGGCTATGGAGCAATAACGGAAAATGCGTTATTTGATGAAGCGGAGAAAGCCATAGCCGACGCTGACGTTGCCGTCGCCTTAGGCGGTGACGGAACGATACTGCACGTGGCGAAAATCGCCGCCGAAGTGAATGTGCCCGTTCTCGGCATCAACTGCGGTCATCTCGGCTTTATGGCGGGAATGGAAGCGGACGATTTGTCCGACTTAAAACGCTTGGCGGATGGCTCCTTTACGGTGGAGGAACGACAGTTGCTCGATGTGCATATTGACAATGACGAAAATGGAGAAATCGCCCATTTTTCCGCCTTAAACGAAGTGGCCATCTCCCGTGGCGTGACAACCCATATTGCCTCGTTTGATTTGTATGAAAACGATAAAAAGTTTGCCACCTTTGCGGCCGATGGATTGCTGGTGGCAACGCCGACCGGTTCTACCGCCTATTCGCTGTCTGCGGGTGGACCGATTGTGGACCCCCGAGTGGCGTGCTTTTTGGCAACGCCCATTTGTCCCAGTGCTTTAACAGCACGTCCGCTGGTAATCAGCGTAGATGCGGATTTAACGGTTCGCATTTCTCCCCGTTACGATACCGACCGTTTGTACCTTTCGGCAGACGGAAAACCGGGCATTGAGGTGGGGGCAAACGATCGCATCCATATTCGCCGCCATAAAAAGACGGCAAAACTTATTCGCTTCACGCCGAATGCGTTTTATGATACCCTTAGAAACAAAATTATCGGGCAGCTTGAGCGTGCCTGAAGAATGAGAGGAACAAAAAATGAAAGACAATCGCAGAAACGCTATTTTGGAAATCATCCAACAGATGCCCGTTGAGACACAGGACGAACTGCAACATCAGTTATCTTTGCGTGGATTTGAGGTAACCCAAGCCACCGTGTCCCGAGACATTCGTGCTTTGCGTCTTGTGAAACGTCATACTCAAAGCGGACGCAGCTGTTACACGACCTCCGACCCGAGCGTTGGAGGAAATTCCCGCTTTTATGCGGTGTTTTCCGGTGCTGTGGAGGTGATTGATTACGCCAACAACATCGTTGTGTTTAAGTGCGGTGCCGGTATGGCAAACGCTGTTTGTGCGTCGATTGACGACGAAAAATGGGACGATTTGGTGGGTACTCTTGCCGGCGACGACACCATTTTCTGCTTGATGCGTAATGAGACCGCCGCAAAAAATTTGGCAGACCGTCTCAACACCTTACGATAATCTGGATAAAGGAGAACTGGAATGCTTTCGCACGTCAGCATTGAAAATATTGCTATCATTGAGCAGGCTGAGCTTACTTTTGAGCCCGGCTTTAATGTGTTGACCGGCGAAACGGGTGCAGGTAAATCCATTATCATTGATGCTTTGTCTGCGGTGCTTGGAGAACGTACCAGCCGTGACCTTGTGCGTACCGGTACGGAAAAAGGTGTGGTTACTGCTGTGTTTGAGGAATTGTCCGACTTGGCGGTTGCCACCGTTTCGGCACTCGGATTTTCTGAAGTGGCGGAGGAAAACACCCTTATGCTTTCCCGTGAAATCGGTGCAGACGGTAAAACCGTTTGCCGCATTGACGGAAAAGTTGTGACGGCGGCAATGTTGCGTGACGTTGGTCGACTTTTGGTCAACACACACGGCCAGCATGAAAACCAAACGCTTTTGCAGCCGGAAAACCATTTGCAAACGTTAGATGTAATGGGAAATCTTCTTCCTATCCGCAGCACGTATGAGTCGGCATATCATCGGTACTGTACGCTCCGCCGTGAGTGGAACACGTTAACCCGGTCAGCGGAGGAACGTGAAAAACGACGTGACCTGTTTGCGTTCCAGCTTGCGGAAATTGACGCCGCCGCCCTAAAGCCGGGCGAGGAGGAGGAGCTTCTCGAAACCTGCCGTCTGTTCCGTGACAAAGAAAAAATTGCCGGCGAACTGACCCGTGCGGAAAAAGCCCTTTGCGGTGAGACGGACGAACTTTCCGGCAAGGATGTGCTTGGTGCGGTGGAGCTTTTAACCGCTACCGCCGAAAGCCTTCGTCGAGCAAGTGCCCATTTAGACAGCGTTTCTCCTCTGTTTGAAAGAGTGGAGACGTTGCTTTGTGAACTTACCGATTGCCGAGATGAGGTTATCGCCGCATCCGAACGGTTTGCGGTCGATGAACAGATGCGTGATTTTGCCGAAACCCGACTGGCGGAAATTCGTAAATTAACGGCAAAATACGGTGCCACCTCCGCCGACGTATTGGCGTACGGAGAAAAATGCCGTGCGGAGCTTTCGGCAGACGAGCATGCGGATGAACGTCTTGTCTCGTTGGAAGGTGAGCTGGAACAAGCCGAGGCAGAAGTCGTTTCTGCTTCGGAATCTCTGCATAATGCCCGAGTGAAAGCCGGCGAAGCGTTTTCACGTTCGGTGGAAAAAGAGCTGTGTTATTTGGATATGCCAAACGTCAAGCTGACGGTTGCGATTGCTCCCACGTCGTTGACCGTCACCGGCGGTGATTCCGTGGAATTTTTGCTTTCCGCAAACGCCGGTGAACCCCCGAAGCCGCTTGTAAAGGTGGCGTCCGGCGGCGAATTGTCTCGCATTATGCTTGCAATTAAAGCGGTAATGGCGGATAAGGATTCTATTGATACGCTGATATTTGATGAGATTGATACCGGAATCAGCGGTCGTGCCGCCCAAAAAGTGGGGGACAAGCTTCGCCAAATCGCTACATCGGATCAACGGGCAAGGCAGATTCTCTGCGTGACCCATTTGGCACAGATTGCGTCGAAAGGACACACCCATCTGCTTATTGAAAAAAATGTTCGCAATGGACGGACGTTTACCGATGTGTTGCCACTGTCCACCGAGGGACGTGAGCGAGAGCTT
Source organism: Acutalibacteraceae bacterium (assembly GCA_045598965.1). Classification (GTDB taxonomy): domain Bacteria; phylum Bacillota; class Clostridia; order Oscillospirales; family Acutalibacteraceae; genus RGIG426. The sequence continues at coordinate 19,455 of JAZRVH010000005.1, forward strand.
GCCCGTATTATCAGTGGCGTGGAAAACGAGACGTCGCTTTTGGCGGCAAAGGAAATGCTTGCGGCAAATGCCGCCTATTAACCTGGCACATAACGCAAAAAAAGACGGTTTTTGTATAAACCACTTGCCGTTTTTTTTCGTGTTTTGTATAATAATATTGTTATTATTTTAATTCATAGGAGGAAACAACAATGATTCTCAAAAATGGTATGGTGTATGGTGCCGACTTTGAGCCGGCGAAACAGAACATTGCGGTGGAGGGCGAAAAAATCACCGCTGTCGGTAATGTGGAGGGCTCGGGCGAGGAGTTTGACCTCACCGGTCTTACCGTTATTCCCGGTATGATTGATATGCACATTCACGGTTGTGCCGGTTTTGATACCGGTGACGCTACTCCCGAAGCTTTGGAAGCGATGTCCGCACTTCTCGTGACTCGTGGTGTTACCTCGTTCTGCCCGACGTCGATGACTCTCGGCTTTGACGAGCTGACCAAAATCTTTGCCAACGTCGTCGAGATGAAATCCAAAGTCTCCGGTGCGTATATCCAGGGAATCAATATGGAAGGTCCCTACATTGCGATGTCCAAGAAAGGTGCCCAAAACGCCGACTATGTTCGCAACCCCGATAAAGAGGAGTTCAAAAAACTGTTTGACGGTTGCAACGGTGCGGTGAAAGTGGTGGATATTGCTCCGGAATGTGACGGTGCCGAAGCGTTTATCAAAGAGGTTCAGCCCTATTGCCCGGTTTCCGTGGCACATACTGCCGCCGATTATGATGAGGTGTGCAAAGCCTTTGAGTGGGGTGCCCGTCATATTACGCACTTGTATAATGCCCAAAGCGGTTTGACCCACCGTAAACCCGGTGTGGTTGGTGCCGCCTTTGATATGGGTAGCCGTGTGGGTGCTCGTGCCGAGCTTATTTGCGACGGTTTCCACATTCATCCCGCCGCTTTGCGTATCGCTTTCAACCAAATGGGCGAGGACGGCACCGTTATCGTCAGCGACTCCATGAAAGCCGCCGGCAGTGTGGACGGTGTGTACGATTTGGGCGGTCAGCCGGTGTATGTGAAAGACGGAAAAGCTCTGTTGGAGGATGGCACGATTGCCGCTTCTACCTCCAATCTGCACGAGGAATTCAAAAACGTGGTTTCTTTCGGCATTCCGCTGAAACAAGCCATTAAATCCGTGACCATCAACCCGGCAAAAGCTATTCGTGTTGACGATGTTACCGGTTCCATCGAGGCGGGCAAAAATGCCGACTTGTTGGTGATGGATGATGAATGGAACATCAAACTAGTTGTGGTTAAAGGCGTCGTGAAAGTCAACAATCTGTAAGAATAATCAGGGAGGTTACGGCTATGTCTGAGAACAAATGTGTAAACAAACAAACATTACTTTGGATTGGCGTGGCGATTGTGTCCGCTTTAGTGGCGGTTGCAACCGTTTTGGTTGTGCTTCGTCGCTATTTCAAAAAAGAGGAGCTTTGCGGTGACGTGGAGTGTATCTCCTATGAGTTTGAGCCGGAGGAACTGGCGTTTGATGATGAATTCGGTGCCGATAATGTGATTGATGTAACCGAAGTTATTGAGGAAGCCGACGCAGAAGAATAAGAAAATCACCCGTCAGCACGGTGGCGTGCCGGCGGGTGTTCTTATGATTATTTTGGGTGAATGCGTTGAAAGGGAGTGGGAGAAATGCACAAAAATGACCTGTTTTCAGTGTCCATTGACGGCGTGACATCTCTCGGCTCCGGCATTGCCCGTATCAAAGAGGCAGATTCGCCTGACGGAATGGTGACGTTTGTGCCGTTCACGGCTCCGGGAGACGAAATTTCCTGCCGTATCCTTAAAGTGGACAAGCGTCACGCTTTCGGCAAAATGGAAGCGTTGCTCACTCCGTCGTCCGCCCGTGTGGACGATACCGGTTGTGCGGCGTTTGGCAAATGCGGCGGCTGTGCTTGGCGTCACGTGAGGTACGAGGAAGAACTGAAATTCAAAGAACAGCACGTGTTCGATTGCCTTACCCGTATCGGCGGGGCAAATCCGGAATTCTTGCCGATTTGCGGATGCGATAACCCGGACGGCTATCGCAACAAGGCCCAGTATCCCATTGCCGCCGACAAAGAGGGAAAGCCGGTGCTTGGCTACTACGCCACTCACAGTCACCGTGTTATTTCCGCCGAAACTTGTGCTTTGGAACCGGCGAGCTTTTACGACATCAAACGCCGTGTGCTTTTGTGGATGAACGAAAACAACATTGCGGCATATAATGAGGTGACCAAACGAGGTCTTTTGCGTCATTTGTATATCCGCACCGCAGAGCAGACGGGGGAAACCATGGTCTGCTTAGTGGCAACCTCGGGAAAAATCCCCGCCGCAACGGCGTTGATTGCCTCATTGCGTGAGGTGGACGGCGTTTGCTCTGTGCTTGTGAACGTCAACAAAAAAGATACCAATGTGATTCTCGGTGACCGGGAATTTACCCTTTGGGGCAAAGAGACGATTACCGATATCCTCTGCGGCGTGAAAGTGCGGTTGTCTGCACGGTCGTTTTATCAAGTGAACCGCCGTCAAGCAGAACACCTTTACACGATTGCCGCCGATTTTGCCGGCTTAAATGGGAATGAAACCCTGTTGGATTTATACTGCGGTGCCGGTACGATTGGTTTGTCAATGGCGAGCCGGGTGCAGTCGCTTATTGGGGTGGAAATTGTTCCCGAAGCGGTGGAGGATGCCAAACGCAATGCCGCCGAAAACGGAGTTGAAAATGCCCGTTTTCTTTGTGCGGATGCGTCTAAAGCCGCCAAAACCTTAGAGGCCGAGGGAATTTGTCCCGACGTGGTGGTGCTTGACCCGCCACGAAAAGGCTGTGACGAAAGCCTTATTGAAACGGTGGCAAACATGAACCCCGACCGGGTGGTGTATGTTTCCTGCGACCCGGCAACCCTGGCAAGGGATGTAAAGCGTTTTGCCTTGTCAGGCTATGTTTGCAAAAAAGCCCAGGCGGTGGATATGTTCCCGAGAACAGCCCACGTGGAATCGGTTGTGCTTCTTGAACGTGGGATACTTTAACAACCATTTTAACTGATATTTCGAATTTGATAGTGCAAGAAGGTATGTTGATGACAGCGTGTTTGTGTGTGGCGTTAGGCGGGGCAGTCGGCTCGGTTTTACGCTATCTTGTGAGTCTTGTCGATTTGGGCGAGACCACGGCGTTTCCTTATAAAACCTTGTTTGTCAACGTGGTGGGAGCGTTTATTATCGGTCTTTTGGTGGCATTTGCCGCTAAAAATGCCGCTTTGTCCGGCAACTGGATGTTATTCCTTAAAGTCGGGTTATGCGGCGGATTTACCACATTTTCCACCTTTGCATTAGAGACAGTAACCCTTACCGGTGACGGCAAATGGGGGTTGGCTGCGTGTTACGTGTTACTTAGTGTATTTCTGTCGCTGGCGGCGGTGTGGTCTGCCGAGGCGATAGTAAAATAAATTGGATACTTCTGCCGAATCGTCGGTGTTTTGATTAGGAGGACTACATATGATTTATGATAACGTCTTACAGGCCATTGGGCACACGCCCATTATCCGCTTAAACCGTTTGAGTGAGCCGGATGCGGCGGAAATTCTTGTAAAATTCGAGGGACTCAATGTGGGCGGCTCGATTAAAACCCGCACCGCCTACAATATGATTTGCGAGGCGGAAAAACAAGGACTTCTTAACGAAAATTCGATTATTGTTGAGCCGACCTCCGGCAACCAGGGCATCGGTTTAGCCCTTGTTGGTGCCGTGCGTGGCTATAAGACCGTTATCATTATGCCCGATTCGGTCAGCGTGGAACGTCGCTTGCTTGTTATGCACTACGGTGCAGAAGTGATTACCGTTCACGATGACGGGGATATCGGAGCGTGTATTGATGAATGCTTGCGGTTGGCACTCGAAATGCGGGATAATAACAAAAACGTGTTTGTACCCCAGCAGTTTGAAAATATCCACAACACTTTGACCCACAAAAAACACACCGCTCTTGAAATTATGGAGCAGGTGGCAGGCCCGATTGACGGATTTTGCTCCGGCATCGGCACCGGCGGCACCATTACCGGTATTGGCGAAGTGTTGAAAGCTCAATATCCCGAAATGGAAATTTGGGCTGTTGAACCGGAAAACGCCGCCATTTTGGCAGGCGGTAATATCGGTACTCACCTGCAAATGGGTATCGGAGACGGGCTTATTCCCGCCATTCTTAACACCGAGATTTATGACGATATTTGTATCGTGTCCGACGAAGAAGCATTGAAAACCGCCCAAGATCTTGCCAAATACGAGGGGATTATGTGCGGTATTTCCAGCGGCACAAATGTTGCCGCCGCCCGTCGGCTGGCACGAAAACTTGGAAAAGGAAAAACGGTGGTAACCGTTCTTCCCGACACAGCCGAGCGGTATTTCTCTACACCGCTGTTTGAGGATCAATAAAAAAGTCAGCGACAATTTCTTTTAAGGACAATTTCACCGTAATCATGAATGAAAAATAAGGAGAACGCAAAATGAAACGATTTCAACTTGGAAACCTACATTTGAAGCAAAGACACAAGCTGAAAAATACCCCGGAGAATTATGCCTATTTATACTATGGCGTATTTCTGCTCTTTGTTTTTATCTATATTCTTATTGGAATGTTGACGAGAGGCGACTCGGTGCGTTATTCGTTCTTTTATTCGTCATCGTTTGACTATTTGCTCAGCACGGATATGTTTATGGACTTTTTTAACTCTGTGCGAGATGCCTCACATAACGGCGGTTACGAGAAAAACGTCATTTATCCGCCGCTTGCCAACCTGCTGTATTACTTCCTCGGCAAGATGTTTAAGGCGGATTTGGTAGCGGACAAGTTTAAGGACCGTTTTGAATTGCGTAATACCGACCCCATTGCGTTGTTTGTGTACTTTATTTCCGTTTTGCTGTGCGTGTTTGCGGTGTATCTTATCATCGACCGGTATTTACAACGGTGCAATTTTAAGGCAGCACCGGCGGCTCTCGCTATTACGTCGGCACTGTCTTTTCCGATGCTGTATGCCATCCAGCGGGGTAATATCATCATTTTGGCGATTCCGCTTACCATGTTTTTTGTCTTTTTCCGCAACCATGAGCGTAAACTTGTACGAGAGCTGTCGTACATTGCTCTTGCCTTGGCGGCAGGCCTTAAAATCTATCCCGCCGTGTTCGGCATTTTGTTGATTACCGACAAGAAATACAAAGAGGCGGCTCGCCTTGTGCTATATGGTGTGGTGGCATTTGCGGTGCCGATTTTTGCCTTCGGCGGGCCGGAGCTGTTGGTGCGACTTGTCAAAAACATCTTTTCTTTCAACTCCAACCGATCGTCGGTATCCCGTGCGTATCGTACGGGCTATTCGTTCCAGGAGTTAATCTCGGTGTATATGCCGAAGGGCGTTCCGAGAACCTGCGGCAAGGTGGTGTTCTGGTGCTTGGAACTGATGGCGGGTCTTATGGTGTTTTTGCTTCCGAAGGATTGGCAAAAAATCACCGCCCTTTGCTATATGGTCTTTAACATCCGTTCGCTTTCCTCGTCGTATGCATTGGCGTTTTTCCTGGTTCCGTTTGTGATGTTCTTGACCGACAAACGGACGTTCAAATGGAACGATTATCTGTATTTGTTGTGTTTGGCTCTGATGTTTATTCCTTTGCCATGTATCTGGTACGGATTCCTCGGAAATATGGCAGAAAACACCGGGTTGCTTGTCAAGTTGAAAGGGGACAGCTTAGACCACATGCGTTGGTCGCTGATTGCTCACTATGGCGGCGTCAACAAATTGCTCTCTGTTTTTGCGTTCCAGGGAATTTTCATCTTATTGACGATTGACGCCTTGTTTACGCCCGGCGACGGACTGTTTATTGATAAAGCGTTGATAAAATCGCAAACGGCGGAAACACTTTCAAAAATCAAGTCAGTGTTTTCGAAGAAAAAAGAAAACAGTGAATCGGTTTCGGAGAATACCGAAGACGTCGCTTTGGACGACGCTAAAAACGAGGAGGCTCTTTCGTGAAAGATAATCGTTTGATTTCTTTTTTCGGCACGTCCTGCACTTTGACATATAAACACGTGCGTATCGCCGCCTTTTGCTATATGGGGTTGCCATTCCTCATTTTTTCGTTGACATGGCTGTCGATTTTGCCTGCCCTCGTCAGTGCGGCTGTAACACTGTTTATTTTGACAATGGTGATAAAACCCGATTTTTTGAAGAAAAAGGAAGCCCCTGCCGATATTGTGCTTAATCGTGACGCTGTGGAAGAAATTCGAATTCCGATTTTTGCGTTAGCGATTGTGCTGCTTTTGGCCGGCGTATGGGTTTGGTGGTCGGGCATCGGCGGCGGATTCTACCAGTCGGGCGATTTTCCTTATCGCAATGCGGTATTCCGTGATTTGCTTACTTACAAATGGCCGGTAATCTATAACGGTGAAAAAGGAATGCTTGCCTACTATATCGGCTTTTGGCTTCCTGCCGCCATTATCGGCAAAACGGTCGGCTTGTTCTGTCACAATGCCGACGTCACCTGGAGTGTCGGCAACACCGCTTTGTATGTATGGACGCTTGCCGGCGTGTTGTTGGTACTTTTGATGTTGTATTTCAACGTGAAAGCCATTAACGCCAAAAAGGTGCTTGTTGCCACCTTCGTCTTTCTCTTTTTCAGCGGTATGGATATTATTGGCTGGCTTGCTGCCGGTACAGACGGTTTTTTTGACCGCATGGTAACGGAGAATATCCACATCGAGTGGTGGGCGAAAAAAATCAGTTTCCCGTCCGGCCATTTATTGCAGTTTAGCTCCTTTACCACCCAACTCTTTTGGGTGTTTAACCAAGCGATTGTTACGTGGCTTGCCACGTTAACGCTGTTTCGTGAGCAAACCCCGCAAAACTTTGTGTTTATCGGAATGATGTCCCTGTTTTGCGGTCCTATTCCGTTTTACGGCTTCTTTGTGCTGGCGTTGGTGTTGGGCGTTCTCTTCTTCTGGCGTGCACGCCGTCACCCGAAATACACGATTTGCTCGTTTTTCTCGCCGTCTAATATTCTCGCCGTTGCGGGGATTTTCCCGGTTTGTTTTACCTATTTCACCGGCAACTCTGCCGCAACATTAAAAAGCGGCTCAAAGTTGTTACGCTTTGTGCCTCGCTTGATTTTTAATTTGAACGGAAAAGCCGGTGCCGGTATTTCCAAAACAAGGCTGTTGTTATTTATTGCATTTTTGTTGTTGGAATTCTTGCTGATTGCGATGTTAATGTGGTGGCATAACCGCAAAGAGTTGCCGTTTTGGGCGTGTATTGGGATGCTTTGTGTTTTCCCGATGATTTTCACCGGGGCGGCGGCAGACTTTTGTATGCGTGCAACCATTCCGGCACTTGTCGTATTTTGTGTGTATGTCATTCGCTTTTTGTTTGAAAAAATCAACAGTCCACGCAAATCGTTAGACCGACTTTTATGTTTGCTCGTGGCGTTGTTTGTCCTCATCGGGTCAATAACGCCGGTTGTGGAGATGTCACGTGGTATCTATAAAAGTGTAGAAGCGGGGCATCTTGTTACCTATAACGACACGTTTAAGTCGCTGGGAAGCGACGAAAAAGAGGCGGGAAGTATCAAAAACTTTACCGCTCAAAAATACGAGAATTCCAAATTCTATAAATACTTTGCCCGGCATTGATGTCGCAAAAGGAGGGGAGTGTATGGCACATCCCATCAAACATTTTCGCACGATTACCCGTCATCGCCATGCGGTTATTCGGCATTGTTTTAAGGCGGGAATCGGCTTTCAGGGGCTCTTTCACGATTTATCAAAATATACGCTGACGGAGTTTGTCCCCGGTGCTAAATATTACTTGGGAACCCGCAGTCCCAACGAGGAAGAACGGCGGCTGTTTGGGTTTTCCAAAGCGTGGCTTCATCATAAGGGCCGTAATCGCCATCACTTCGAATATTGGACAGATTATAACCCCAAAACCCGTACTATGTCGCCAGTGCCGATGCCGAGACGCTATGTGGTAGAGATGTTCTGTGACCGGGTGGCGGCAAGCAAGATTTATAAAGGCAAGGAATATACAAACGCTTCTGCCTACGAATATTTTTTGCCGGGAAAGGCGACCCGTTTTATTCATCCCGAAACCTCCGACCAAATTGAGCATTTTCTAAAACTTCTGGCGGATGAGGGAGAGGATGCCGCTTTTTCGGCGGTGAAAGCGTGGCTTAAAGAAGAATAACTACCCGTTTTCGTTACGAATGAGGAATTTGTATGGAACATAAAAACTACGGAAAAACACTTCTTGCCGGCTATTTGGGCTCGGTAACCCAGGCCATTTCGGCGAACTTTTTGCCGCTACTTTATGTCACGTTCCAAACAGCCTACCGCTTTTCACTTACCCAAATTGCACTGATTTCCGCCGTGTTCTTTTTTGCCCAGTTGGTGGTGGACTATCTCTGTGCAAAAGTGGTGGACAGCATCGGCTACCGTCCCTGCGTGATAACGGCACAAGTTACCTCAGCACTCGGCATCATAGGGCTGACCTTTTTGCCGGACGTGTTGCCGAATGCCTTTGTCGGAACGCTGCTTTGCGTCATTGTGTATGCCGTCGGAAGCGGACTTATCGAGGTGTTAAGTAGTCCGATTATTGAAGCGTGCCCGTTCGAGAACAAAGAGGGGCACATGAGCTTGCTTCACTCGTTTTACTGTTGGGGATTTGCGGCGGTGGTGATATTTTCCACGCTTTTTTTCCACTTCTTCGGTATTGAAAACTGGCGAATTTTAGCCCTACTTTGGGCGATTATCCCGATATACAACATCTATAACTTTGCCACGTGTCCTATTGAAACACTGGTGGACGAAGGGGAGAGTATACCCCCGAAAGACCTGCTTAAAAACAAGGTGTTTTGGCTCTTTATATTGTTAATGGTGGGGGCAGGTGCATCGGAAATATCGATGTCCCAGTGGGCATCCACCTTTGCGGAATCGGCACTCCACTTGTCAAAATCCACCGGCGATTTAATTGGGCCGTGCGGCTTTGCGGTGTGTATGGGATTAAGCCGTGTGCTGTTTAGCAAATTCAGCGAGAAAATCAACCTCGTTACGTATATGACGGTGTCCGGTCTGATGGCGGTTGTCTGCTATCTTCTGGCGGGCTTTGCAAAATTGCCGCTTCTCGGTCTGCTCGGATGCACGGTGTGCGGCTTTGCGGTAGGCATTCTGTGGCCGGGTTCCATTAGTCTGTCGGCAGGTATTTTGCCAAAAGGCGGCACCGCCCTGTTTGCGTTTTTGGCACTCGCAGGTGATTTGGGCGGCTCGGTTGGACCGATGCTCATCGGTGCCGTGTCTCAAGCCGCCGAAAACAATCTGCAAGTCGGCGTTGTTGCGGGCATGGCATTTCCGCTATTACTTCTCGTTTGCATAGGATTATTACGAAAATATCATAAAAGCGACAAATAAAACAACATAAAACGAAAAAAAGACTGACCGATTGTATCACAATCGGTCAGTCTTTTTATGTTGAATAATCAGCCGGCGAGCATTTTGGCGATGAGACGAGCACACTTATACACATCGCCGCCGCCCATCGTGATGACTAAATCGCCCTCTTGTGCGGTTTCGAGTACGTAGTTGGCGACAGCGGGGAAGTCGGGAAGATAGATGCCGTTTTCCATTTTAGCGGTAATCTGGTCAGAGTGCACGTTCCATTCGTTGGTCTCACGGGAGCCTAAAATGTCGCTGACAATGGCGATATCCGCAATGGACAACGCTTTTGCAAAATCATCCAGATGGCGGGCAGTGCGAGAGAACGTAAAAGGCTGGAAAATTGCAATTACCCGTTTATACGGCATTGCCATTGCGGTTGTCAACGTAGCGGTGATTTCGGTAGGATGGTGGGCGTAATCGTCCGCAATGGTGATGCCGGAGAACGTGCCGAGGAATTCAAAACGACGTCCGGCACCTTGGAAATGTTTAATTCCGGAGGAAATTTGCACAGCGGAAAGCCCGTGAGCCTCGGCAGCGGCAAGAACCGATAAGGCGTTTTGAACATTATGCATTCCCGGCACGCCTAACTCAATGTCGGCAAAAAACGTTCCGTTGTGCCACGCTTCAAAAGTGGCATACGAGCCGTCATGGATTTTCACATTTTTTGCTGTCCAATCGCAGTCATCGGTCAAACCGAAAGAGATAAGCGGGGCGTTTTCAAGTCCCTCAACCGCCTTGCAGGAATTTTTGTCTGACTTGTTATAGATGATATAACCGGTGGCCTTTGAGGCAAAAGTATGGAACGATTTAATAACGTTTTCGAGATTGCCGAAATAATCCAGGTGATCGGCATCCACATTTAAGATGATAGCGGTTTCGGGAGTCATTTCAAGGTAATGGTCCATAAACTCGCACGCTTCACACACCATAACATCACCGGCACCGGATTTGCCAAAAGCATCAATCAACGGCAACCGTCCGCCGATAAACAAAGCGGGGTCGGTATCTGCCTCTAAAAATACCTGCGACAGCATCGAGGTGGTGGTGGTTTTTCCGTGTGTTCCTGCAACCGCAATGGTTTGCGGGTAGGTAGCGGTCAACTGACCAAGCAGTTTTGCACGCTCCAAAATCGGAATGTTTTGTTCACTGGCGGCCACCATTTCCGGGTTATCGGCGTGAACGGCGGCGGTATAAACAATCAAATCCGCACCGTTGATGTTTTCCGCCGTTTGGGGGATTTTCACATCCACACCCAGTCGACGTAACCGGTCCACGTTGTCAGACTCACTGCGGTCAGAACCGGTAATGGTATATCCTTTTCCGTAGAGGATTTCGGCAAGAGGGCTCATTCCGCTTCCGCCGATTCCCACAAAGTGAATATGTTTGGCATCCTGAAATTGATAATCCAAGACTTGTCCACCTCAACTTTCGTATTTCCGCTTACTATTATAAGACAAAACTGCAAAAAAGAAAACCTTTTTTTGTGCTTTTTTTCGTTTTTTTCAAAATCTCCCTGTTTTTTCTCGAAAACGAGAAAATCGGACATCTTAGACGACCTTGTTTCGACCGAAAAATCACGCATAACCCTCTATACTTATCTTCAAGAATATAGGGAAGGTGAGGACGTTGAAAGAAAAAACAGCTTTGGGCGAGAGAGAATTGCCTACGATGGAAACAAGGGAGGGAACCTGGCGAAAAACCGGGTTGATTGTCAGCGGTGCGTTGCTCGGTCTGTTATGTGGCGGAAGCACCGTTTATGGGGACGTTGCCCCTTTTGCTGTCGGTGTAGCGGCGGCGTTTTCCGGAAGTGGGGCACTGCTGGTCTATGCAGCGTGTGCGGTGGGATATTTGTTCGGTCAATCCTCCGACGTGGTGCTTCGCTATCTCTCCGCTATTGCCGCTGTTGGCGGTCTTAGGTGGTTATTATCCGGCTTTCCGTTTTCCGAGGACCGACGGTTGCCGCCGGCATTGGCGTTTACCGCCACGCTCGGCACAGGGCTTGCTATCGAAGCCGCATCGGGATATACGTTTTATCGGGTGTGGATTTTAATATGCGAATCGCTGTTGGCGGCAGGCTTTTGTACCTTTGTTCAAATCGGGCTAAACGCCTTATGGTCACCTCGAGAGCGGGCAACCACCTTGTCCGAACAAGCGGCAGTCGTGGTAATGCCGGCGGTGGTTTTAATGGCGTTGACGCCGCTTGAGGTGGGCAGTATTTCCTTTGGCCGCATCCTCTCCATTTGGCTCATTTTGCTGTGTGCCCATACCGGCAAAGAGAACGGCGGCACGATTGCCGGAATAACGCTTGGAGTTGCGGCGGCATTTTCCATGCCGGAACGGCCGTTTACGGCGGTGGCGTTTGCGTTTGGCGGATTGCTTGCCGGAATGTTTTCCCGCTACGGTAAGCTTGCGTGTGCCGGAACGTTTTTTGCGGCATTTTGTGTGCTGTTGTTAGGCGAGGGGGAGGGTATTGCTCTTTTAACCGGCATATACGAAACGATTACCGCTACCGTGTTCTTTTTAATTCTTCCACCAAAAGCGGAACGGGTGCTCAACGGCTTTTTTAACAAAGCGGAGGAAAAGCCGGCAGTAGAGGGGTTGCGGCGTTCAGTGGTGTTGCGGTTAAACGTTGCCTCAAAAGCGATGGACGAAGTAGCGGGAACGGTTGATCTGGTTTCAAAAAAACTGGCAGGCGTTAGTGCTCCGGACCTTGGAAGCGTGTATTACGGGGTTTCCGATACCGTGTGTTCCACGTGTGCCATGCGTCTAAACTGTTGGGAAAAGGACTTAAATGACACGATGGATAGCTTTAATCATCTTACCCCCATTTTACGGGAGGAGGGAAAGGTGGTACGCCGTGATTTTGGCGGAATACTTAAAACACGCTGTCGACGGTTGGATGAAGTGGCTTACGAAATCAATCGAGGATACGGCGACCATTGTTTGCGTGAGGGAGCGTTTCGTCGGTTATCCGAAATTCGATCCGTGGTAACCGACCAGTTTTCCGGAATGGCGGAACTGCTCGGAGAGTTTTCCCGGGATTTCAAGAATACCGACCGAGTAGATGTGGATGCCGCCGCACGGGTGCGGGCGGTTTGCGAGGAATACAATATGGATGTTCACGAAACGCTATGTACCATCGGTCGGGGAAATCGGATGCAAGTGGAAATAGTGGCGGTGGATATGGCAGCGAAAATTCGCCGAAAAGAATGGCTGTCTCGCATCGGAGATGCTTGCGGACGTGAATTTGCTCCGCCGGTGGTTTCCCGAGTGGGAGCTCTTGCCAAAATAACGATAACCGAACAGCCCCGCTATCGAATTCAAGTGGGAACGGCACAACTTTGTGCCGGAGGAGAACGCTTGTGCGGTGATGCTTTTGAACTGTTTCGTGACAGTGGCGGACGCTTTTTTTCGGTGTTATCCGACGGAATGGGAAGCGGCGGACGTGCCGCTGTTGACGGAGCCATGGCGGCAGGGCTTTGTGCCCGTTTGTTGAAAGCCGGTTTCGGGGAGGATAGCGTTCTTCGTATGGTCAATTCGGCACTGATGGTGAAATCGGGTGACGAAAGTCTTGCCACGTTGGATGTCCTGTCTGTGGACTTGTTTTCAGGAAAAATGCGGTCGCTCAAAGCCGGAGCCGCCACGTCACTGCTGCTCAGTCACGGCCGAGTGTCACGCTTGGAACGCTCATCGCTTCCCATAGGGATTTTGCGGGATATTCGGTTTGAAAAACAACAGGATACCCTGACAGCCGGCGACGTAGTTTTGCTGGTTTCCGACGGTGTCTATGCGAGCGGAATCGGATGGGTTGAACAGACGCTGAAATCGTTTGAGCCCGCCAAAATGTCGTTACAATCGCTGGCGGAGGAAATCGCCAGCACCGCCCGTCGCTTGCAAAAAGACGGGCATTCGGACGATGTGACCGTGGTAGCATTGCGAGTGGAAAAAGCAGAGCTATAACGAGTAAAACAAGCAAAAAGCCGGTAGCTTTGCTACCGGCTTTTTTAGATTTAGCTGATTAGTTGTTGAGATACGATTTAACCAAAATTCGCAACAGCTCGTCACGGTCGATTTTACGCACAAGGTTGCGGGCATTGTTGTGGGTTGTGATATAGGTCGGATCCTCAGAAAGGATGTAGCCGACGATTTGGTTAATGGGGTTATAGCCCTTCTCACGCAGTGCATCGTACACGGTGGTGAGCACTTCTTTCATTTCATGTTCTTTGTCGTCGTGCAACGAAAAAGTTTGGGTTCTGTCTAACATAATTCTACCTCCCATACGTTGGTTACAGACCTATTATATCGCAATTATCCTGAAAGTGCAAGAGAAATTTGTAAATTTATGCTCGCAAACTGCATCCTATTTTTTCAAGCAAGCGGAAAATTTTATCCAATACCGGTTCAAGCTCCTCATCGGTCAACGTGCCGTCGGCTTTGCGGAACATCAAATTGTAGGCAACGCTCTTTTTGCCGTTTTCAATCTGTTTGCCTTGATATACGTCAAAGAGAGCAACGCTTTCCAGTAATTTTCCGCCGCCTTTTTTGATGGCTTCCTCAATCGTCGCCACCGGCAATTCAGCATCACACAGCAACGCCAAATCCCGTTCAACTGCCGGATGACGGGGGAGCGGTTTATAGAGCACAATCGGTTGTTTTGCGGCGAAAAGCGATTCCAGTTTAATTTCCGCAACGTAAACACGTCCGTCAAAACCATACGTTTTTGCTGTGTCAGGATGCAATTCGCCGAAAGTGGCAACCGTTTCACCGTTGAGAATGGCATTAGCGGAACGACCGGGATGGAGGAACGGCTCGCAAGCACGCTCATAGTTGGGACAGCAGGAGAACAGCTCAAACACGCTTTCCACCACGCCTTTCAGCGTAAAGAAATCCTCATTTTCACCGTAAAGACCGATGGAAAGAAGCGGCAATTCATCCGGCTGCTCGGTCAGCGGCAACGCTTTCGGAACAAACCGTTTAGAAAGCTCAAAGAATCGTGCCGCCGGAATTTTACGGTTGTAGTTGGTGGACAGCACGGAAAGCATCGAGGTAATCAACTGCGTACGCATGGTGGAATACTCTTCGCCGAGAGGATTGAGCAGGTGAATTTCGTTTCGACGAGCATCGTCGGCGGGCAACCCCAGCGTATCCAACGCTTTGGAGCTAATAAACGAATAGGTGGAAATCTCGGACAAGCCCTGCTCGCACAGACGGCGTTTGATGGCATCACTCTTTTTGCGTTCGGGAAGCAGCGTGCCACGAACAACCGCACCACGCATCGGAGTACCGATAATGTGGTTATAGCCGTAAACACGCATCACCTCTTCGGCGAGGTCGGCACGACCCTCTACATCGTCACGGAAGCTCGGAACAGTACAAGTAAGCTCATCACCGTTGGCGACCGTTTCGATTTCCAAACGATTGAGGATATCCACCATCTTTTCAACCGGAATTTCTACGCCGAGAAGAGCACAAATGTCGGTAGCGGTGGTTTTAATCACTCGTTTTTCTGTCAAGGTGTTTGCCTTGTCAATCGTTCCGTCCACGATATCGCCACAGTCTAACTCGGCAATCAGAGAAAGTGCCCGATCAAGAACATAGGGGATAGAGCCGGCATCCACGCCGTGCTCGAAACGAGCGGAGGATTCTGTCCGCATACCAAGGGCTCGTGCGGTTTTGCGAACACTGTCACGACGGAATTTTGCCGCCTCAAAGAACAGCTCGGTCGTGTCGTCTTTAATGCCGCTTCCGGCAGAACCCATAATACCCGCCAAGCAGGAAGGGGCTTCGCCGTCGGCAATCACCAGCATATTGTCTGTCAAGGCGTGTGCCTTGTCATCCAATGTGACGATTTCTTCGCCGTTTTTGGCACGGCGAACGATGATTTCGTTCTTTTTCACGTCACGCAGGTCGAAAGCGTGCATCGGTTGACCGGTTTCAAGCATCACGAAGTTGGTGATATCCACGATGTTGTTGATAGAACGCATTCCCGCCGCACGCAGGCAATCGACCATCCAGTCGGGGGACGGGCCAATCCGCAGGTTTTTCACCACACGACCCATATAGCGGGGGCAAATGTCCGGCTCGTCCACAGTGACTTTGATATAATCGGCAATATTGCCGCCTACGGTTGTATACGCAATTTCCGGTTTGCGGAATTCGGTTTTCAGTGCCACGGCAATCTCACGGGCAACACCGAGAACGCTTTGACAATCGGGACGGTTAGCGGTGATTTTGAAGTCAATCACGATATCGTTTAGGTGGAGCACGTCACGCATATCGGTGCCAACCTTCACATCATCCTTTAAGATGAGGATACCGTAAACCTCCGCACCGGGATAATCGCCCTCTTTAAGGCACAATTCTTCGCCGGAGCAAAGCATACCGTTCGATTCCACGCCACGGAGCTTTCCTTTTTTGATATGAACACCGTTGGGCAGGTGGGAATCGTGTAAAGCGGCGGGAACGATAGCTCCCTCAAACACGTTTTGGGCACCGGTAACGATTTGTACCGGCTCGTCGCCACCCACATCCATTTGGCAAATTTGCAATTTGTCGGCGTCGGGGTGTTTTTCGAGTTTGATAATCTTGGCAGCAACCACATTGCTCATAGTGGCAGAGAGGTCTTCAAGTCCCTCAATTTCGAAGCCACTCATAATCATTTTATCGCACAGGGTTTCTACAGGAACGTCAATGTCCACGTAACGTTTAAGCCAGCTCAGCGAAATTTTCATTTTACGTTCCCTCCTTTGAATTGTTGCAAGAAGCGTAAATCGTTTTCAAACAGCAGACGGATGTCGCTGATTTTGTAACGAGTGGTCGTTAAGCGGTCAAGACCGATACCAAAGGCAAAACCGGAATATTCCTCGGGGTCGATGCCGCAACCGGACAACACACGGGGATGCACCATACCGGCACCGAGGATTTCAATCCATCCTTCGCCTTTACAAACTCGACAGCCCTTACCGCCGCACTCGGGGCAGGAGACGTCCACTTCGACGCTGGGCTCGGTAAAGGGGAAAAACGAGGGGCGGAAACGCACTTTGGTATCTTTGCCGTAAATTTCGTGGGCGAATTGCTCCAGCACGCCTTTCAAATCGCACATGGTAATGCCCTTGTCCACTACCAGTCCCTCCACTTGATGGAATACCGGGGAGTGGGTGGCGTCCACCTCGTCCGCACGGTACACACGACCGGGGCAAATGATACGAATGGGGGGCTTGCGGGTTTCCATAGTACGAATTTGTGCCGCCGACGTCTGGGTACGCAGCAACAAATTGTCTGCCAGATAGAAGGTATCCTGCATATCTCTTGCCGGGTGATCGGCGGGAACGTTCAACGCCTCAAAATTATAGTGGTCGGTTTCGATTTCGGGGCCGTCCACCACATCAAATCCCATGGATTGGAAAATGTCAATCATATCCGCAAGCGTTTGGTTTAGCGGATGAAGCGAGCCGCCTTTGTTCGTCTTACCGGGCATGGTGATGTCGACCGTCTCGGCGGCAAGACGTGTGTTTTTGGCGGCGTTTTTCAGCGTATCGGATTTGTCCGAAAACGCTTGCTCAAATGTTGCACGCACCTCGTTGACTAACTGACCCATTTTCGGGCGTTCTTCGGCGGGGAGTGCACCCATACCACGCAAAAGCTCTGTTAATGCACCTTTTTTGCCGAGATACTTGACACGCCAAGCATCCAGCGTTTGTTCATCCTGCACAGCGGCGATTTCGTTCATCGCTTCCGTACGAAGGGCGTCCAATTTTTCTTTCATACTATCGTCCTTTCCGTTTTGGAATTGTAACCTGAATTTTGACATAAAAAAAGCCCTCGACCCCAAAAATGGGGACGAAGGTCGAAACTCCGTGGTACCACCCCGATTTTTGTGCCGAAAAAGGCACAAACACTCGATAACGATAACGGGGTCACCGTCGCAGCCTACTTGCCGAAGATGGGTTCAGCCACGCCGCTCCAAAGTGAACTTCAGCACAGAAGCCCTCAAATCGCTTTCAGCCGGTGACGATTCTCTCTTTCGGGGGCGGGATTGTGCGTACTCTCTTTTTCTCAGCGTTTACAAACAAATATTTTATCACACCGTTTTTCAATTGTCAAGACACAAAAATTTCACAGAATTTTTGGCGGAAAAACTTTACAATTCGTGGTTTCTATTGTAAAATAGTAAAGATAAATCCAAAGGAGAGATGTATATGACACCGAAGTATAAACGTGTCTTGCTGAAACTCAGCGGCGAGGCACTGGCAGGCGAAAAAGGAATGGGTCTTGATTTTGAGACGCTTCTCCGGTTTTGTGCTCCTATTAAAGAATGTGTAGATGCCGGTGTTCAAATCGGCATTGTTGTGGGCGGCGGCAACTTCTGGCGTGGACGTCAAAGCGGTCAAATGGACCGTACCCGTGCTGACCACATGGGAATGCTCGCCACCATTATCAACGGATTGGGCTTGTGCGATGCTCTTGAGCAGTTAGGCTGTGACGTGCGTGTGCAGTCGGCTGTTCAGGCAAATCAGATTTGCGAACCGTATATTCGCAGTCGAGCTGTTCGCCATTTGGAAAAAGGTCGTGTGGTTGTGTTCTCCGGCGGAACGGGCAACCCGTTCTTCTCCACCGACACGGCGGCGGCCCTTCGTGCGGCGGAAATTGATGCGGATATTTTGTTTAAGGCCAGCATGGTCGACGGCGTATATGATTCCGACCCGAAAACTAATCCGAATGCAAAGAAATTTGATACGCTTTCGTTCTCGGAAGTGCTTTCGAAGGATTTGAAGGTGATGGACGGCACCGCCGCCACTCTTTGCCGTGACAACAAAATCCCGCTGTTGGTCTTTAACCTCAACGACCCGCAAAACATTGTGCGTGCCATCGCCGGGGACGAATCTATCGGCACCCGTGTGGAATAAATCGACATTCTAATCCAAGAATATAAGGAGGATTTTATTATGCAAGCTGTTTTCGAAAAAGCTGAAACCAAAATGGGAAAAACTATCAACGCTCTCAACGAGCAATATGCCGGTATTCGTGCCGGCCGTGCGTCTGCCTCGTTGCTCAACCGTGTTATGGTGGAGTATTATGGCACACCGACGCCCGTGACCCAGCTCGCCAACGTGTCCTCTCCGGAGCCTCGTTTGCTTAAAATTGTGCCGTATGACAAAACCGCACTCAAAGATATCGAGCGTGCGATTTTGACTTCGGATATCGGCATTAACCCGCAAAACGACGGTTCTATCATTCGTCTTAATTTCCCGCCGCTTACGGAGGAACACCGCAAAGAGCTTTGCAAGAACATCTCCAAATATGCGGAGGAGGCAAAAGTGGCGGTGCGTTCCATTCGCCGTGATGCGATTGAATCGCTGAAAACTATGAAAAAGAACGCCGAAATCACCGAGGACGACCAGGCGAACGGCGAAAAGAAAGTCCAGACTATCACCGACGATTTCTGCAAACAGATTGATGAGCTGGCAAAAGCAAAGGAAAAGGATATTCTGGAACTGTGAGTACCGGAAAAAGTAAAACTCCTTCGTTCGATCTTCGGGCGGAGGAGTTGCCCGCTAATATCGGGATTATTATGGACGGCAACGGTCGTTGGGCGAAAAAAAGAGGACTTCCTCGACAATTCGGTCATCGTGCCGGTGCCAAAACGTTTCGAAAAATCGTGAAGCATTGTGAAGCACGGGGAATTAAAGTGGTTACCGTGTATGCGTTTTCCACCGAAAACTGGCGACGTCCCGCCGCTGAGGTGGATGCGATTATGGATTTGTTGCGTTCTTACCTAAAAGAATCCCTTCTCGATTTCAAAAGCGAAAATATTCGCACTCGTTTTATCGGCGATCGCACACCGCTGTCAAAGGATATCCGAGAGTTGATGGCAGAGGCGGAGGCCTCTACTGCCGACCGCACGGGAATGATTCTCAATATCGCCGTCAACTACGGCGGTCAGGATGAGCTTGTCCATGCGGCAAAAGCTCTTGTCGCCGAAGTGAGTGCGGGAAATTTGTCGCCGGATGACATTGATGCGGCGACACTTTCGTCGCATCTGTATACGGAAGACCAACCGCCGGTGGATTTGATTTTACGTCCCAGCGGCGAATACCGTTTGTCCAATTTTCTTATCTGGCAGGCGGCGTATGCGGAGTACGTGTTCATGGATGTTCTGTGGCCGGATTTTACGGAGGAGGACATGGACCGTGCTTTGATGGAATATGCCGGACGAAATCGGCGGTTTGGAGGAGTGTAAGCCTATGAAAACCCGTGTTATCAGCGGTCTTGTCGGTGCGGCACTTCTTATTGCCGTATTGGTACAGCCCTTTATTTTGATTGTAGAAATCGGCGTGGCGGCACTTTGTGTTATTGCAGTATATGAGCTCCTTATTGCCACCAAACTGGCTTTGTCGAAGCCCGTGTGTGCGGTGTGTATGCTGTTTGCCGCTTCGGTACCTTTTTGGCGATATTTGCCGCAAAACGCTCTTTTGTGGGTGCTTTACGCCTTTGTGGCGTTGCTTGTGGTGTCGCAGGTGGTATGGCATAAAAAACAGCCGGTCACCGCCACCTTATATGCGGCAACAGCAACGGTTATTTCGTCGCTTTCGTTGTCGTCGATTGCGTTTTTGCGTGCCGATAAAGACTTTGGCTTGTTCCTCGTGGTGTGGATGCTTTTGATCCCGTGGATGAGCGATACCGGTGCGTATTTCACCGGTGTGTTGTGCGGTAAAACCAAGCTTTGCCCGGAAATCAGTCCTAAAAAGACGGTGGAGGGGTTAATCGGCGGTCTGTTTACATCGGTTATTATCTGCCTTGCGGCGGCATACGTTTATGAGACGTGGATTTCGCCGGAAGTGATAGTGAATTATTATGCTATGGCGGCGGTAACGCTGCTCGGGGCGACGCTGTCCGTATTCGGCGACTTGTTGGCGTCGCTTATCAAGCGTCACGCCGGTATTAAAGATTTCGGCAACCTGATGCCCGGACACGGCGGTGTTATGGACCGCTTTGACAGTCTGCTTTTGACCGCACCGCTTGTGGTGCTGTCACTCATGCAGTGGCCGATTATTTACACCATCAACTCATAACAACCTGCCAATTTTGATACACTAAAAGGGGAGACCTCTTTTGACAGAAAATCTCGTTTTACTCGGAGCTACCGGTTCTATCGGAACCCAAGCACTGGACGTGGCTGAAAAACTGAATATTCGTGTAACGGCAATGGCGGCGGGAAGTCGTGTAAAACCTTTTGAGCCGTTGTGCCGTAAATTTAAGCCCTCCGCCGTTGCTATGATGGATGAAACGGCGGCAAAGGATTTGAAAGTGCGTCTTGCCGATACCGATATCCGTGTGTTATCCGGACTTTCCGGTGTCTGTGAGCTGGCATCCGATCCCTCTGCCGATACGGTGCTCAACTCCGTTACCGGCGTTGCGGGGTTACAGCCTACTCTTGCGGCGGTGGAAGCGGGACACGACGTGGCACTCGCCAACAAAGAGACGTTGGTCGCCGGCGGCGAGCTGGTAACCAAAGCGGTTGCCGAAAAGGGCGTGCAGCTGCTTCCCGTTGACAGTGAACACTCCGCAATTTTTCAATGCTTGCAGGGCAAGCCTCGGAACGGAGGGGCATCACGACTCATTTTAACCGCTTCCGGCGGCCCGTTTTTCGGTAAAACAAAAGCCGAACTTGAGACTATGAAAAAAGAAGATGCTCTCAAGCATCCCAACTGGTCTATGGGTGCCAAAATCACCATTGATTCCGCCACGATGATGAACAAGGGTCTCGAGCTGATTGAAGCCAAATGGTTATTTTCCATGCCGGCGGATACAATTGATATCGTGGTTCACCGGGAAAGCGTTGTGCATTCGCTGATTGAATTTGAGGATAACTCGGTGCTGGCACAGTGCGGAGTGCCGGATATGCGGATTCCGATTCAGTATGCGTTGACATATCCCGACCGTTTTCCGTCTCCCGTTAAATCGCTGTCGCTTACCGATTTCGGTAAATTGACCTTTTTTGAGCCGGATAACGATACTTTCCCGCTGATGGAGGTTTGTCGCCGGGCGATTACAATCGGCGGGGCGGCACCTGCCGCCGTCAACGGTGCAAACGAACAGGCGGTGGCTCTGTTTTTGGAGGATAAAATCGGCTTTTGTGATATTTCTCGCCTTGTTGCCGGTGTCCTTGACAGAGAGTGGGGTTCTGCCGATTCGGTGGAGGCTGTGCTGGCCGCCGACCGTGCGGCACGGAATTTCGTGTTGTCAGAGGTCTGATTATGGGATTTTTGTTTTTAATCGGAATTTTGTTTATTATCGCTATTGTGATATATGCCTTAAACGGCAACGATCGTCAAGAGTAATTGTGAGGTTGGATTTTTGGTAAATGCACTGATTTTTATTTTGGAAATTCTTGCCGCCATTTTGGTGTTCGGCATCATCATCGTTGTTCACGAAGCAGGGCATTTTGCCGTTGCAAAATGGATGGGCGTTCGGGTAAATGAATTTTCTGTGGGCATGGGCCCCAAAATCGTCCAAAAGCAAAAAGGGGAGACGATGTACTCGCTCCGCTGGCTTCCCATTGGCGGCTATTGTGCCATGGAGGGGGAGGACGAGGACAGCGAGGATCCCCGAGCGTTTTCAAGCAAGCCTTGCTGGCGGCGAATTTTAGTGGTCGTCGCAGGGGCGACGATGAACTTTGTGATGGCATTTTTGCTGTTAGTCGTTGCACTTTCGTGCTGTTTGTCGCCTCAAGGCGACGAGGAAAAGCCGGCATTTTCCAGCGTAACGCTCTCCTCGATTGATGAGACATCACCTGCATATAAATGCGGCCTGCGTACGGGCGATACCGTTTTACGAGTGGACGGAAAACGCATCGCCACCGATATTGACCTTGTGATGATTCTCCAAAGTGATGAGGACGGCAAATTTGATTTTGTTGTTCGACGCACCGTGGACGGCAAAGCGGTAAAACAGAACTTAAACGACGTTCAGTTTCGCCTGAAAACCGCCGAGGACGGAACACGGTTCTTGTCTTATGATTTTACGGTTAGGCCCATAAAACGCACCGTGGTATCCACGCTTACGCAAGCCGTCAAAACGGAGTACAGTTATACGGTGCTTGTGTGGCGAAGCCTTGGCAGCATTCTCAAAGGGGAATATGGCTTAAATGAACTGTCCGGCCCCGTGGGAACCACCGAAATTATTGCCGATGCCGTGGGGGAAGCCGTGGAGGATGCAGTGCAAAACGACAGCACCCAAGGCGTTTACGCCTTTATTATGTTGGTGGTACTCATCTCGGTCAACGTAGGATTGTTTAACCTGCTTCCGCTTCCCGCCTTAGACGGAGGGCGGCTGTTGTTCCTCCTCATTGAACTGGTCATACGCAAGCCGGTGCCACAAAAATACGAAGCCATTGTCCATACTATCGGCTTTGTTCTGCTTATTTTGCTGTCTATTGTGATCACCTTTTCCGACGTGTTCAAAATAATTAAGCGATAGATTCGAAAGAAAACACCCGAAAACACTTTTTCGGGTGTTTTTACTGTTTTTTGACGGTTTTTCGGAACATTTTTGTTGACAATTCACTAAAAAAACAGTAAAATATTATAATATTCAAGTATTAAGAGAGGTGTTTGCGGTGCTTAACTCATTTTATTTGAAAAAAAGCGGTCAAAAGATTCTTTTGATCGTTCTTTTAGTGATGCTTCTTGTATTTTTGCTCATCACTTGTGTGGATTCCTCCAACGAGCAAGTGGCTGTTTCGGGCAGCCACGAAACGTGGAATAAAGGCTGGTTGCTGGTGGATTCCACCGGAAACAGCCGACAGGTGGACTTGCCCCAAACGCAATCTTTCGGAAACGGAAGTGCCACGTTGTCCCGTGTGGTGGACAGCCGTGTGCAAAACACCGATGCAGTTTTGTATATTTGCTCAAAATATGAGGATATCACCGTCACCTTGGGGAATACAGTCATTTATTCTTTCCCCAACGAGCACTCTGCCTTATCGGACGTCACCGGCATTACGAACCATATCGTTGATTTGCCGGAGGATGCAGTGGGGAAAGAACTTGCCATTCGTTACGATTTCCAATGCCATTCGGCAATGACGTATGAATTGCGTGCACCGGAATATGCCCAACGTGAAGTCATTTTGAATCGCACCGTTAAAGCCGCCATTCCGTTTTTCGTTATTTCTGTCGTGGTTGCCTTGGCGGGTCTTGTGGTCTTTTTAATGACCTTGCGTGTGCAAAACAACCAAACGCTCTCGAATACTTTTTGGAACATCGGCGTGTTTGCTTTGCTGTTTGCCGTGTTCCTCTGTATCCGTTCGCCCTTTGCACCGTACCTGTTTGGTAATCCGCTCGGGCGGCATTTCCTCACTTATGCCATGGTGCTGTTAATGCCCATTCCGTTCATCAGTATGTTTTACGGAAGCACCGACGAGAAATACCGCAAATATCAGATTATTGCCGTGATTCTCAATTTCATAAACGCCGCTTTGCAAACGCTGCTTGCGTTGTTCGGTTTGGTGGATTTCCGCACCCTTTTACCGCTCACCTTGGCACTTTGCGTGTTTTCCATGGGCACCGTGCTGTGCGGCATTTATCGTTCGAAAAACCGTGGGGATGACGCCACCTGGATTGATGACGCCGCCTTTTTGGTGGCTCTCGGTGCGGTGGTGGATTTGTTCCTTACCATCATCGGTCACCCGAGCTATTGCAGTTGCTTGCTGTATACCATTGGTGTATTGATTTTCCTTATTGCTCAATTCTCCTATTTTATGTATGCGTATTTCGGGCAATTCCGTACCAACGTGGAAACGATGTTGCTCAAAGAAATGGCGTATAAAGATATGCTTACCGGTATCGGCAACCGTAACGCCTACGAGCTGTATCTTACGGATATTACCGCTCGTCCTCCCGGCGACCGGATGTATGGCTTGATTGCAGATATCAACGATTTGAAACGCACTAACGACACCTACGGCCACGAGATGGGCGACACCATAATTGTGGAAGTGGGGGATATCCTCTTTAAGATTTTCGGCAAAAACGGCTCCTGCTTCCGTGTGGGCGGCGACGAGTTTGTTGCGTTCATCCGTGGTATGTCCTCGGAACAGATGGAACAGCATATTACGGAGTTTAAGGCGGAACTGGAGAAATACAACGAAGACCATACGCCACGTATCCGTGTTGCCTTGGGCTATGCGGAAACCGAACCGGATGATTATCGCAATATGAAGGCGTTTTTGCGTCGTATTGATAAGATGATGTATGAGGACAAACGTACCGGAAAAGCACTGGATAAGCTTCATGCGATGGAAAAAGAGTTAGATGATGAAGCGTTAAATGTGCAAGTGGAGTCCTCTTTTGCGGTTAGTTCGATTCCCGATACCCTCAATCAGCCGGTGGAGGAGATTAACGAATTTTCCGAGAATACCGAACAATCCGACTCTTTATCCGAGGCCGACGCTTCGGATAAAGAATAAGCGGGGCACGAGAAGGAGGCTACGCTTATGTGGATGAAAGTATTGGAAAAGCTGGATAATAACCGGCTTGCACGCATCATTCAAAACGCTTTGATGCTGGCATCACCGTTCCTTATTATCGGTACACTGGCAAAAATCATTTGTGATTTTCCCGTGGCGGCGTATACCGATTTTTTAACCTCGCTTTGGGGCGGTGCCATTTATGATGCGTTTCATTTGGTATATTCGTATACCTTTGGCAGTTTTTCGCTGATTTTGGCCATTACAATCGCCATCTCGTTCCGCAACATTATGGACCACGAGCGTTACGGTGTCTATCTGTTGACGGTTATGACGGCGTATATGTTGCTTCTATACCAGGGGAAAGAAGGCTTTACCGCCGAGATGTTCCAGCCACTTTATGCGTTGGCGGCGGTGGTCATTTCGCTGCTCATCTGTATTGGGCTATATTACGTTATTCGTTTTAGCGACCGTTATACGCTTGCTCCCTCGGAAATTTCCGGCGACAAACGGTTCCACAGCTCTTTTGTGATGTGGCTGGCGGTTGGCTTGTTCTTAGCCATGGTGGCGGGTATTCGTATTGCTCTCAATGCGTTATTCGGTGATACCGGCACGTTTTTGAACCTTGTGAAAACCTTTATCCGTGCCGTGTTTCCGCAGGGAACTACCGCTTCCTACGGCAACGCTTTGTTGTTTGTATTTCTGTCGGGAATACTTTGGTATATCGGTATTCCGGCGGATGAGGTGTTGGCGGATGTACGGGAACGGGTGTTTGATTTGAATCCAAACGGCGTCAACCTGCTGGATATCAGCGGGGCAGACGGCTTCACCGATACGTTCTTCAATGTCTTTGTTCAGTTGGGCGGTTGCGGAAGTGCCATTTGTTTGGTTTTGGCTTTGCTGATTGCATCCAAAGAGCAATACACTCGCCGACAAGGCGGCATACTGTTTGTTCCTACATTTTTCAACTTCGGTCAAACGGCATTGTTTTCGGTTCCGGTGTTTTTCAGCCCGATTTTGCTTATCCCGTTTATCTGCACACCCATCATTTTGTTTATTTCCTCAACATTCTTTACGCTTTTGGGGTTTGTGCCGCCGGTTATAAACGAAATCAACCCGATGATGCCGATTGGTCTCTCCGCATTTTTTGCCACGGAATCGTGGCGTGGCGTGGTGTTGCAGATTTTCAACCTTGCTTTGGGCACCGTGATTTACATCCCGTTTGTACGGTTGCTTGGAAAACCGCGGCACTATCTGTTGCAATCCCGTGTCAAGGAATTGACCGAAATCGTCAAAGAGGGAGAGCGAGTCGGTGCGGTGCCGGAGCTTCTTAAAGGCGATAAGGAAATTAACCGTGCCGCCAAACGACTGCTCGCTGATATGTATGATGCGGTGACTCGTGACGAGGTGACTTTGTACTATCAGCCCCAGGTCAATATTGATGAAGAAATCATCGGTGCGGAAGGTCTTTTCCGCTTTAACCATCCCACGTGCGGATTTATTTATCCGCCGCTTGCCATTCATTTGGCAAAAGAGGACGGCTATGTCAATCAGTTAACCTTGCGGCTGATTGACCGTGCCTGCGAGGATTTGGAGACGCTCGCCGCCGAGGGCTGCGAAAACTTCAAATTATCGGTCAACATTCTGCCCATGCAGTTGGAGGACGAAAACTTCGCCAAAAAAATCAAAGACCGCATTGATGCCCACGATTTCGGCAGCTGTTCTCTTGCATTGGAGGTCACCGAGCAGGATGCGTTGGTTGCCATGCCGTTTGTGGAATCCTCTATGAATGACTTGAAACAAATCGGTGTCGATCTTATTATGGACGACTTTGGTATGGGACATAGTTCGATGACCACGATGCAGAAAAACAAGTTCAATTTTGTGAAATTGGACGGCAACTTGGTGAAAGACTTGCTCAGTAACGAACGTTCTGCGGATATCGTACAGGCTGTTTGCCGTCTTGCCGACAAACTGGAATTCCAGATTATTGCGGAATACGTGGAAACCGAGGAACAACGAGAGCGGTTAAACGAGTTGGGGTGCGAAATTTATCAGGGATACTTGTATAGTAAAGCACTTCCGTTTAATGAATTTCTTGATTTTTGGCGGGAAAACACCCGCAAAAAACGAAAAAAATCCTAAAAACCCGTTGACAAACGAAAAAGAAAGTGCTATTCTTTCTCTTGTTAAGAATAGAATACCTATATAAAGGCGATGACGAAGACGGTTAAAACGTCCACGTTTTCAGAGAGTCGGCGGTTGCTGTGAGCCGACAACAGTACGCTTTAACAATCCCTTCCGAGCCGAAGTCCCGAACGTGGGTTTTCCCATCAGTAGACGGCTTCCGTATTTGCTGCGTGAAGGCAACGGGCTTGTTGGAGCCTATTGAGGTGGCGTCGTTTGACGCAATTTGAGTGGTATCGCGGGATTTACATCTCGTCTCAAAGGAAACTTTGAGACGAGATTTTTTTATGAGTATTTTTACAAAGGAGGTCTTTTTATGTCCGCAGAAACGTTTGTTGTTGCCGAAAAATTGAAAGAGGTGGCACAGCGAATTCGTGCCGTGCGTGAGGACGTGGGTATCGCCATTGATGATATGGCGGAACGCACCGGTGTTTCGGTTGAGGAATATCGACAGATCGAAGCGGGCGAGACCGACTTCGGGTTTACCTTTGTATACAAATTCTCCCAGGTTTGCGGCATTGAAATTACCGATATCATGGAGGGCAACAGCCCGATTTTAACAAACTATACGGTTACCCGTCGTGGCGGTGGATTGCATTTCACTCGTATGGAAGGCTACACGTATCACCACTTGGCTCCTATGTTCAAGCACAAGATTGCCGAGCCGTTTTACGTGGAAATTCCGTATTCTGCCGAAGCGTTGATGGCACCCGCTCACCTCTGTGTCCACAAGGGGCAGGAGTTTGATGTGGTGGTTAAGGGAACGGTTAAAATTCAAATCGGCGACCATCACGAAATCCTCCACGAGGGCGACAGCATCTATTATGACAGCTCCACGCCGCACGACTTGGTGGCAATGAACGGAGAAGACGCCACCATTTACGCCGTAGTTATGAGCCCCAACACCGCCGATGTGGGACAGTATGAAAAAGCGGTGTCGATGCCGTCGGTCACCAATGTGGAAAAAGCCAATCTCACAAACCCGATTTACGCCCGTTTCATTGACGAAAAAGTGGAAAACGGTCATTTAACTTCCATTGCCTTCAAGAATGTGGATTCTTTCAACTTTGCCTTTGACGTGGTGGACGAATTGGCAAAAAAATGTCCCCAAAAAACGGCCATGCTCCACGTTTCTGCGGACAAAACCGCCCGCACCTTTACGTTCAAAGATATGAGCGAGATGTCGGCGAAAACCGCCAACTATTTCCGTTCTCTGGGCATCAAAAAAGGCGATCGTGTGATGCTCGTTTTACGCCGAAATTATCAGTTCTGGTTTTGTATGCTGGCACTTCATAAATTGGGTGCCATCGTCATTCCCGCTACCGACCTTTTAACCGAACACGATTTCACCTATCGTTTTGATGCGGCGGGAGTATCCGCTATCGTATGCAGTGGTGACAGTGCGGTTTCTGAGCAGGTGGATTTAGCCGCCAAAAACAGTAAAGCCTTGCGACTTAAAGTGTTGACCAACGGCAAACGAGAAGGCTGGCACGATTTCGATGCCGAAATGCCGGCGTTTTCCGATGTCTTCCCCCGCACAGAGGATTCCTGCGGCGGCAAAGACCCGCTTCTTATGTTCTTTACGTCCGGTACAACCGGCTATCCCAAAATCGCCATGCACAACCATCTGTATCCGTTAGGCCATTTTATTACTGCCAAATACTGGCATAACGTTGACCCCAACGGATTGCACTTTACCGTTGCCGATACCGGTTGGGGAAAAGCTCTTTGGGGTAAACTGTATGGGCAATGGCTGTGTGAAGCGGGCGTTTTCACCTACGACTTTGCCAAATTTGATGCGTCCGACGTTTTGCCGATGCTTGCCAAGTACAATATTACCACCTTCTGTGCTCCGCCTACCATTTATCGTTTCTTTATCAAAGAAAACTTACAAGCCTACGATTTGACTTCGGTGAAATACGCCACCGTTGCCGGCGAAGCCCTCAACCCCGAGGTGTTTAATCAATTCTTAAAAGGCACCGGTGTGCCGCTGATGGAGGGCTTTGGACAAACGGAAACCACCCTTACCGTCGGAAACTTCGTGGGTCAACCGATTAAATCCGGTTCTATGGGAAAACCGAGTCC
Organism: Acutalibacteraceae bacterium; assembly: GCA_045598965.1. GTDB lineage: Bacteria > Bacillota > Clostridia > Oscillospirales > Acutalibacteraceae > RGIG426. The sequence continues at coordinate 48,705 of JAZRVH010000005.1, forward strand.
GCTGTATAACGTGGACATTTTGCTTCCCGACGGAACTCCCGCCAAGGTGGGTGAGGTCGGTGAGATTGTGGTTCGTACCGAAAACGGAGCTCCGTGCGGTCTGTTTGCCGGTTACTACAACGATGAACAAAACACCAACGCCGTCTGGCACGACGGTTGCTATCACACCGGCGACACGGCATGGAGAGACCAGGACGGTTTCTTCTTCTATGTCGGACGGGTGGATGATTTGATTAAATCGTCCGGCTACCGTATCGGGCCGTTTGAGATTGAAAGCGTGCTGATGCAGCTGCCTTATGTGCTGGAGTGTGCCGTTACTGCCGCACCGGACGAAATTCGTGGTCAAGTGGTTAAAGCCACGATTGTGTTGACCAAAGACCGTCTTCCCAGCGAGGAGCTGAAGAAAGAAATCCAAACCTACGTGAAAAAGAATACCGCACCGTACAAGTATCCACGTATTGTGGAGTTCCGCCAAGAGCTTCCGAAAACCATCAGCGGTAAAATCCGCCGTGTGGAGCTACGGGAAGAATAAGAGAAGGGGAGAGAGCTATGCGTAAAAGCGGAATGTTGTTGCCGATATTCTCGTTGCCGTCAAACTACGGTATCGGAACATTCGGAAACGCCGCCTATACGTTTGTGGATTTTTTGGCCGCCGCCGGACAAAGCCTTTGGCAAATTTTGCCTTTAGGCCCTACCGGCTACGGTCATTCGCCCTATCAATCCGATTCCACCTTTGCCGGAAACCCTCTTTTTATTGATTTGGATTTGCTCATTAAGGACGGTTTGTTGACCGAGCGAGAATGCAACGCCTTTACGTGGGGAGAAACCCCGCATTTCGTGGATTATGAGCGGGTGAAGGCTTACCGCCCTCTTTTATTCAAAACCGCATTTTCCCGTTTTTTTGAGGCTTTACCGCCCGATTATGCCGCCTTTTGTGAGGCGGAGAGTGAATGGCTTTCCGATTACGCCTTATTCTGTACGCTTAAAGATGCCCACAACGGTCAAAGCTGGCAAGAGTGGGAACCCCCGTATCGTGACCGCCACGAAGAAGCTATGGCGTCTTTTGCTTTGGCACACAAAACGGAATTGGACTATTACAAAATGCTCCAGTATCTTTTCTTCAGACAATGGCGAGCCTTAAAAGCCCGTGCCAACGCCAAAGGAATTGATATTTTAGGGGATTTACCCATTTATGTAGCTATGGACTCCGCCGACGTATGGAGCCATCGGGAATTGTTTGCCTTAAACGCCGAGGGACATCCCACCGAGGTCTCTGGTTGTCCTCCGGATGCGTTTTCCGAGGATGGTCAAAAGTGGGGAAATCCCGTCTATCACTGGACAGCACTAAAGGATACCGATTATGCTTGGTGGAAAGCCCGTGTCCGTCACGCCTGCACACTGTTTGATCTGATACGCATTGACCATTTCCGTGGATTTGAGTCTTACTATTGCATTCCGGCAGACGCCGAAAACGCCAAAATCGGCGTTTGGCGAAAAGGCCCCGGAATGGATTTATTCCGCTCTTTAGAAGAGGAAATGGGAAAACTGCCCTTCATTGCCGAAGATTTGGGATTTTTAACTCCGGCTGTGTATGAGCTTCTCGCCGAAAGCGGATATCCCGGTATGCGGGTGATGCAATTCGCCTTTGCGGATGTGTACGGCGACAGCAGTTATTTGCCCCATAACTTTATCGTAAACTGCGTGGCGTATACCGGCACCCACGATAACGACACCATTTTAGGGTGGGCACGCACAGCACGGCAGGACGAATGGGATTTTGCCGCCCATTATTTAGACATTCAATCCCGTGAGGAAGCCCCGCAGGGAATGCTGAAAGCCCTGCTTTCGTCCCGGGCGGATACGGTGATATCCCAAGGGCAGGATTGGCTCGAAAAAGGAAGCGAAGCCCGCATTAACACCCCCGGCACCACCGAGGGAAACTGGTGCTTTAGAGTCGTTGACGGCGACTTTTCCGACGACATTGCCGTAAAGGCACTTGACCTTACACGCTTGTATCGCCGCTAAACGGCGTACGATAAATTATGCTTCAAAAAACCAACGGATAAGAAACGGAGGATTTTACTTTATGGCGTTGTACAACAAGGTTTCCACAGATATGAACTTCGTGGAACGAGAAAAGAAAATCGAGGCATTTTGGAAAGAGAAGGATATCTTCCAAAAGAGCATTGAAGAGCGTAAAGGGGCAGACCCTTACGTGTTTTTTGATGGTCCGCCGACGGCAAACGGCAAGCCTCACATCGGTCACGTGCTGACCCGTGTTATCAAGGATATGATTCCTCGCTATCGCACGATGAAAGGCTATGAGGTTCCCCGTAAAGCCGGCTGGGATACGCACGGTCTTCCGGTTGAGCTGGAGGTGGAAAAGCTTCTCGGTCTTGATGGAAAAGAGCAAATCGAGGAATACGGTCTCGAACCGTTCATCGAAAAATGTAAAGAGTGCGTTTGGAAATATAAGGGAATGTGGGAGGATTTCTCCTCGTCGGTCGGCTTTTGGGCCGATATGGACAACCCGTATATTACTTACGACAACAACTTTATTGAGTCCGAGTGGTGGGCATTAAAACAGATTTGGGAAAAGGGTCTTTTGTACAAAGGCTATAAGATTGTCCCGTATTGCCCCCGCTGCGGAACCCCGCTGTCTTCTCACGAAGTGGCTCAGGGCTACAAGGATGTGAAAGAGCGTTCGGCGGTGGTTCGCTTTAAGGTCAAAGGGGAGGATGCCTACTTCCTTGCCTGGACAACAACCCCGTGGACGCTTCCGTCGAACGTGGCACTGTGCGTCAACCCGAATGAGACCTATGTGAAGGTGAAAAAGGACGAGTACACCTACTACATGGCGGAGGCATTGGTTGCCACCGTTCTCGGTGAGGGTGCAAAAATCCTCGAATCTTTCAAGGGAAAAGACCTCGAATACAAAGAGTATGAACCGCTGTTCGATTTTGTCAATCCCAACAAAAAATGCTATTTTGTCACCTGCGACACCTATGTCACCTTGACCGACGGTACCGGCGTGGTACATATCGCTCCGGCGTTTGGTGAGGATGACTCGGTTGTCGGCAGAAACTATGACCTGCCGTTTGTCCAACTGGTGGACGGCAAGGGCGAAATGACGAAAGAAACGCCGTGGGCGGGGATGTTCTGCAAAACAGCCGATAAAGAGGTGCTGATTGACCTCGAAAAACGTGGCTTATTGTTCTCTGCACCGGTGTTTGAACACAGCTATCCGCACTGCTGGCGTTGCGACACGCCGCTCATTTACTACGCCCGTGACTCGTGGTTTATCCGCATGACCGACGTTAAGGATGATCTCATTAAGAACAACAACACCGTCAACTGGATTCCGGAGAGCATCGGCAAGGGTCGTTTCGGCGACTGGCTGGAAAATGTGCAGGATTGGGGCATCAGCCGTAACCGTTATTGGGGCACACCGCTCAACATTTGGGAATGCGAGTGCGGCCATCGTCACGCCATCGGCAGCATTGAGGAACTGAAAGAAATGTCCGATAACTGCCCGGATGAAATCGAACTGCACCGTCCGTATATCGACGCCGTCACCATTAAATGCCCGAAATGCAGCAAACCGATGAAACGTGTGCCGGAGGTTATTGATTGCTGGTTCGACTCCGGTTCTATGCCTTTTGCCCAACACCATTACCCGTTTGAAAACAAGGATTTGTTTGAGGCTCAATTCCCGGCAGATTTCATCTCGGAGGCGGTGGACCAAACCCGTGGCTGGTTCTATTCATTGCTCGCCATTTCCACGCTTCTCTTCAACAAAGCCCCGTATAAAAACGTTATCGTTCTTGGTCTTGTGCAAGATGAAAACGGTCAAAAGATGTCCAAATCAAAGGGCAACGCCGTTGACCCGTTTGACGCCTTACAAAAATACGGTGCGGATGCCATTCGTTGGTATTTCTATATCAACTCCGCCCCGTGGCTTCCGAACCGCTTCCACGACAAGGCGGTAGTCGAGGGACAACGTAAATTCCTCGGAACGCTGTGGAACACGTATGCGTTCTACACGCTGTATGCGAACATCGACAACTTTGACCCGACGAAACAAAAGGCAGATAAAGCGAGCTTGTCCGTGATGGATAAATGGCTCAATTCCCGCCTCAACACCCTTATCCATGAGGTGGACGACTATCTTGGTAATTATTGTATTCCCGAGGCCGCCAGAGCCCTTCAAAGCTTTGTGGATGATTTGAGCAACTGGTATGTTCGCCGTTGCCGTGAACGCTATTGGGTAGCAGGGATGCCGCAGGATAAAATCAATGCGTATGCCACCTTATATAACGCCCTTGTCACGGTATGCAAGTTGGCGGCTCCTATGATTCCGTTTATGAGCGAGGATATCTACCAAAATCTCGTGTGCAACCTCGATAAATCCGCTCCGGAAAGCATTCACCTTTGTGCCTATCCGGTAGCCGACGATACCGCCATTGATAAGGACTTGGAAGCAAATATGCAACGTGTCCTTGACGTGGTGGTACTGGGTCGTGCCGCCCGTAACGGTGCCAACCTCAAAAACCGTCAGCCGCTGTCGAAAATGATTGTGTCTGCCGACGGCGAGATTCCGGAGCTGTTCTTAAACGTTATTGCCGAGGAACTGAACGTCAATGCGGTGGAACAAAAAGAGGATATGAGCGAGTTTATGAGCTACAGCTTTAAGCCGCAGCTTAAAACCGTCGGCCCGAAATTCGGCCCGAAACTGGGCGAAATCCGCTCGGTTCTTCCGACGATTGACGGCAACGCCGCCAAAGCGGAGCTCGACAAAAATGGTGCCTTGAAGCTCAACCTGCCGTCCGGCGAAATCACGCTTCTTGAGGAGGATTTGCTGATTGACATCGCTTCGAAAGAAGGCTATTTCCCGCTTTCCGACAACGGCGTTACGGTGGCACTGTGCACCGAATTGACGCCGGAGCTGATTGAGCAAGGTCTTGTGCGTGAACTGGTCAGCAAAATCCAAACGATGCGTAAAGAAGCCGGCTTTGAGGTGACTGACCACATTGCCGTGTCTTTTGCGGGCAGCGAAACGGCGTTGGCAATTGCCGAGAAATACAAAGATTCCCTCGCCGCCGACGTGCTGGCGGATGTCGTTTCTTTCGATGGGGCAGACGGCTTCACCAAAGAATGGGATGTCAACGGCGAAAACGTCACCATCGGCGTGAAAAAGCAATAATGTAAACAAATCGTAAATCCACTTGCCAAACGGATACTTTTCCGTTATAATGGAACTAACGATTTTTTGGAGGTAACACTATGCAATTTTCCAATTTGATTTTGGCGGCAACCACTGCCGCCGCTAAATCCGCCGCCAACGGTCAACAAGAGGTGCCGTGGTGGTATCAGTATTCGTCCATTATCATGCTCATTTTCATCTTTGTAGTGATGTATTTTCTGCTGATTCGTCCGCAGAGAAAGCGTGAAAAAGAAGAGCAGAAAATGCGTAACGACCTGCGGGTTGGTGACGAGATTGTCACCATCGGCGGTATCATTTGCCGTGTGGTCAACGTCAAAGAAGACCTCATCATTGTGGAAACCGGTGCCGACCGTACGAAGCTGACTCTGAAAAAATGGGCAGTGCAGACAAACGAAACCGTCCACGATGCCCCGCTGGATGACGACGATGACGATTTCGACGACGATGACGATATCTAACATCTAAATGGTCTACTTTTCCTCCGCATCGCATAAGGTGTACTATCCTTATTTGATGCGGAGGAACTGCTATGTTTAAGAAAATCGAACGTCCGTCCGATGCGATGGCCTTTATCGGCACACCGCTTTTATGGGGGACCGTTGTGGGAACGCTTTGCGTGTCGTTGCTGTTGTTTTTGGCGGCGGGCATTTGCGTTGCCGTGGATGTTCCCGACACCCTGCTGACGACTATGGCGTTGGGGGCTTGCGGCCTTGGTGCCTTTTTCGGTGGGCTTATTGCCGGAAAACTCACCAAACGAAAAGGCTGGCTCGTCGGACTTTTGTGCGGCGTTTGCTTGACTGTGCTTGTCACCGGCATCGGTGCCCTTTGCGTCGGTGTTCTTTTCAGCAGTCATTTCTTTATCAGCCTGCTTATCGGCATTCTTTGTGCAACGTGTGGCGGAATGATTGGTGTGAACCTTAAACGCAACGATTTTTCGGTCTGAATTTCTCTTTTACCGCATAGAGATAGGGTAGGGAGGAATGACTATGGCAAGGACAAGCCGTTTTGTGAAGCAATTACACGCATTTTTAGGAACAAACAGCCGCCTGTTTTTGTTTTTATCGCTTACGTTGGCGGGCGTTGCACTGGGATGTATTTGGTATCCGCACTTTCCCGACCGCTATATCCCGCTTTTGTCGCTGTTTACAACCGAAAGCGGGGAAATATCCGGTTTTTTGGGCGGAGTTTCGGCGTTTTTACGTCACAGCCTGCCGACACTGACATCTGTCGGTATATTGATGCTTTCGGGAATGTCTTTGTGTGGACTTCCCGCCGCCATTGCCGTACCGATTATTTACGGAACGGCAACCGGGCTTTGTGAGGCGTTTGTGCTGAAAACCGGGGGAGTTCTCGCTCTCGCCGTCTCACTGCCGGCGTCGCTTATATTTGTATGGACATTACTTATCGCCTGTGCCGAATCGCTCAGGCTCACACTGCGGCTTGTGTCGCAGGTTATGCCCGGTTCGCCGAAAAGCGGACTTTGGCGAGATTTTCGATTGTTTTTTTGGCGGTTTTTACTGTGCTTTTCGTTAGCACTGGCCGCATCGGCGATGGATATCGCTCTTGCCGCTCTTTGGTAAAAAACTTGCCGGATGTGAAAAAGGAGGAGACCCGATGGCGAACGGATTTAAGATGTTTGATGTGACCCGTGCCGGTCGAGGTATCGACAAAAACCGTCAGGAAAAACGCAATATTTTTGAATTTTGGGCACTGACTTTCCGCAAATTTTGGAGTCTGTTAGAGCTGGGACTATTGTATGTGCTGTTGTCTTTGCCGCTCGTTACAAACGGACTTGCCTGTGCGGGAACAACGTTCATTACCCGCAATTTTGCCCGAGAAAAACCCGTTTTTTTGGTCTCTGACTATTTTTCGTGTATCAAAAAGAACTGGAAGCAGGCACTTCCCGTCGGCATTATCAACCTCGTAGTCGGCGGAATGATGGTGTTCAGTGCCCTGTTTTATTTCTATGCCGGCTCCACGGCAAGCCTAATCTGTATGGCACTGGTGCTGGCACTTCTCATCGGATTTATCGTGATGCAGTTTTACATCTATGTGATGATGGTCACGTTCAAATTCAACATTCGACAGCTGTATAAAAACGCCGTCTATATGATTTTCCTCGGCTGGAAAGAAAACCTGATTATCCTCGGCGTTTTGATTGCCGTTTATGGATTTTTGTTCTCGATTGCCATGTTGTTTGTGTTCTCGGGACTGGATCCTATTGCTCTTTTATTCGGCACGTTTTCGCTGTTTTTCTTGCCGCCGTTTCGGATGTTGCTCACCCAGTTTTATGTGTTTCCGGTGGTGAAAAAACATCTTATCGACCCCTATTACAGAGAGCATCCGGAGGAGTTCGAGGCGGCACGTCACCACTTAAATCTTGAAAACGAAGAAACACGCAAAGCGGACGAAGAACAGGCCATTTTCCATGATGTGGGTTCTGCAGAGGGAGCACCGGAGCCTCGTGAAACCGAGAACAAGCCGGGCAAATCCTTCCCGAAGCAATACGCAAGCCATCAAACCAACGACGAGGACGATACCATCTGATATGAAACAGTTAACAATTTTAGTGGATGCGGACGGCGTTTTGGAGAATTTTTCCGAAATATGGGTCGGCTATCTCAACAAAAAATACGGGGTAAACGTATCCCACGATGATGTAAAAGAATGGGATATGACGAAAGCGTATCCCATGCTCACGCCGGAGCAAGTCCTTTCTACCGAGTTGGATCCCGAGCTGTATCTTGATTTACAGCCGATTCCCAAAGCGGCAGAGGTGTTACAGCGTCTGCTTTCCGATGGACACGAGATTTTTATCGTTACCAACACTCACTATAAAATCGCTATCGAAAAATTAGAGGGAACACTGTTTAAGTATTATCCGTTTTTGCCGTGGCGACAGTACATTTTCACCCATCGAAAACAGATGATAAAAGGGGATGTTTTGGTGGATGACGGGCTTCATAATTTGATTGGCGGCGACTATGAAAAAATTCTGTTTTCCGCACCGTATAACCGTGATTTTGATGCGAAAGCCAACGGAATGACCCGTGTGGAAAACTGGGAGGAAGCGTATAACGCCATTACCGCCATCGCTAATAAGACATAAAAAAAGACCGCCCTGCGGTCTTTTTTTAATTTATTCTTCTTCATTTTTTGGGGCAACGTGGAGATTCGCAAGCGGGTTATTTTCTGTCGCTTCTTTAACCTGAGCGGTGGAAAGATGTGTATAAATTTCTGTTGTGCCGAGGTTTTCGTGACCGAGAATATCTTTAAGCACCCGAATATCCGTACCGCCATGCTGATACATAAGCGTTGCCGCTGTGTGTCGCAGTTTATGCGTAGAGAGATTTTCGGCACCCTCCACTTGTTTCAAATAGCCTTTAACCACGTAATGCACTCCTTGAACGGTAATACGGCTCTTTAATCGGCTCAAAAACAGGGCATCCTTATCCTTGACACCGTCAACCGGCCTCACCTTCAAATACTGCTGTATGGCGTCCCAGCAAGCGTCATTGAGATACAGCATACGTTCTTTGTTTCCTTTTCCTCGCACACGTAACGAACGGTCCGACCCAATATCCGATAGATTGAGTCCCGCCACCTCCGCACGACGCAATCCGCAGTTGAGGAGAATGGTCAGCATACAATAATCCCGTTCGGCAAATTCGCCGGAGACACTGCGAAGCAGGTCAATCGATTGCTCAACGGTCAGGTATTTCGGGAGAGCCTTTTTCTTTTTCGGCGTATCCAAATTTTGCACGGGATTTTTTTCAAGCTGATGGGTGACATCGGTCAGATAATGAAAAAACGTGCGTAACGCCGTTACTTTGCGGGCACGAGTGGCGTTCCCATTTCCACGCTCGTTTTTTGCATAGTTCATAAACTCATACACGTCCAAAAGGGTTACCGTTTTCAAAAGCTCCACATCCACCGTTTTTATGGAGATTTCCTCCATGGGCAGGGTAGGGGGGACAAGCCCTTTTTGCTGTTGAAAATACCGTAAAAAGGTACGCAAATCCACAAAGTATTCGTCCACCGTTCCGGCAGAACGCCCTTTGATAACCTCAATATATCCGAAATATTCCCGCAAAAGCGGAGAGCACTCGTCAACGTATTCTTTTTTCATTTTGAAACGACTCCTTTCATTCGTGAAACAGTTTCACGCATAGGGGGTGTGAAACAAGGGGGAGTTTCCCGTCATTGGGGATACCATAAACGCCCCGAACGCATTCGACGGTATTCTTGCTATCCGGCAGGCTTCACACAAGCACAGCGGCAGATAAACGGATAAAACGCCCAAACGTTGCTACTGTCCGGCAAGAATTTTCACATTGCCGTTTTGTTCGATTCAGACCAATTTTATTGCAATACAATTTATCTACGATTTATCGTTTGCACACATTTTTGATTTTTTGACAATAACGGCAAAAATCGAAAAAATGCCGTCGAATAGAACGAACCAAAATGACCTACGCATCGATCGGAGAATTTCTATCGGCTACAAACCAGAGGTGATTTTTCGCAAAATTTTTCATAGGTAAAAAATCGCAAAAACCGTCCAACAGAATATATGAAAACAAACAACATATCAAAACTGCAAACGCCGTTGGCTGTAAACAAGCGAATTAAAGTGCCGACGTTGCCAAAATACATTCTCGCAAAAGACGCTGCAAATGGCGTGAATAGTGCATCTTAGGAAATGGGAGTAAAACGATAAAAATAGCGGGAAATACCGAAAATCGACCCAAAAAACGGCTTATTTTCCTATTCCGCCTCCCCTCAACTATACAAAATATTTATTTTGTATAGTACGGTGTCTATTTAGAGTATACACCACTTCTTCTCCGAATGCAAGCATTTTTTTAATTTTGTTAAAAAAACATCACTACCACCTTCTTTCGGTTAATTTGAACAAATCGTTAAAAACGATAAAAACAGTTGAATTCTGTCAGGTTTTGCGGTACACTAACAAAAAGATATTATGTTTTAAGGAGGTTTGACGATGAACACCGTTGACAACGACACACGAAAACTACGCCGACGCAAATGGATTTCTACCGTTTCTTTGATTGTGCTGTTGGTGCTCACCGTCGGACTGACCGTGTTGTTTTGGAACTATTTTTCTTCCAACAACGAAACCGATTTTCGTGAGTATATGGAACGATTCGGCGTGGCAGCTCCCTTAATTTTTCTATTAGCTCAAATGCTGCAAATATTCCTCCCCCTCCTCCCCGGCGAGGTCATGGAAATCAGTGCCGGATATCTGTTCGGAGCGGTAAAAGGCACCCTTTTGTGCCTTGTCGGCGTCGGATTGGCTTCGGCGGCAGTTTTTTGGCTTGTACGTAAATTCGGACGGATTATTTTGGATTTATATTTTGACGTGGACAAGCTGTATGAGAAAAAACTGTTTTCCTCTGAAACACGGATAAAGCGGCTTATATTTTTGTTGTTTTTCTTGCCGGGAACACCCAAAGACCTATTGACATTCTTTGCTCCGTTGTCCCGCATCACCTTGCCGGAATTTTTGTGGATAAGTATGATTGCTCGCATTCCGTCGATTGTTTCGTCCACCGTTGGCGGACACTTTTTGGTCGAGGGCAACTACGGATATGCCGCCGCCGTTTTTCTTATTACGGGCGTCGTTAGTCTTTGCGGCATTGTTTTGTACAACCGTCTTATGAAGCGATACCGTTCTCGCAAAAGCGAAAAAGAAATAGTTGATCAAAACGCTGCATAAATCCTTTGCAAACGATACACACTAAGGGTGACGCATTTTGCGTTAATTCAACCAGTTGAGGTGTATCGACGTATGACAAAATTAAAATGCGATGTAGCCCATTGTTCCAGTAACGAACACGGCTTATGCTGTCGACCGGAAATCCGCATCAGCGGCAACCAGGCACAAGGTAGCGTTGACACTTGTTGTGCCTCATTCAGTGCCTATCTCGGTAGCGGTGCCCAAAACAGCTTTCGCACCTATACCACTCCCAACCGGCAAATGCCCATCGATTGTTCGGCCCAAACGTGCGTGTATAATCAAAGCGGAATCTGTCACGCCAAAGAGGTACAAATCGACGGCGATAACGCCACAAAGGCGGGACAAACCTCCTGCAAAACCTTTACGGCACACGGTTGATTTTTGAGCCTCAACCAAACTTTGGTTGAGGCTCTTTCTTTTTATTACTTAAAAAGTGGTTAAATAATAGGTATATATAACAAATTTGTAATAAAAATTTACGTTTTCCCATTGTATTTTTTTGTCGTATGTGGTAAAATTGCTGTAAGTGTGGATATCTATGTTTTTTTATGAGAGGTTAACACAAATGAAATACACTCCGGAACGTAGAAAAAAATGCTTTGTTTATTACAATGACTCCATTTTGAACGAAGCCAAGACCAAGATTATTAAGACCATTGACACCATTTGCAAAGAAAACGGTCTTACCTATTTTGCATACGGTCCCACCCTGGTGGGTGCTGTCCATTACGGCTCCTTTATCCCCAACCAAAACAAGGTGTTCGGCGACATCGGACTTTTGCGTGATGACTATGAAAAGCTGCTCTCCATTCTGCGAGAGCATTCCGAGGAATACGAGCTTCTGTTGGATGAATATATCGGTAAAACCGATATCCCCCAACGGCTCGTTCGTGTTGGCGTTCGTGCCCAAATCGGCGACTTGGAGTTCGGCGACGAGGTGGAGATGAAACACGATTTCTGGATTATTCTCGCCCCCTTTGACCGCCTGCCGGACAGCTTCGACCTTTACTGTGCCCATTTACGCCGCATGAAACGTGCCAACCGCCGGTATGCTCGTGTTTGCTCCTGCCACAGCTACAACTCCGAAAAACACAGCCTTATCCGCTTTCTCGGAAAACAGCTGATTTACGGCTGGCGTTCCCCCAAAAAAGAGTTTGAGCGTGTTCAACGCTTGGCACAAAAATACAACCACTGCGAGGATGCCCACCGTATTATGCGTTTGGTGTTCGCCAAAAGTGAGCTTGTGTGGGAGGATCAGCTCTTCCCGCTGAAATCGTTGCCTTTTAACGGTATGGAGCTCCCCTGCCCCAACGATTTTTCTCCGTGGACGGCAACCCTTACTCCGGAGCTGGACAAACAAATCAAATCCATTCAAAAAGTGGATTTACTGCTGCTTGAAGAATTTGACCGCATTTGCCGTAAACTGGATATCGGCTACTTTATCTGCGGCGGTTCTATGCTTGGTTACGTTCGCCACGGCGGCTTCATCCCGTGGGATGACGATATCGACGTGGGAATGCTTCGTGCGGATTATGACCGTTTCCTTGCCGAGGGCGGCAAAGAGCTTTCCGACCGTTTCTTTTTACAAACCCGTGAAAGCGACCCCGAAATCCCCTATCTGTTCTCGAAAATTCGTATGAACGACACCGAATATATCACCGCTTACAACGAAAACCGCAACTTCCACAAGGGCATTTGCCTTGACCTCTTCCCCTTCGATTTCTTGCCGGAGGACGAGCAAGAGCAAAAAGCCTTTCTGGCAGAGGTTAAAAAGTGCGTAAAAGTCCACAACCGTGCCTGCAACAAACAGATTGCAGAGCCGCAATACGACAAAAAGCCCAAAACATTTGAAGATTGGTTCTGGCGTCATGTGGCTCACGCTCATCGCCAGCTGTGGCGTATGGTTTCCATCAAAAAAACCCAAAAGAACTATATCAAAGTCGCCACCCGCTATAACGATGTCGCAAAAGAGCGTGGTCTTCAAACGGTGGCAAGCTTCGTCCCCACCTACACCTTCGTCAATTTAGAAGATCTTTTGCCCTATCAGGATATTTCCTTTGAGGGCGTTACCGCAAAAATCCCCGCAAAACCCAAAGTGTTCCTTGAAATGCAGTATCACGATTTTATGAGTTTGCCGCCGCTTCACCAGCAGTTGGGACACGACTTGATTCGCTGGTCGGCGGATATTCCCGAGTTAAAAGAAAACTGAGTATTCGGAGGAGCTTATGAACATCCTGTTTTTGATGATGGGCGGCAGCGGAACCCGTTTTGGTGCTTCCCGCCCGAAGCAATACACCTTGATTGATGATATTCCGGTTTTTGCCTATATTTTGCGTGGCTACAACAAGATGGAAGAAATCGACAAAATCGTTGTTGTCTCCCACAAAGATTGGCTCGACTATGTGGAGGAATGGAAAGAAAAATTCCACATCGACAAGCTTACTCACATTGTCAAAGGCGGTGACACCCGTTCGGAATCCGTGCTTAACGGCCTTTCGTCCGTGAAAGATATCGCCAAGCACGATGACGTGGTTTTGCTTTGCGACGCCACCCACCCCTATGTTGACGTTGAGGGTACAAAGGGCGTTATTGAGGGTGTAAAAAAGTACGGCGGTGCCACTCTCGGCCAGCGGCAGTACGATACGGTGTATCGTATGAACGCCGACACATGTATGCTGGAGCAGGTTGTTCCCCGACAGGAAATTGTGTCCGGTGCGTCGCCGGAGGCATTCCGCTTTGGCGATATCTATAAAATTTACAGTGAGGCATCCAAAGAAGAACTGGAAGCGATGACGTCTGCTGGTGCCATTGCTCTCGCCCACAACATTCCGATGGTGGTGGTTCCCGCCTCGGTCATCAACCTGAAAATCACCTACAAAAACGATATGGATGTCTTTAAGAAACTCGTACATACCTACTTTTTTGAAGAGTAAAGGAGTGTCCTTGTATGCCCGAACAAAACCCGCTTCGTGAAATGGTTACAAAGCGTAAATTGGGAATTCATTGCGGTATTCCCTCTTTCTGCTCGGCTAACAAACTCGTCATTGAGGCGATTTTGGAGCAAGCACAGCGTTTTGATGAGCGTGTCGTTATTGAAGCAACCTCTAACCAGGTCAACCAAAACGGCGGTTATATGCGGATGCAGCCGAAAGATTTTTGCGATTATGTGTATCAAATTGCGGATAAAATCGGCTTTTCCCGAGAAAAAATCCTCATCGGCGGCGACCATTTAGGGCCTCTGCCCTGGGCGGACAGACCCGCCGAAGAAGCGATGGACAATGCCGAAACTCTCGTGCGGCTGTCGGTGGCGGCGGGCTACAAAAAAATCCATTTGGATACCAGTATGAAATTGGGCGATGATCCGATTGACGAACGCCTTTCGGATGAGACGATCGCCGAGCGTGGTGCACGGCTGTATAAAGCGTGCGAGGAGGAGTATCAAAAACTCTTAGAACGTAACCCCGATGAGATGCATCCTGTGTTCGTTATCGGAAGCGAAGTGCCCATCCCCGGCGGCAATCAAAAGAAAGAGGATGACGTTGAGGTTACCCGCCCGAAAGACTTTGAGCGTACGCTTATCGCCTATCGCAAAGTCTTTTCGAAATACGGGCTTGCGGATGCGTTTGAGCATATCATCGCCATCGTCGTTCAGCCCGGCGTGGAGTTTGGCAATCTGTCTGTGCACGCCTATGACCGAGTGGAAGCGGCAAAACTGTGCCAAAGCCTCAAAAAATACCCCGACATCGTGTTTGAGGGACATTCCACCGACTATCAGTCCCCGAAAAAACTGAAGGAAATGGTGGAAGACGGTATCGCCATTATCAAAGTCGGCCCTGCCCTCACCTATGCCATGCGTGAGGCGTTGTTCTCCCTCGCAATGATTGAGGATGAGCTGATTATCCGTGACGACCAACGCTCCCACTATCGTGAAATTTTGGAAGGCAAAATGTTGGAAGACCCCACCTACTGGAAAAAGTATTATAAAGGTGACGAAAACAGCGTCGCTATTCAACGCCGCTACGGGTTTTCTGACCGCAGTCGTTATTATACGGCTCTTCCCGACGTGGAAAATGCCATGAACAAGCTGTTTGCCAACCTTGACCAAGTGACCATTCCTATGGGAATTTTGCATCAGTATATGCCGATGCAGTATATTAAGGTTCGTGACGGTTCTCTGTCGCTTTCTGCCCGTGATCTTGCTAAATACAGCATCGTCGCCATGGTTGAGGATTATAACTACGCCGCCAAGGTCAACTATATGTTCGGCGGATTTTCGATTGGCTAAAAGGAGACATTACGATGAAAGCTGCGGTTTTACACGGAATTGACGATATTCGCTATGAGGAATACGATACGCCCGCCACGCTTCCCGGCACAATCAAAGTGCGTGTGATGGCGGCGGGAATTTGCGGGTCGGATATCCCCCGTGTTTTACAGGGAAAGGTCAAAAAATTTCCTCTCGTTCTCGGTCACGAATTCTCCGGATATGTTGTGGAAGTTGGCGAAGGAGTCAAAAACTTTGCCGTCGGTGATCACGTTGCCGGTGCTCCCCTTCTTCCGTGTATGAGTTGTCCCGATTGTGCTCACGGAAACTATTCCCAGTGCAAACAGTATAGTTTTGTGGGTTCCCGTGTACAAGGGGCTTTTGCCGACTACGTGGTCTTACCGGAGAAAAATGCCGTAAAAATCGACAGTGCCCTCTCATTTGAGCAAGGAGCCTTGTTTGAACCCTGCACCGTCGGATTGCACGGTGTTCGTCTTGCTGACTATACCGGCGGGAAACGGGTTGCGGTTATCGGTGGCGGAACCATCGGCTTCTTCACGATGCAGTGGGCTAAGATTTTCGGTGCACGTCAGCTGGTCGTTTTCGACATCAACAAAGACCGCCTCGATTTCTGTAAACGGTGCGGTGCCACCGACGGCATCTGCACGCTTGATGCGGATTATCGTGAACAAGCGATGGCACTTACCGAAGGTAACGGATTTGACTATGTATTTGAGACTTGCGGCGTTCCCGCCACCATCAAAATGGCGATGGATTTGGCGGCAAACAAGGCCCATGTGTGCTATATCGGCACTCCGTCTTCCCCCGTCACCTTTGAGCCGCTGGAATGGGAAAATCTCAACCGCAAAGAGCTTTCGGTGACCGGCTCGTGGATGTCCTATTCCGCTCCGTTCCCCGGCGAGGAATGGGTGCTGACCGCTCATTACTTTGCGACCGGCGACCTTATTTATGACCCCGATGCCGTGTATGAAAAGTTCCCGATGAGCGACGCCGCCAAGGCATTTGAGCTTTATAAAACCCCCGGTCTCGTCAAAGGCCGTGTGCTTTTATATAACGAGGATTAAGAGATGAGTAAAGACGGCTATATTATCGTCGGTATGCTGATTTACCTCGTTACGTCGATTGTCAACCGCTTTTTTGTGGCAATTCCGGATGCGGTGTACATTCCCCTTGCCGTTGTCGGCATCACGCTGATGATTACCGGCATCCGCCTCGGCAACAAACAAGCGAAAGCAGACAAAGAAAACAAAGAAGAATAACATAAAAAAGACCGTCCAATGGACGGTCTTTTTTTATCTTTTTAACGTTTTTTAGCGGTTGCCGTACATCTGCTCATAGTAGTTTTGGTAATCCCCACGAAGGATTTCCTCCCACCACTCCCGGTTATCGCAGTACCATTGAACGGTTTGTTTTAAGCCGTCATCAATACGGGTTTCGGGAAGCCAACCGAGTTCGTTATGGATTTTTGTGGGGTCAATGGCATAGCGGCGATCGTGACCCGGTCGGTCGGTAACGTAGGTAATAAGGCTCTCCGGTTTTTCGAGCAACCCGAGAACCGTTTTCACCACGTCAATGTTGCGACGCTCGTTATGGCCGCCGATATTATACACCTCGCCGATTTTGCCGTGACGCAAAATTAGGTCAATGGCAATGCAATGGTCTTTCACATAAAGCCAATCCCGCACATTCTCCCCTTTGCCGTACACCGGCACCGATTGGTCGGAGAGTGCCCGAGAAATCATCAGCGGAATCAGTTTTTCCGGAAACTGGAACGGGCCGTAGTTGTTGGAGCAACGGGAAATGGTGGTTTGAAGCCCGAACGTCCGCTCATACGCTTGCACCAGCAAATCCGCCGAAGCTTTAGACGCCGAATACGGCGACGAGGTGTGCAGCGGTGTCGTTTCGGTAAAGAACAAATCCGGCCGATCGAGCGGCAGGTCGCCATAAACCTCATCGGTGGAAACCTGGTGATAACGGGACACACCGTATTGGCGGCACGCATCCATCAGCACCTGGGTTCCTAATACGTTGGTACGTAAAAACAGTGCCGGGTCTTTAAGGCTTCGGTCAACGTGACTTTCGGCGGCAAAGTTCACCACCGCATCAAATTGTTCCTCCGCAAACAGCGAAAAAACGGCATCACGGTCGGCAATATCCCCTTTTACAAAACGAAATTTTGGATTTTCCAACGCCGCTTTCAGGGTTTTCAAATTGCCCGCATAGGTCAAAGCATCCAGACAGACAATGCGATCCTCCGGATGGGTTTCCAACTCCAAATACACGAAGTTTGCACCGATAAAGCCGGCACCACCGGTCACGAGAATGTTCACGTGTTTTCCTTCTTTCTGGGATTAACCGTAGTAAATTTTACCTTGAGCCACCCGTTTCAAATGCTCACCGTAAAGGGATTTTCCATAGCGTTCAGCGGATTCAAGCAAATCATCCGCACCAATCCAGCCATTGATAAACGCCACTTCCTCCGGTGCAGAAACAAGCATCTCCTGCCGTGTCTGTACCATACGAATATACTCGCCCGCATCCGCCAGTGCGTCCATCGTGCCGGTATCCATCCACGCATAGCCTCGCCCGAGCAGTTGCACGTTGAGCGAGCCGTCCTCTAAATACATATTGTTGAGGTCGGTAATTTCCAGTTCGCCACGTGCGGAGGGTTTCACCTGTTTTGCGTATTCTACCACACGTTTATCGTAAAAATACAAACCGGTCACGCAATAGTTGGATTTGGGATGTTCCGGCTTTTCCTCAATGGAAAGCACCCGCTGGTTCTCGTCAAAATTGACAACACCGAAGCGTTCGGGATTTTTCACATAGTAACCGAACACGGTGGCTTTGCCGTCCTTTGCATCCATCAAAGCCTGATGAAGCAAAATCCGCAAGCCGTTTCCGTAGAAAATATTATCACCAAGCACCATGGCACAAGGCTCGTCGCCGATGAATTCCTCGCCCAGCAAAAACGCTTGTGCCAGTCCATCCGGTGAAGGTTGCTCTTTGTAGGATAAGGTAATACCGAGAGAGGAGCCATCCCCCAAAAGGCGTTTGAAGTTAGGCAAATCCTGCGGAGTGGAGATGATAAGAATATCACGGATACCCGCCAGCATAAGTGTAGACAGCGGATAATAGATCATCGGCTTATCGTAAACGGGAAGCAGTTGCTTCGACGTCACCATAGTAAGCGGATACAGACGTGTGCCCGAGCCGCCTGCCAAAATAATGCCTTTCATCTTATTCCTCCTTGCTCTCCATATCAAAGTTGATACGCTCTTCCTCAACCACCAACGGGCGGTTCATAGAACGCTGGTTGATGGATAAGATATATTCACCGAGAAGTCCGATAAAGAACAGTTGAATGGAACCGAGCAGCAACACCGCCAACAAAATCGGCGTTGTTCCGGCAGGAAAACGATCCCAGTAAATCAGCTTCATAATAAGATACACAATAGCGGCAATAAAGCTTAATGCGGACAAGCCAAAGCCGAAAAAGGTGGCAATACGCAAACCGATTTTTGTGTAGGATGTAAAAGACAGCATCGCCGCATCGTACAAACTGTACCAGTTGTTTTTCGATTTTCCGCCACGGCGTTTCGGTTGGGTATATTCGATATCGCAACGCTTAAAACCAAGCTCTGCAACAATTCCACGAATAAACGGCGTCGGGTCATTCAGGTCACGAAGCACCTCGATAAACCGTTTATCATAAAGACCGAAACCGGTAAAATGCTCAATTTGCTCAACCGACGACATCTTTTTGATGGTGCGGTAGTAGCAGGAACGTAAAAAATACATAATGGGATTTTCTCGGCTGGCGGTTTTAATGCCGCAGACGATTTTATATCCCTCTTCCCACTTTTGCACAAACTTCGGAATCATTTCCACCGGGTCTTGGAAATCGGCACACATGGTGATTGTGCAATCGCCGGTGGTTTGACACATACCGTGATAAGGCGAGTTAAACTGGCCAAAATTTTTGGCGTTGAAAATCGCCTTGATTTTCGGGTTTTGACGGCACAATTCACGCAAAAGGGCCTGTGTATTGTCTTTGGAGCAGTTGTCAATGAACAAAAGCTCGTAGTCATAGGCGGGTAACTGGGTTTCAATCGTTTCAATAATCGCCTTGGACAGCGGGACGACATTCTCCTCCTCGTTGTAGCAGGGCACCATAATCGAAATCGTTTTCCGGGCTTGTTCGCTCATGATTACGCTTCCTTTCAGGCTTCAAGAGCCTCCAAAATCACTTCTGCCATCGTATCCAGCATTGCGTCGGTCATTCCGGGATAAACCCCCACCCAGAAGGTGCGACGCATAATCTCGTCGGTGTTTTTCAAATCACCAACCACACGATAGCCTTTGCCGGAGGCACGCATCTCGTCAAAGCAAGGATGACGGGTCAGGTTGCCGGCAAACAGCATACGGGTTTGAATGCCCTTGCCTTCAATATACGGCACCACTTTTTCACGATCCACGCCCTCTTTGCAGGTGAGCATAAATCCAAACCAAGACGGGTTGCTTCCATCCAGTGCTTTCGGCAAAATCAGCTTGTCCTCTGCCTCTTTGAGCTTCTCGTACAGATACGCAAAGTTATGACGACGGCGTTCCACAAACGAGGGGAATTTCTCGATTTGGGCACAACCCACTGCCGCTTGCATATCAGTGGCTTTCAGGTTATAGCCAAAGTGAGAGTAGACGTATTTGTGGTCATATCCACGGGGCAGCTCGCCATACTGACCGTCAAAACGGTGGTTACAGCGGTTATCTTGACCGGAACGGCACACGCAGTCACGACCCCAGTCACGCATAGAACGCATAATCTTAGAAAGAAGCGGATTTTTGGTATACACCGCACCGCCCTCGCCCATCGTCATGTGATGAGGCGGATAGAAACTGCTGGTACCGAGATCACCCACCGTACCGGTTTTTTGCATTTTGCCATCCACCAGCACTTCCGAGCCGAGGGCATCACAGTTATCTTCAATAAGCCAAAGATTGTGCTTGTCACAGAACGCTTTCACCGCTGCCACGTCAAACGGCATACCCAGTGTATGGGCAATCATCACGGCTTTGGTTTTGTCGGATACCGCTTCCTCCAGTTTCGTGACGTCGATATTGTATTCCGGAATCGTCACATCCACGAATACCGGCACCGCCCCATACTGGATAACCGGGGTTACGGTGGTCGGGAAGCCGGCGGCGACGGTAATCACCTCATCGCCGGGACGCACACGACGGTCGCCCAAAAGCGGGGACGTCAAGGTCATAAAGGCAAGGAGGTTCGCACTGGAACCGGAGTTGACGAGGCACGCATACGGCACACCGAGATACGCCGCCAATTTCGCTTCAAACTCATCCGTATACCGACCGGCGGTCAGCCAAAACTCCAAGGAGCTGTCCACCAAATTCACCATTTCCGCCTCGTCATACACACGGGAAGCATACGGGATGCGGTCACCTTTTTCGTAAGGTTTTTTCGTATGATAGGTGCGGCAATACTCCGCCACCATCTCTAAAATTTCTTGACGGGCCTGTGCTTCAGTTTTCATCTCGCTCATTGGTTCATTCCTCCTAAAAATTCTGCCGCTTGCTTATCCATACAAGCACGAACGTCGCCACCGTTTAAGCGGCACTGTTCCCATTCGGCGATTTTTTCCACCGCCGTATCAATATGCCAAGTGGGCTTCCAACCGAACACCTCTTTCACCTTATCACAGCAAAGGCGGAGATACGTAGCTTCATGCGGACCACCATCGTCACGGTTTTCCCAAGTCATTCCGCCGCCCCAGGCCTTGACAAACAAATCCACAAGCTTGCCGGTCTCAACACAGTCACAGCTGTCAGGGCCCACATTGTAGCAACCGGCAAACGATTTATCCTTTGCCTGAGCCTCCACAATCATCAAGTAGGTAAACAGCGGCTCGAGCACGTGCTGATACGGACGTACCGAGCGAGGATGCCGCACGATAATCGGGGTGTTCGCCTCTGCCGCACGCACGCAGTCGGGAATAATACGGTCAACCGCAAAGTCACCGCCGCCGATAACGTTACCGGCACGGGCGGTAGAAACGGCCGGTGCCTCCTCGCTGTCGAAAAACGAGCGAATGTAACTATGGGTTACAAGCTCCGAGCAGGATTTGGAGTTGGCATACGGGTCAAAGCCGTCGAGCGGCTCATTTTCACGATAGCCGTCCCCCGTTTCCTCCTCACGGTTGAGATACACCTTGTCGGTGGTCACGTTAAGAACGGAGACCACGTGCTTCGCCTGCCGCACACATTCGAGCAGGTTCACCGTGCCCATCACGTTGGTTTCGTAGGTGTACACCGGGCGTTTGTAGCTCTCACGCACAATGGGCTGAGCCGCCAAGTGCAGTACAATTTCCGGGTCGCACTTGTCAAAAGCGGCTTTCATTGCATCAAAGTCCCGCACATCGCCGTATACCGAGGTCATCCCCTCGTCGATTTTCGCAATCTTAAAGAGGGATTTCTCCTCCGGCTCTAAGGCATAACCGGTGACAATCGCACCGGCGTTTTGCAAAATGCGGGACAGCCATGCTCCTTTGAAACCGGTGTGACCGGTCAGGAACACACGTTTACCGTTAAAATAACTTAAGTCCATGTGGAACACTCGCTTTCGTGAAATTTAAGATTACCAGCGTTTCCAAGGAGCGTCACCGCTCTCCCAAATCGCTTCCAGGTTCTGTTTGTCACGCAGGGTATCCATGCAGTGCCAGAAGCCGCTGTGACGGAAAGCGGACAGCTCGCCGGTCTCTGCCAGCGTCTCCATCGGTTTTTGCTCAAGAACGGTGCTGTCGTCAATCAGCAAATCGAACACCGCCGGCTCAAGAACCATAAAGCCGCCGTTAATCCAGCTGCCGTCAACGTCCCGTTTCTCACGGAACGCAGACACGTCGCCTTTATCACCGAGACCGAGCACGCCGAAACGCTGACCGGCGTGAACGGCGGTCAAGGTCGCTTTTCTGCCCTGCGATTTGTGGTAAGTGAGCAGGGCGTTAAAGTCCACGTCGGACACGCTGTCGCCATAGGTCAGCATAAACGGCTCGTTGCCGATGTACTCTTTAATACGGCGAACACGACCGCCGGTCATCGTGTTAAGACCGGTATCCACAAGCGTGACCTTCCACGGCTCGGACATGCTGTTATGAACAGTCATTTCGTTGTCGTTTGTGAAGTCAAAGGTCACGTCGGAGGTGTGCAGATAGTAGTTGGCAAAAAACTCCTTAATGACGTGCTGTTTATAGCCACAGCAGATGACAAAATCATTAAATCCCTGTGCGGAATAGCTTTTCATAATGTGCCACAAAATCGGACGACCGCCGATTTCAATCATCGGCTTCGGAACGGTATGGCTTTCCTCCGCAATGCGGGTGCCGAAACCACCGGCAAGAATAACAACTTTCATTTTCATTTCCTCCTTAAGTTCAGGTGTTTGATGAGGGGCATACTCGCCCGGATTTTCAATACATGGATTCATTATAACTTATTATTTTATTTTTGTCTATAAAAAAAAGGTCAATTTGTTTGAAAATTCGTCATTTTTCTGTTCTTTTTTCCACAAACTCCCCTACGGACGAAAAAACAACATAAAATGCAAAAAAAACGACCGAAATCGTATAGGGTTTTTAAGTAAAATGTGCGATAATAGAGAGCGTAAATCGTGCCATCGTGCACAAATATGAAAGGAAGTTTTCAAAATGGTCGTCAAAGTGTATAAAGACGCCGAAACTATCGGCAAAGCTGCCGCCGCTATGTTTGCGGCTCGTGTTCTCGAAAAACCGGATTGCGTGCTGGGTCTCGCCACCGGTTCCACCCCCATTCCGACCTACAATGCCATGATCAACTACTTCAAAGAGGGCACCGTGGACTACTCCAAAGTCACCACCTTCAACCTCGACGAGTATGTTGGTCTGACCCACGAGCATGATCAGAGCTACTACTACTTCATGCACGACAATCTGTTCAACTCCATTAACGTTCCGGAAGAGAACATCCACGTTCTCTGCGGTACGGCGGATGATCTGGAAGCCGAGTGTGCCGCCTATGAGGCTGCCATCGAAGCTGCCGGCGGCGTGGATCTGCAAATCCTCGGCATCGGCCACAACGGTCACATTGCGTTCAACGAGCCGGCGGACACTTTTGCCGCCAAAACTCACGTTGTTTCCCTGACTGCTCGCACCATCGAAGCCAACACCCGCTTCTTCGCTAGCTCCGCTGATGTGCCCCGTCAGGCTGTCACTATGGGTATCGGCACCATTATGAAGTCCAAGGCGATCGTTCTCGTCGCTACCGGTGCCGGCAAAGCTCAGGCTGTGCACGATATGATTTACGGCGAAATCGACCCGAAATGCCCGGCTTCTATCCTGCAACTCCATCCGAACGTCACCATCATCTGCGACAAAGATGCCGCTTCGATGCTGTAAGTTGTTCATTCCAAAAAACTGTCAAGGGCGGAGCAAGATAGGGATCTTATAGGTTTTGCAATATCTTTTTCCGTATTATACGACATCAAAACAGGCGGTAATTCGACAGGATTGCCGCCTGTTTATTCTTTGTCTAAACGAAAAATGACCGTTGCAAAACTGCCTCGCACAAAAAGATTGTCTTTCGGCTGCAATATCCCTATCTTGCACTGCCCAAAGTGACGGGTTTCTTTCATTTTTGTAACCTATTTTTGTGTGGAATTCGTTGACAAACGGGCAAAAATTCGGTATACTGTCTATATATGTAAAAAACAAGATTTTATATAAAGGAGTTGTGATCCGTTTGTTCCGCATTTTCAAAGAACACCGTCACTTCGGTAAACAAATATTCCTGCTCTCGAAAAACGAACTGATCAAAACCTATAAAGGTGCATTTTTGGGATTTGCATGGGCGGTTATCAAGCCGGCATTTACGCTGTTCGCCCTTTGGTTTTTATTTGCATTAGGTCTGCGTAACGGCGGTGATCGTCACGGAGAATTCGGCGTCTTTGCCTTTTTGCTTGTCGGGTATATCCCCTGGTTTTTTATGAACGACAGTATTTTGTTCGGCACAAAATGCATCCGCACCAACAGCCAATTCGTAACAAAAATCTCCTATCCCGTTTCCACGATTATGACCTTCACCAACCTTTCAAAATTCTATATTCAGTTGATTTTGACCGTGTTGATGTATGTGGTGCTGATGCTTACCGGCGACGCCGGCCCTATGTGGCAAAACGTTCAGTTTTTGTTCTATGCCCCGCTGATGTTCTTGTTTTTCCTCGGTCTTTCTTGGTTTAACGCCCCTCTTGCCGTGTTTAGCCGTGACTTTGAAAATCTTGTCAACTCCATTTTGACTATGCTGTTTTGGATTTCCGGAACGCTGTTCGATACCTACGCACTGGAAAATCCGATTTTGCGTTACATCATGTACTTTAACCCCATCACCTATTTCATCAACGGATATCGCAAAACATTCCTTTACGGCGAGTGGTTTTGGCAACAATCCGTCTCATGTGCAGACGGTCACGTGATTTCCTCGGCTTTTTGGGAAAATGCCATTTTCTTCGTAGAGCTGATTGCCATTGTCTTGCTCGGTGCCTGGAACTACAACCGTACCCGCAAGAAAATTGCGGATATTCTGTAAGGAGGGGTCGCTATGTCTGAAGAAATCAAACAACCCGTCGAATCGGATAATCTTCCGATTATTGAGTTTGACCACGTTTCAAAAATCTATACCCTCTATCGCAACGACAAAGAGCGGTTTTTCTCGCTCTTTCATAAAAGCAAAAACCTAAAAACTAACCTCGCGTTTAACGACGTGTCGTTTAAGGTCAACCGCGGCGAGTCTATCGGTATTATCGGCTCGAACGGCGCGGGCAAATCCACCCTGCTCAAAATGGTGACCGGCGTCACTTTCCCCACCTCCGGCGAGGTGACGGTGCGCGGTCAGGTGGCGGCGCTTTTGGAACTGACCGCCGGTTTCTCCCAGGAAATGACCGGCCGCGAGAACATTTACCTTAAAGGCTATCTGCTCGGGCTTAAAGACCAGCAAATCCGCGAGATTGAGGACAATATCATCGCTTTCGCCGACCACGGCGACTATATCGACCAGCCCGTCCGCACGTTTTCGAGCGGTATGAAGATGCGCCTCGGCTTCGCCATCAACATCAACACGAAGCCGGACATCCTCGTTGTGGACGAGGCATTGTCCGTCGGCGACGCGGCGTTTAAGAAAAAATGTAAGGCGAAAATCGCCGAACTGATTAAAAGCGGCGTGACCGTTTTGTTCGTCAGCCACTCCATCGACAGTGTGCGCGAGGTGTGCAACCGCGCCATCTACCTCAAAAAAGGCACTGTGATGTACGACGGCGACGTTGAGAAAGCGTTTGAGATGTATGGCGGAAAATAATCAAGCGAAAAAGACGCTCGGCGTGGTGCTGGCAGCCGGCAAGGGAAACCGCTTTACAGGTGATATCCCCAAACAGTTCTTGGAGTTAGCGGGAAAACCTGTGTTTATCCACTCCGCCCTCGCCTTTCAGTCGAGCGAATATATCGACGGTGTCGCCGTGGTGGTCCCCGCGGGATACGAGGACGAGGTAAAAGCCACACTCGCCCGTTTCGGAATTGCCAAAACCATTGCCGTGGTTGTCGGCGGTGCCGAACGGCAGGATTCGGTCAAAGCCGCGTTAGACGTAGGGCTTAAAGGTCGTTTCGACCGTGTGTTGCTCCACGATGCCGCCCGCCCCTTGCTTACGGGTGACGTGATTACGCGGCTTTGCAACGCGCTTCAAACCCACCGCGCCGCGACCGCCGCTTTG
>JAZRVH010000006.1:0-96350 GCA_045598965.1 Acutalibacteraceae bacterium
CATTGGAAACACCTTTCCACGTCACCTGCACACCGGCGGTGGTGTTGGAAATGCCGGTCATGGCGGGGGCTGCCGGTGCAGTTGCCGCCGAAGCGGAAAACGTCAGCATACTCAGCGACGTCACAATCATCGCCACGCACAAAACAAAAGATACTACTTTTTTCATATAATTTTCCTCCTCTGTGAATAAATATGTAGCTATTATACTATGTTTTTTCGTTTTATGCAACCCCTTTTTCTTTCTTTTTGAGTCGATTTTTTGCACCCGTTCCCGACGCCGATCCCTACAACACACGCCACGCATTTCGTCAATGCTCCGCAGCCACCCATCGCAGGCAAATTCTGTGATAACCCCCCGGCTACCCACTCGCACAAGAGAAACAAAAAAATCCCGCAGTCGTGTGACTGCGGGATTTTTCAATGACACAAAAACTCAGATGAGTTCGAGAATCGCCATCTCAGCAGCGTCGCCACGGCGAGCACCGATTTTGATGACACGGGTATAACCGCCGTTGCGGTCAGCGTATTTCGGTGCGATTTCGTCGAACAGCTTTTTCACAACATCCTCTTTGGTGATGTACGCCAAAGCCTGGCGTTTGTTAGCGAGAGTCGGCTCCTTGGCGATGGTAATGAATTTTTCCGCCATCGCCTGCACCTCTTTGGCACGAGTCACGGTCGTTTCGATACGGCCGGTTTCGAGGAAATGGGTCACCATTCCACGCAACATCGCCAAACGGCAATCGGTCGCACGACCCAGTTTACGAGTTCCGGGCATACTGTTTCACTCCTTACAAATGGTAGTTAAAAATCTTAGTCGTCTTCGGAACGCAGGGCAAATCCCAGCGAATCCAGCTTGTGGATAACCTCTTCCAGCGATTTGCGGCCGAGGTTGCGGACCTTCATCATATCCTCTTCGGATTTCTGGATGAGGTCTTCCACGGTGTTAATTCCGGCACGTTTCAAGCAGTTGAACGAACGCACAGACAAATCCAAATCCTCGATCGTCATTTCCAGGATTTTCTCTTTGCCGTTATCGTCCTTCTCAACCATAATCGAGTTGCCGGCATAGGTGTCGCCGGACAGGTCGACAAACAGGTTGAGGTGCTCGGTCAGCACTTTCGCCGACAGCGAAATGGCTTCCTTCGCCGAGATGGTTCCATTGGTCCACACCTCGATGGTCAACTTGTCGTAGTCGGTGATTTGACCGACACGGGTGTTCTCCACCGTGTAGTTGACCTTACGTACCGGCGTATAAATCGAATCCACCGGAATCACGCCGATTTCCGGTGCCAACAATTGCTTGTTGCGGTCAGCGGCAATGTACCCACGGCCACGGTCGATGGTAATTTGCATCGACAGACGGCCGCCCTCGCCGATCGTCGCAATATAGACGTCCGGATCGAGGATTTCCACCTCACTGTCGCATTTGATGTCGGCAGCGGTAACGGTTTTCGGGCCTTCTTCTTCAATGTAGACGGTTTTCGGGCCGTCGCCGTTGATTTTCACAATCAGTCCTTTGATGTTCAGGACAATCTCGGTCACATCTTCTTTGACGCCCTCAATAGTAGAGAACTCATGGAGAATTCCGTCGATTTTCACCGACGTCACGGCGTAGCCGGGAAGCGACGACAAAAGGACTCGACGCAGGCTGTTGCCGAGGGTCGAACCATAACCACGCTCCAAGGGCTCCACGGTGAATTTACCGTAGGTGCCATCCTCGGTCAGGTCCACAACCTCAATTCTCGGCTTCTCAATCTCAATCATGCAAAAGCCTCCTTATTAAAATGTGTATCTTCGAAAAAACGGACAAAAGCGATGAGAAATACGCTTATTTCGAGTACAACTCGACGATGAGCGTCTCTTCGATCGGAAGATCGATGTCCTCACGTGTCGCCATGGCGACAACTTTCGCTTCGGAAGTCTGCTTGTTGAGATCCAGCCACTTCGGCACCGGACGGGAAGCGGTGGCTTCCTGGATGCCTTTCACGAGGTCGAGGCTGCGGCTTTCCTCTTTCAGAGCAACCGTCTGACCCGGTTTAACGAGATAAGACGGAATGTTCACTTTTTTGCCGTTGACGGTCACGTGACCGTGCAGCACCATCTGACGGGCCTGGGCACGGGAAGTGCCGAAGCCGAGGCGATACGCCACATTGTCCAGACGGGATTCCAAAATGGAGAGCAGGTTTTCACCAGTCACACCCTGCATTTTGGTAGCTTTCTCAAAGTAGGTACGGAACTGGCCTTCCAGCACGCCATAATAGCGTTTGGCGAACTGTTTGGTACGCAGCTGTTTACCATACTCAGAAACCTTTTTGCGGCCCTGACCATGTTGGCCCGGGGCATACGCACGACGTTCTAATGCACACTTTTTCGTGTAGCAGCGTTCCCCTTTCAGGAACAATTTTTGTCCTTCACGGCGGCACAGACGGCACACCGCACCGGTATATCTAGCCATATCGTTACACCTCCATTAAACACGACGTCTTTTCGGCGGACGGCAGCCGTTATGCGGCACCGGAGTCACATCTTTGATGAGCGTGATTTCCAGACCGGCGGCTTGCAATGCACGAATCGCAGCTTCACGACCGGCACCCGGGCCTTTGACGTACACTTCGACGGTTTTCAGACCGTGCTCCATCGCAGCTTTTGCGGCAGTCTCCGCAGCGGTTTGAGCCGCAAACGGAGTGGATTTACGAGAACCACGGAAACCCAGCTCACCGGCAGACGCCCAAGAAAGAGCGTTGCCCTGCGTGTCGGTCAGCGTGACGATGGTGTTGTTGAACGTAGATTGGATATGTGCGGCTCCACGCTCGATGTTTTTGCGTTCTTTGCGGCGACGGGTAGCACCCTTACGCCCGGCAGTTTTGGCAGCAGCCATTTTTATCCCTCCTACTTATTTCTTCTTGTTAGCGATAGTTTTCTTCGGACCTTTGCGGGTACGGGCATTCGTTTTGGAACGCTGACCACGCACCGGCAAGCCTTTGCGGTGACGAAGACCACGATAGCTGCCGATTTCGATGAGGCGTTTGATGTCAAACGCCACGTCACGGCGGAGGTCACCTTCCACAACATAGTTGTGGTCGATGTACTCACGGAGTTTGGAAGCATCTTCCTCGGTCAAATCACGAACACGGATGTCCGGATCAATACCGGTAGCGGCAAGAATATCACTTGCCGATTTGCGGCCGATACCAAAAATATAGGTAAGGCCGATTTCAATACGTTTATCTCTGGGCAGGTCTACACCGGCGATACGCGCCATAATACTTTCCTTCCTTTCGTGGGACGGCATTTCGTCCCGTCATAAGATGCGTAGGGCTCTTAGCCTTGACGCTGTTTGTGCTTCGGGTTTTCGCAAATAACCATCACTTTGCCTTTGCGTTTGATGATTTTGCATTTCTCGCAGATTTTCTTCACAGAAGGTCTGACTTTCATAAAAAATACCTCCTCAGCATCAATGATGCGGTTTTGGGTTGTCCCTTTCGGGGCTTACTTACTTCTCCACGTAATGCGGCCCTTGCTTAAATCATAAGGCGACATTTCCATCGTCACCTTATCACCCGGCAGAATACGAATGAAGTTCGTACGCAGTTTGCCGGAAATATGGGCAAGCACCTTGTGGCCGTTTGCCAATTCGACTTGGAATGTAGCGTTGGGGAGAGCTTCCACAACAACGCCTTCCACTTCGATAACGTCCGCCTTGGACATTCGATAACCTCCTTTAATCATGACGGCGGTCTTCCGCCGAGTGGACACACACGTTACGGTTTTGTTAAAATCATCGGTCCCTCTGTCGTGACGGCGACGGTATGCTCAAAGTGGGCAGAGAGCTTTCTGTCTTTTGTGAGCACTGTCCAGCCGTCCGGCAGAACCTCAATCTCATGCGTGCCGCAGTTGATCATCGGTTCAATGGCGATGGTCATACCGGGAACAAGGCGAGGGCCTCTGCCCGGTGTGCCAAAGTTCGGAACATTCGGTTCCTCGTGCAGGTGCGTACCTACTCCGTGGCCGACGTACTGTCGTACCACCGAATAACCACGCTCCTCGACATACGCTTGTACGGCGTGACTGATGTCGCCAATGCGGTTTCCCGCCACCGCCTGTGCAATGCCTTCGTAAAGACTTTCACGGGTGGCATCGAGAAGTGCCTGTGCCTCGTCGGAGATGTTTCCGACGGGGAATGTGGCGGCATTGTCGCCATGATAGCCGTGATAGAACGCACCAACGTCCACACTGACGATGTCCCCTTCGTGGAGGATGCGATCTCCCGGTATGCCGTGGATGACCGTTTCGTTCACCGACAGGCACGCAGAAGCAGGGAATCCACCGTAACCGAGAAACGAGGGGGTAGCCCCCTGTTTCTCGATAAAGTGGCGGATCTTTCGGTCAAGCTCACCGGTGGTCATTCCCACCTTAATGGATTCGCCTGCGAACTGCAAAGCCTGTGCCGAGATACGACATGCATCTCGCATATCGTTCAGCTCTCGGCTGTTTTTAACGATAATCATTCCGCTACTCCAATGGCTTCCAAAACCAGTTTGGTCGTTTCGGCAATTCCCGTCACAGCCTTAACCGATTTCAACTTGCCTTGGGCCTCATAAAAGGCTTTCAGCGGCTCCGTTTTCTCGTGGTACTCTTTAAGACGAGCCACAACGGTTTCCGGTTGGTCATCCTTGCGTTGAACAAGGGTGCCGCCGCAAGCATCGCAAACGCCTTCCACCTTCGAGGGTCTATACTCGATGTGGTAGGAGTTGCCGCACTCGCTGCAGACACGGCGACCCGATACACGCTGGGTAATCACGTCGTCCGCAACGTCGATATCGACGACACGGTCAATCACGACACCCATACGGTCAAGTGCCTCGGCTTGGGGAATGGTGCGGGGAAAGCCGTCCAAAATGAAGCCGTTTTTGCAATCGTCCTTGGCGAGTCGCTCTTGGATAATACCAATCACGATTTCGTCGGGGACGAGAGCACCGGCCTCCATAAAGGCTTTGGCTTTCAGGCCCATTTCCGTGCCGCTTTTCAACGCTTCACGGATAATATTACCCGTGGAAATGGTGGGGATGTGAAGAGCCGCACAGACCTGCTCGGCCTGTGTGCCCTTGCCGGCGCCCGGAGCGCCGAGGAAAATGAGATTCATACCTCTTCCTCCTTTTGTCACACAGAGCTTATTCCAAGAAGCCCTTGTAGTGACGCATCATAATCTGGCTTTCGATCTGCTGCATGGTTTCCAACGCAACACCCACGACGATCATCACGGACGTACCGCCGATACCGAGGCCAATTCCGGAGAATTTACCGAAAATGGACGGGAACAAGGCGATAATGCCGAGGAACAGTGCACCGATAAGAGTGATTTTGGAAATAACCTTGCGGATGTAATCCACGGTGGGTTTGCCCGGACGATAGCCCGGAATAGCACCGGAATTCTTACGCAGGTTATTCGCCATCTCCACCGGATTGTACTGGATGGTGACGTAGAAGAAGGCGAAGCCAATGATAAGCAGGAAATACAGGATGATATACACCCAGCTATCGGATTGGAAAGCACTGAAGAACCAACTGGTGTTGTCAGCGTCCCAACCGAAGAACTGTTTGAGAATGGACGGCATAGACACAATCGAAACAGCCAAGATGATGGGCATAACACCGGACATATTGACTTTGATCGGGATGAATGTGTTCTGACCGCCGTAGATTTTGCGGCCGACAGTACGTTTGGCGTACTGAATCGGGATGCGACGTTCTGCGTTGGACATAAACACGATAAGTCCGATAATCGCAAGGAACAGCACCAGAATAATCGGCACCAAAATCACGTATTTGAGGCCGCCGTTGTTGATGTTTTTGATACCATCCACAAAAATGGAGTAAAGTCTCATAATGCCGCTGGGCAGACGAGAAATAATACCCGCAAACAACAGAATGGAGATACCGTTGCCGATACCACGTTCGTTGATCTGCTCGCCGAGCCACATCATCAAAGCGGAACCTGCGGTGAAGCAAAGCACAATGGTGATGCCGCAGAAGACACTGGCAAAACCGGTTCTTGCACAAGCCGCCAACGCAGCGTACTTATTCTTCACCATAAAGTAGTAGGCGACGCCCAAAAGCAAGCCCAGGATAACCGTCACATAACGGGTAATCTGACCCAACTTTTTGCGGCCTTCCTCGCCGTTTTGAGCCATACGCTCAAGGGCGGGGATTGCTACTGTCAACAGCTGGATGATAATGCTGGCGTTGATGTACGGGGTGATGGACAATGCGAAGATACTCGCATCAGAGAAACCGCCACCGGACATCAGCGTCAAATACGCCATCAGGTCCGAGCTGTCATCAATTGCATTTTTGAGAATTTCGATGTCGATGAACGGAACCGGAATAGCCGAACCGACACGGAAGATCAACACGATAAGAAGGGTGTAGAGGATCTTCTTGCGGATGTCGGCGACTTTCCAGGCATTACGCAAGGTCTGAAACATGTCAGATCACCTCTGCCTTTCCGCCCGCACTCTCAATTTTCTCTTTGGCAGAGCCGGAGAACGCCGCCGCTTTCACGGTCAACGCTTTTTCCAGTTTGCCATTGCCGAGGATTTTCACCCCGTCGCAAGCTTTTTTAATAATGCCCGCCGCAATCAACGCATCCGCATCTACGACCGCATTGGCATCAAACTTGTTGAGTGCCGCAACATTCACGATCGCATACTCCTTAGCGAAAATGTTATTGAATCCACGTTTCGGGATACGTCTTTGCAGAGGCATCTGGCCACCTTCAAAGCCAGGACGCTGACCGTGACCGGCACGTGCCTTTTGACCTTTGTGACCTTTACCGCCGGTTTTGCCCCAGCCGGAGCCATGGCCACGACCGATGCGTTTGCTCTCATGAGTCGAACCGGCCGCCGGAGAAAGTTCGTGTAACTGCATAGTTTTTTCGCACCTCCTTGATTCTCGATTTGATTATTTCGTTACCTCGATGAGGTGGATGATTTTTGCCACCTTACCCTGCGTTGCGGCGTTGTCAGGCTGGCTGACTTCGTCGCCGATCTTGCGGAGTCCTAAGGACTGGGCCGTGGCAATCTGGTCTTTTTTCACGCCGATGAGGCTCTTGACCAGCTTGATGGTCAGGGCATCTGCCTTTTTCTTCGTTGCCATTGGTGTCGCCCTCCTTAACCCAAGATTTCTTTCGCGGTCTTGCCGCGGGTCTCTGCCGCTTCCTCCGCAGTACGCAGCTGTTTCAGACCTTCAAAGGTCGCCGCAACCACGTTGCAGGGGTTGTTCGAGCGAAGAGCCTTCGCACGGATATCTTTGATACCCGCCGCTTCCATAACGGCACGGCACGCACCGCCGGCGATAACGCCGGTACCGGGAGCAGCCGGTTTCATAAGAACTTCACCGGCACCGAACTTGCCGAGGATTTCGTGAGGAATGGTGGTTCCTTTCAGGGAAATCTTGACAAAGTTCTTTTTAGCATCTTCAATGCCCTTGCGGATGGCTTCCGGAACCTCGCTGGCTTTACCAATACCAAAACCAACCGTTCCTTTACCGTCACCCACAACCATCAGAGCCGAGAATTTCATAATGCGACCACCTTTAACGGTCTTGCTGACACGGTTGATGGCAACCAAACGCTCCTCGTACTCAGATTTCATTTCACGTTTGTTATTATCACGTCTGTCCAAAGTTCTGTTCCTCCTCTTCCTTAGAATTTGAGGCCGCCCTCACGGGCGCCTTCGGCCAGTTCTTTGACACGGCCGTGATACACATAACCGCCACGGTCGAACACCACGTCGGTGATGCCCGCTTTGGCAGCACGTTCAGCGATCAGGTTGCCCACTTTCTTGGCAGCATCTTTGTTGCCGCCGTAGGCACCGAAGTCTTTTTCCACGCTCGAAGCAGACGCAAGCGTCTTGCCCGCCACATCATCAATCAACTGAGCATAGATGTGGTTCGAGGAGCGGAACACGTTGAGACGCGGACGATCCGCAGTGCCGGAAATCTTACCACGCACACGAGTGTGGCGGTGAAGTCTGGCTTTGTTGCTGTCTTTCTGACTAACCATAACTGTTCCTTACCTCCCTTATTTTGCGCCCTTCGCGCCGGCTTTACCTTCCTTGCGGCGGATGACTTCGTCAGAATATTTGATACCCTTGCCTTTGTAGGGTTCCGGCGGACGTTTGCCACGCACTTCGGCGGCAAACTGACCAACGAGCTGTTTGTCCGCACCGCTGATAACCAGCTTGTTCGGTGCGGGAACGTCGATGGTGATGCCCGGAATTTCGTCCACAAAGACCTGGTGGCTGTAACCCAGCGTCAACACAACCTGCTTGCCCTGTTTGGCAGCACGGTAGCCGATGCCGTTGATTTCCAGCTCTTTTTGATAGCCTTTGGATACGCCTTCGACCATGTTCGCAATCAAGGTGCGGGACAGGCCGTGCAGCGAGCGGCTCATCGCCTCGTCATTGGGGCGTTCCACCAAAACGGTGTTGCCCTCCACCTTCACGGTGATGACAGGGTTGATAGCTTGGGTCAAGGTGCCTTTCGGGCCTTTGACGGTAACGACGTTATCGGCAACGGAGACCTCAACGCCGGCGGGGATTTCAATCGGTTTACGTCCAATTCTCGACATATCTCTTGTACCCCCTTACCACACAAACGCCAGCACTTCGCCGCCCACGTTTTCGTTACGAGCCTTTTTGTCGGTCATAACGCCTTTAGACGTGGAGACGATGGCGGTGCCGATGCCCTTCATGACCTTCGGCATATCTTCACTGCTGGAATAAATACGCAAACCGGGTTTGGACACACGGCGAAGACCCCGAATGACCGGCGTCTTGGATGTGCCCTGATATTTCAGAACCACACGGATGACACCCTGTTTGCCGTCATCAATAACTTGGAAACTTTTCACATATCCCTCGTCAACAAGAATCTGGGCAATAGCCTTCTTCATGTTCGAAGCGGGGATATCCACCGAATCATGCTTCGCAGTGTTCGCATTGCGAATACGTGTCAGCATATCGGCGATGGTATCGGTGATTTGCATAATCCGTAATCCTCCTTCAACTATTGCTTACCAACTTGCTTTTTTGACGCCCGGAATCTCACCTTTGTAGGCGAGCTCACGGAAGCAGATACGGCAGATGCCGTATTTGCGGAGATACGCATGGGGACGGCCGCAGATTTTGCAGCGGTTGTATGCACGAGTCGAGAATTTCGCTTCACGGCTCTGACGCACTTTCATAGATGTTTTTGCCATTTCAGTCCCCTCCTTATCTCTCGAACGGAGCACCCATGAGCTTCAAAAGCTCATAGGACTCTTCGTCGGTGTTAGCGGTGGTAACGAAGCAAAGGTCCATACCACGCACTGCGTCAATTTTGTCGTACTCGATCTCCGGGAAAATGAGCTGCTCTTTGAGGCCCATATTGTAGTTGCCACGACCGTCAAACGAGTTCGGGTTGATACCACGGAAGTCACGGACACGGGGCAACGCCACGTTAAACAAACGATCCAGGAACTCGTACATGCGGTCGCCACGCAGGGTAACCTTCACGCCGTTGTTCATACCTTCACGCAGTTTGAAGTTCGCAACAGACTTTTTCGCCTTGCAGATCACGGGACGTTGACCGGTGATCGCCATCAGGTCGGTCATCGCCGACTCAATGACTTTCGGGTTGTCACGTGCTTCGCCGCAGCCGATGTTGATAACAATCTTATCCAGCTTCGGAATCTGCATCACACTCTTATAGCCGAATTTGCTCATGAGTGCGGGAGCGACTTCACTTTTGTAAAATTCTTTCATTCTGGCCATTCGTTTGTTCCTCCTTACAGCGTTTCGCCGCAGTGTTTGCACACACGGGACTTAGTTTTGTCGGCGAACGTCTTATAGGCAATGCGAGTGGCCTTCTTGCAGTGGGGGCAGATCACCTGGACTTTGGAAGCGTAAATCGCACCCTCCGCCTTGATGATGCCGCTGGGATCGCCCGGACGGCGAGCCTTCACGTGTTTGGTCACGACGTGGCAGCCCTCGACAATCACTTTGCCTTCTTTCGGGCTAACCTCCATCACTTTGCCTTTTTTGCCCTTGTCGTTACCGCTGAGGATAACGACCTGGTCGTCTTTTTTCACATGCATTTTCATTTGCGATTCCTCCTTACAGCACTTCCGGTGCAAGGGAGAGGATTTTCATATAATCCTTCTCACGCAGCTCACGAGCGATCGGCCCAAAGATACGGGTACCACGGGGGTTTTTGTCCTCACGGATGATAACACCGGCATTTTCGTCGAAACGAATGTAGGTGCCATCTTCACGGCGAACACCCTTGACCGAGCGTACGATAACCGCACGCACGACCTCACCTTTTTTCACCATACCGCCGGGAGCGGCTTTTTTCACCGAGGCGACAACCGTGTCGCCGATATTCGCATACCTCCGGCCAGAACCACCAAGAACACGAATGACCATAAGCTCTTTCGCGCCGGTGTTGTCGGCCACTTTGAGGTAGGTTTGTTGTTGAACCATCTGGTGTTCCTCCTTTCAAGCAGAACCGACTTATTTAGCCTTCTCGATGATGTTGGAAACGCGCCAGCGTTTGTCTTTAGAAAGCGGACGGGTCTCCGTAACTTCGACACGGTCGCCCACACGGCACTCGTTCATCTCGTCGTGTGCTTTCAGTTTAACAGTGCGTTTCACGATTTTCTTATACAAGGGATGACGGACATTGTCGTTGATGGCGATGACAACGGTTTTATCCATTTTGTCGCTGACAACGATACCGACTCTCGTCTTTCTCAAATTGCGTTCACTCATCGGTAATTCCTCCTCCCTTAGCCTTCAGCACTTTCGTGCAGTTCGTTCTCACGGATCACCGTTTTGATGACCGCAATTTCTTTTTTGATCGCCTTCAGTCGCATCGGATTGTCGAGTTGGTTAATGGCGTGTTGGAAACGCAGGTTGAACAGCTCTTTTTTGAGGTCGTCCAGTTTGTTTTCCAATTCCACGGCACTCAACTCACGAATCTTTTCGAGTTCAGATTTCTTCATGCCTGCTCACCGTCCTCTTTTTTGACGAATTTGCACTTGATCGGCAATTTGTTTGCCGCCAGACGCAACGCCTCACGGGCAGTTTCCTCCGGCACGCCGGCAATCTCGAACATTACACGTCCGGGTTTCACAACGGCGACCCAGTATTCCGGCGAACCTTTACCGGAACCCATGCGGGTCTCGGCGGGTTTTTCGGTAACCGGTTTGTCCGGGAAAATTTTAATCCAGACCTGACCGCCACGTTTGATGTAACGGGTCATAGCGATACGAGCCGCCTCAATCTGGTTGGATTTGATCCATGCCGGTTCTTCGGCCTGCAAACCGAAATCACCGTAGGTAACTTTGTTGCCACGAGTGGCTTTACCAGTCAAACGACCACGCTGAACACGACGGTATTTGACTCTTTTCGGCATCAACATTATTTGCGGCCTCCTTCCCGACGTTGCGGTTTCGTCGTAGAGCCGGCAAGCACCTCACCACGGTAAATCCAGACTTTCACGCCGATTCGACCGTAGGTGGTGTTCGCCTCAGCGAAACCGTAATCGATGTCCGCACGCAGAGTTTGCAGCGGAATCGTTCCTTCATGGTAGCTTTCGCTACGGGCAATCTCCGCACCGCCGAGACGGCCGGAAACTTTCGTTTTAATACCCTTCGCACCGAGCTTCATCGCACGACCGATTGCCTGTTTCATCGCACGGCGGAAAGACGTACGTTTTTCCAACTGAGCGGCGATGCTCTCAGCAACGAGCTGTGCATTGACGTCGGGGTTTTTCACCTCAATCATATTGATGAGGGTGGGTTTGCCGAGCATTTTCTCGCAGGTCTGGCGAAGTGCCTCGATATCGGCACCGCCTTTACCAATCACAATACCCGGTTTGGCACAATGGATGTGCACACGTACACGAGAGGCGTCACGCTCGATTTCAATCTTGGCAATGCCGGCTGCGTACAGTTTCTTTTTCAGGAATTTACGCAGTTTGTAGTCAGAAACCAGCGTATCGCCGAAATCTTTATCATTCACAAACCAACGGGAATCCCAATCTTTGATAACACCGACACGAAGACCGTGCGGATTTACTTTTTGTCCCATTTTTCTGTACCTCCCTGCTTATTCCTGTTCTTTGAGAACGACGGTAATGTGCGACGTTCTCTTGTCGATGCGGAATGCACGGCCCTGTGCACGAGGACGGATGCGTTTCATGATCGGTCCGGGGCAGGCGAAGCACTCAGCGACGTACAGGTCACTTCTGGACATATTGAAGTTGTTTTCCGCATTGGCGAGAGCGGATTTGAGCAGTTTCTCAATCGGTTCGCAAGCCGATTTGTTCGTAAACTTCACAATCGCCAACGCTTCGTCAATCGATTTCCCGCGAATAAGGTCGAGAACGATCTTCACTTTGCGAGGGGAAATGCGAATGTAAGTGGCTTTAGCCCTTGCTTCCATTGATGATTCTCTCCTTTCCGCTTAGTTCGTCGTTTTAGAGCCGGTATGGCCTCTAAACGTACGAGTGGGGGCGAATTCGCCCAGTTTGTGTCCAACCATATCCTCCGTGATATACACCGGAACGTGTTTGCGGCCGTCGTGAACGGCGATCGTGTGACCGACAAAGTCGGGGAAGATCGTCGAAGAGCGGCTCCACGTTTGAAGGATGCGTTTCTCGCCGGCGGCGTTCATTTCCTGAATGCGTTTCAGCAGAACAGGTTGCACGAAAGGTCCTTTTTTAACACTGCGTCCCATAATTCAATCTCCTTTCGCTTACTTCGCATTGCGGCGTTTGACAATAAACTTGTCAGAACGGTTGTGTTTGCTGCGAGTTTTGTAACCCAACGCAGGTTTGCCCCACGGGGTAACCGGGCCCGGACGACCGATGGGGGATTTACCCTCACCACCACCGTGCGGGTGATCGCACGGGTTCATAACGGAACCACGGACAGTCGGACGCCAACCCATGTGACGTTTACGACCGGCTTTACCGATTTTCTCGTTGGCGTGGTCCGCATTACCCACTTGACCGATGGTGGCCATGCAGTTAATCGGGACGTAACGCATCTCACCGGAAGGCAAGCGGACGAGAGCGAGGTTGTTCTCCTTGCTCATCAGCTGTGCCATAACACCGGCGGAACGAGCCAGCTGAGCACCTTTGCCCGGATACAGCTCCACGTTGTGGATGAAAGTACCTTGGGGGATGGCGGACAGCGGAAGGGCGTTACCGGGGCGGATATCCGCACCGACACCGGATTGCAGTACGTCGCCCACCTTCACATCTTGCGGTGCGATGATGTAGCGTTTCTCGCCGTCCTCATACTGGACAAGGGCGATGTGAGCACTGCGGTTCGGGTCATATTCGAGGGTCAGAACGGTCGCATTCATATCGGCTTTGTTACGTTTGAAGTCGATGATACGATATTTCTGACGGTTGCCGCCGCCGTGATGGCGAACGGTGATGCGGCCATAGCTGTTGCGGCCGGCATTCTTTTTCTTCGTGTCGAGCAAGCTTTTCTCCGGTTTCACCTTGGACAATCCGCTGTAATCAATAACGGACATACCACGGCGGCCGTTGCTTGTCGGCTTATAGTTGATAATAGGCATTTTTGTTCACGCTCCTGTTCTTAGGCTTTGCGGGGAATGCCGTATGTCCCCATTCGTGCCGATTTTCGGCTTTTACTGTTTGTCTTACGACTTAGAACAAGCCGTCGAAGAACTCGATGGTCTTCGAACCTTCCGTCAAAGTGACGACCGCTTTTTTCCAATCGGAGGTGTAACCCTCGAAACGACCGTAGCGGCGTTTTTGACCTTTCATGCTGATGGTGTTGACTTTCGCAACTTTCACGCCGAAAATCTCTTCCACAGCAGAAGCAATTTGGATTTTGTTGGCATCAGACGCCACACGGAACGTATATTTACGGTCCGCCAGCTGGCTGACAGCCTTTTCTGTCACCACAGGGGCGAGAATAATATCACGAGGATTCATTACGCATAAACCTCCTCAATCTGGGAAATTGCGTCTTTCACAACAATGAAGGTGTTGCAGTTGACAATGTCATACACATTCAAGGTGTTGACCAAAGCGGTCTTGACGCCCGGGATGTTGCGAGCCGCTTTCACGATGCTCTCATCATTCTCCGGAAGGACAATCAGCACTTTCTTGCCAGCCTCCAAAGCGGAGAGCATGGTGGCGATCGTCTTGGTTTTGGTCTCTTCCAGCTTCAAGCTGTCGAGAACCATCATCTCGTTGTCCAGCACTTTAGCGGAGAAAGCGGATTTCATCGCCAGGCGACGCACTTTCTTCGGAAGAGCGTAGGAATAGTCACGGGGCTTCGGGGCAAACGCCACACCGCCATGATACCATTGGACAGCACGGGTCGAGCCCTGACGAGCACGGCCGGTGCCCTTTTGGCGATACGGTTTTTTGCCGCCGCCGCTCACTTCGGAACGAGTAAGAGCGGACTGCGTGCCCTGACGCTGGTTCGCCAAGTAGTTGACGACCATGCTGTGCATAACGGATTTGTTCGGGGTGATGCCGAAGATGGCCTCCGCCAAATCCAAGCTGCCGGTCTTTTTACCGGTCATGTCAAAAGTAGAAACTGTAGGCATGATGCATTCCTCCTCCCTTACGCTTTCACGCTGTCGGAAATAACCACGATACCGCCACGGGGACCAGGAATGGCACCCTTGATAGCGATGAGGTTGTTTTCCACGTCGATTTTCGCAACGACCTGGTTCTGCACCGTCACACGTTCAACACCCAAGTGACCCGCCGCCTTCATGCCCTTGAAAACACGGGACGGGGAGGAGCAAGCACCGAGGGAGCCGGCGTGGCGAGCCACAGGACCGGAACCGTGGGTCTCTTTCAAACGGGAGTGATTCCAGCGTTTGATAGCACCCGCATAGCCTTTACCTTTGCTGGTACCGACCACGTCCACGTGATCGCCCACAGCGAAGGTGTCCGCTTTCACGATGTCGCCCAGGTTAAGAGCGGAGCAATCCGCAAAGCGGAACTCACGCAAGGTGCGTTTTGCGGCGACGTCCGCCTTCGCAAAGTGACCTTGCTGCGGTTTGTTCACGTGTTTCGGAGTCACATCACCGAAACCGAACTGAACCGCTTCGTAACCGTCGTTCTCGACGGTTTTCTTTTGGACAACCACGCACGGGCCCGCTTCAATAACGGTAACCGGGACAACGTTGCCCTTTTCGTCGAAGATTTGCGTCATGCCAATCTTCTTGCCGATGATACCTTTCTGCATTGTATATGCCTCCTTTGGTTATTGGTTGCTCACCGCCATATCGGCTGCGGTGTGCAACGTGACCTCGTCTGCAAAATCTGCCAAACCATCCTATATAGATAAGGATTAAAGTTTGATTTCGATTTCGACACCGACGGGGAGTTCAAGGCCCATAAGAGCCTCGACTGTCTTGTTGGACGGACGAAGGATGTCGATCAAACGCTTGTGCGTGCGGGTCTCGAACTGTTCACGAGAATCCTTGTATTTGTGCACGGCACGAAGGATGGTCACAACTTCCTTCTCGGTCGGCAGCGGCACAGGGCCGGAAACACGGGCACCGGTAGCACGGGCCTGCTCCACGATTTTCTCTGCCGCTTGGTCCACCAGCTGGTGGTCGTATCCCTTAATACGGATACGGATTTTCTCTTTGACTGCCACTTGTAAAACGCCTCCTGAATTTGTTTTCTTTTTTGTTGGCGGGCTGGGTCAAACCTCCACCCTGCCGGGTGTTTCATCGTTCCCCATCAAAAAACCGGCTCGGTTCTTTGAATAGCCGGATTGCGGTTTGACATTTGCCATACGCAGCCGCAATGTCGAACCCGCACCACGCCCCGCAAGTAGGCCTGTTGCGTTGTACATTGTCTTTGGCTGCATCGGTGTTTCTAATCGCCCGGTTTAAAATCGGACATACTCCACGGAAAAACCGACCGATTTTC
The DNA here is from genome assembly GCA_045598965.1 of Acutalibacteraceae bacterium. Taxonomy (GTDB): domain Bacteria; phylum Bacillota; class Clostridia; order Oscillospirales; family Acutalibacteraceae; genus RGIG426. Next base: position 15,985 of record JAZRVH010000006.1, read on the forward strand.
GGTCGCAACCTCCCGCTTCATCGCATATCGTGCAGTCGCATCGCAACAGCGATTTTGGGGCAAAATACCCCCTTGTCGCAATCACGTGCCTACCTACTATACAATACCCGTGTCAAAAATGCAAGTGTTTTTTTCATTTTTTTGTAATTTTTTCAAAAAAATTTTTTGACACACCATATATAGTAAAAATTCGCACAGAAAACACAAAAAACCGCAGAGAAACAACTTTTTCTCTGCGGTTTCATAAAAGCAAACTCAAAGCTTTTTGAATTTATCTCGGAACGATTTACGCTTTTGGTAGTTACGGTCGCCGGTGGTTCCCTCAAACTCTTCCAAAAGGCGTTTTTGGTCGGCGGTGAGGTTTTTCGGAACCTCCACCACAAAGCGAACAATCTGGTCGCCGTTGCCACGTCCGTTTAAGTACGGAATCCCTTTTCCTTTCAGTCGCACGGTATCTCCCGGCTGTGTGCCGTCCTTCACCGTGTACTTCTCTTTACCGGAAAGTGTCGGGATTTCCACCTCGGCACCGAGTGCCACCTGCGTAAAGGTGACCGGGAAATCGCACAGCACATCGTAACCACGACGCTCAAAAAGCGGGTGCGGACGCACCGCCACCTGCACCTGCAAATCGCCGGCAGGGCCGCCGTTTTTGCCGGCGGGGCCTTTGCCCGGAATGGTAATCACCTGACCGTCATCAATGCCGGCAGGAATGTTGATGCCCACCTTGTTCGATTTGCGAGTCTGCCCGCTTCCGGAGCACGCACGGCAGGGGTTGTCGATGATTTTACCCGTGCCACGGCAACGAGAGCAGGGGCTTTGGGTCTGCATCACGCCGAACGGCGTACGCTGTTGCCGGGCAACCTGTCCCCGTCCGCCGCAATCGGGACACGTCTTCGGAGACGTTCCTTTCGCCGCACCGGAACCGCCGCAAACAGAGCAAGCCTCCACCACACGGATATCCACCTGCTTTTTACAGCCAAACGCCGCCTCGGCAAAATCAATAACCACCTGCGTTCCCACATCACTGCCCGCTTGCGGGGCGTTGGGGTTGGCTCTGCGGGATGCTCCTCCGCCGAAAAAGGAGGAGAACAAATCACCGAGGTCAATATCCACCCCGCCGAAGCCGCCGCCCCATCCACCGGCACCGCCCGCACCGAAGTTCGGGTCAACGCCCGCATGGCCGAACTGGTCATAGCGTGCCTTTTTGTCCTTATCCGACAACACCTCATACGCCTCATTGGCCTCTTTGAAATGCTTTTCCGCTTCGGCGTCGCCGGGGTTTAGGTCAGGGTGATATTTTTTCGCCTGCTGGCGATAGGCTTTTTTTATTTCGTCGTCCGAGGCACTTTTGGAAACACCCAGCACCTCGTAATAATCACGTTTTTCTGCCATAATCAAAACCCTCAAAAGCGGCGGGGGTCACCCGCCGCTTTGCGTATTCGTTTTAGTGGACCTCGCCGTTATAGAAGCCGTCGGCATCCGTGCTGCCCGCATCGCCGTTTCCGGCGTCACCGGCAAAGCCCTCGGCACCTTCTTCTCCTTGAGGAGCGTTCGCCTGATACACCTTGGCGGACACATCGTAGAACGCTTTCATCAATTCCTCGTTCGCCGCCTTGATGGCGTCATAGTCGTCGCCTTTCAGCTTTTCTTTCAGCTCATCAATCTTGCCCTGCAACGTGGTTTTGTCCGCCTCGTCCAGCTTGTCGCCCAGTTCCTCAATGGCTTGCTCACACTGGTACACCGCCTGGTCGCCGGCATTGCGGGTATCCACGTTCTCACGATTTTTCTTATCTTCTGCCGCATACTGCTCGGCATCCTTCACCGCTTTGTCGATATCTTCTTTGGACATATTGGAGCTGGCGGTAATCGTGATGTGCTGTTCTTTGCCGGTACCCAAATCCTTGGCGGAAACGTTCACAATACCGTTGGCATCAATATCAAAGGTAACCTCAATCTGCGGCACGCCACGGCGAGCGGGAGCAATACCGTCCAAATGGAACATACCGAGCGATTTGTTGTCACGGGCAAACTCACGCTCGCCCTGCAACACGTGCACCTCGACCGACGGTTGGTTGTCCGCCGCCGTAGAGAAAATCTGGCTCTTTTTCGTGGGAATCGTGGTGTTGCGTTCGATGATGCGGGTCATAACGCCGCCCATCGTCTCCACGCCGAGGGACAACGGCGTAACGTCAAGAAGCAAAAGACCTTTGACCTCGCCACCGAGAACACCGCCTTGCAGTGCCGCACCCATCGCCACGCATTCGTCCGGGTTAATGCCCTTGAACGGCTCTTTGCCGGTGAATTTTTTCACCGCATCCTGCACCGCAGGAATACGGGTGGAACCACCCACGAGCAGAACCTTGTCAATTTCGGAAGTGGATAAACCGCTGTCGGACAACGCCTGTTTCATGGGCTCGAGCGTTTTCTTGACGAGGTCGGCGGTCAGCTCGTTGAACTTGGCACGAGACAGCGTCACATCCAAATGCTTCGGACCGTTTTGATCCGAGAAGATAAAGGGCAAGTTGATTTGGGTGGTGGTCATACCGGACAAGTCAATCTTGGCTTTTTCCGCCGCATCACGCAAACGGCCCAGTGCCGAACGGTCAGCAGACAGGTCAACACCCTGGTCCGCTTTGAATTCCGCCACCAGCCAATCCACGATTTTCTGGTCGAAGTCATCGCCGCCCAAACGGTTGTTACCGGCGGTAGCAAGAACCTCCTGCACGCCGTCGCCCATCTCGATGATGGACACGTCGAACGTACCACCACCGAGGTCATACACCATGATTTTTTGGTCGGTCTCTTTGTCGATGCCGTAAGCAAGAGCCGCCGCCGTCGGTTCGTTGATGATGCGTTTCACCTCAAGACCGGCGATTTTACCGGCGTCTTTGGTGGCCTGACGTTGGGGGTCGGTGAAATACGCCGGCACCGTAATAACCGCCTCGGTAACGGTGTCGCCCAAATACGCCTCTGCATCCTCTTTCAGCTTGCGAAGAATCATCGCAGAAATCTGTTGAGGCGTGAAGCTGTCGTTTTCAATCGTCACCTTATAGTCGGAGCCCATCTCTCGTTTGATAGACGAAACGGTACGATCCGGGTTGGTAACCGCCTGCTGTTTGGCGGCACGACCGATGATTCGCTCGCCATCCTTTTTGAACGCCACCACAGACGGGGTGGTGCGAGCCCCTTCGGGGTTCGGGATGACAACGGCTTCGCCGCCCTCAATAACGGACACGCAGGAGTTGGTGGTGCCCAAGTCAATACCAATAATTTTTGCCATGTTGATTACCTCTTTCTATATACATTATATTATATACATTTTATATGTGCCTTGTCAGTTGGCGACTTTCACAATCGCAGGGCGAATCAGTCGCTCGCCGAATTTATAGCCGCTTTGGAACACGCCCGTCACCGTATCCGGTTCCACACCGTCGGCGGCATCCTCACGCTGGATGGCGTTATGGCATTCCGGGTCAAAGGGCTCGTTCAGCGGGTTAATCTCGGTTACGCCGATTTTCTCAAAGGTGTCGTGCAGTTGCCGCACAATCATCTCCACGCCTTGGCGATATTCCGGTCCGTCCGGCGATTGACACGCTCGGTCCAAATTATCCAAAATCGGAAGCAGGGTTTCGAGCAAATCCGCTTTGGCAAACTGCCCGATTTCGGTTTTTTCCTGTTCGGTTCGGCGTTTGTAGTTGGCATATTCCGCCAACATCCGCATATACTGCTCTTTTTGGGCATCCAATTCCGCCTGCAAGGCTTCCTCGGCACTCGGTGCAGGGGCTTCTTCCTGCGTTGCGGCTTCCTCCACCTCGGCAACGGATTCCTCTACCGTGGTTTCGGGTTGTTTCTTTTCCTTACTCAAAGGGGTCACCTCTTATTCTTTCATAAACTGCTCAAAGATATGCTCCACCGCCCGTGCCGTATAGGCAAGCGTGGGAATGGCGGTGGCGTAATTCATTCGCTGAGGGCCGATAAGCCCAATCGCACCGTCGCCACGGGGGACGTAGCGAGTCACAATCAAACTGGAGCCGGCAAGCTCGGGGCTTCCCGCCTCGCTCCCCAGCACGACCCGCATCCCGCCGGGATGAGCGGCAAGTAATCGGGCGAGCTGTGCCCGCTGTGCCAAAAAATCAATAAGGCTGTGTGCCCGTTCCGGTGCATAGGCGGGGTTTCGCAACAGATTGAGCTGTCCTTTTAACAACACCTCTGCTCGCTCGGATTCCTGGGTCAATTCGTAAAGGGCGGTCAACACCGGCATACACGAAAAACCCTCATCTCCGAGCGACACAAGAAGCCGCTGCATTTTCGGCAAGGTCACGTCGGCGGTGGTTTTGCCCACAAATTCGGCACAAAGGGTGGCGGTCAACTGCTCACATACCGCTCGGGGAACCGGGTCAAACAACCGGCAAACCCGATGATGCAGCATTCCGAATCCGGTCATCAAGAGAAGCGACACGGCATACGGCGACATCGGGATAACCTCCAGTCGACGAATGGTGGCGTGGCTCTCCGTGGGGCTTGTGGTGATGGCGGCACACCCGGTTTCCTGTGCCAGCAAACCGGATGCCGTCTCAATCAGCTCGTCGGGGCTTCCCGCCTGCTCCAATGCGTCGTCAATCTCCCGACACAGTGCCTCGGACGGAGAAACCGGCTTCATCAACTTGTCGATATACAGACGAAACGCTTTCGCTGTCGGCACACGGCCGGCAGAGGCATGCGGCTGTTCTAAGTAACCGAGAAGTGCCAGTTCTGCCATTTCGTTGCGAATGGTGGCAGAGGAAACGGCATTATCCATCTGTTCCATCAGCCATTTGGAACCCACCGGTTCGCCGGTGCGAATATACGCATCGGTCAAAAGACCTAAAATCCGTTCTTTTCGTTCGCTTAACGCCAACGTCCTCTCCCCTCTCCGCAAAAGTTAGCACTCATACACATCGAGTGCTAATTCCTCTATACGATACCACGCCGACACACGATTGTCAAGGGAGAATTATGAAAGAAATGTGAATTTTGGGTGTTTTTTCGGTTGGAATACAGTACAACCCCGGCAAAAAGAAAAAGTCCCGACCACTACCGTGGTCGGGTCTTTTTATGGTTTATTCTGCTTTTGCCGGTGCGGACGGGTTTAAGCAATTGGATTTAAGTAGATATATTCGTACCAACGATCCACCGAATCACCGTCGTCGTTGAAACACGCTTTCGTTAACAGGTTGCCGTTTTCGTCGTAAGCGTATACCCATCCATAAGATACTCTTTCACGAGAATCCGTTATGTTCCCATCTTCATCGTAGATATATTCCACCCAGTAAACCACACTGCCGTCAGCATTGTAAGAACGGTAACTCGTCTCATTCCCATTTTCATCATAGGTGTATTCGGAGACCACATACGAACTGCCGTCGGCATGGTAGCGAATTGTCTTCACCAAATTCCCGTTCGCATCGTAGGTGTTATCCCAGGAATTTTCCCAATCCACGGTGCCGTCTTCGTTGTAGTCGCGTTCACTCGTCTCGTGTCCATTCGCATCGTAAGAATACTCCCAATACACGGCGCCGTCGGCGTAGTAGCGTTCACTTATCTTGTTTCCGTTTTCATCGTAGGTGTATTCATACCAATAATCCACACTGCCGTCGGCGTAGTGGCGTTCACTTATCTTGTTTCCGTTTTCATCGTAGGTGTATTCATACCAATAATCCACACTGCCGTCGCCATTGTAGCGGCGGTAACTCGTCTGGTTGCCGTTCGCATCGTAGGTGGCATCCCAGGAATTTTCCCAATCCACGGTGCCGTCTTTGTTGTAGTGGCGTTCACTCGTCCGATTCCCGTTCTCATCGTAGGTGGCATCCCAGGTGAATTCCGATGTCCAATTCAAAGTGCCATCGTAGAAGCTGTAAGAACGACATGATGTTACATTCATGTTTTCATCTATAGTGACGTCAATAGTATCAGCTAACCGTTTTCCGTCTTTGTAGACTGAACTATACCCTGCACTACCATCTTCTTTGAAGCCATGTTCAATAAACCATGTTCCGGTTTTATCGTAGATGCGATCGTAAGAATGCTCCCAATCCACACTACCGTCTTCGTTGTAGTAGCGTCGACTCGTCTGGTGCCCGTTTTCGTCGTAGGTGTATTCATGATATAAATATGGAGTCCCATCGGATAGGTAATAAATGGTTTTTAATTCATTACCATTCTCATCGTAAGTAGCATCCCAAGAAACATACCAATCCACGCTGCCGTCTGTGCGATAGTCACGCCGGCTTGTTTGGTTTCCATTCGCATCGTAAGTGTTGTAACGGAGCAGGCTGCCATCGGCACGGTAGGCATGACAACTCGTCTCATTCCCGTCCGCATCGAAGGTGTATTCGAAGCCCACATACGAACTGCCGTCGGCATGGTAGTAAATTTTCTTCACCAAATTCCCGTTTTCATCGTAAGTGGCATCCCAGGTGAATTCCGATGCCCAATCCACACTTCCATCAGAGAACAGGAAGGAACGGGAACGTATCTCGTTTCCATTTGCATCGTAATAGTAAGTAATATTGACGTGGTAGTCGTGATGACTCATCAGATTTCCATTTTCGTCGTAGGTTTTATCCCATGCAGATGACCAAATAATATTGTTGGAATAATCATGTTGACGATAACTCGTCTTGTTCCCGTTTTCGTCGTAGGTGTATTCCACTAACACACTTCCGTTATCGTGATATTCACAATAGCTCATCTTATTCCCGTTCGCATCGTAGGTGGCATCCCAGGTAATTCGGTCGTATCCGTGAGCGGCGTCCCAATCAACACTACCGTCTTCGTTGTAGTGACGCTCGCTCGTCTGGTTTCCATTCGCATCGTAAGTAGCACCCCAAGAACGATACCAATCTACGCTACCGTCTTCATTGTATTCACAATAGCTCGTCTGGTTGCCGTTCGCATCGTAAGTGGCATCCCAGGTATGCTTATCCTCCCAATCCACACTGTCATCAGGGTTGTGACAGCGAGAACTCGTTTCGTTCCCACTTTCATCATAGATGTATTCATACCAAACAGTCACGCTGCCATCGATGTCGTAGTAGTGTTCACTCGTCTTGTTCCCGTTTGCGTCGTAGGTACATTCATAGTCTGAAAACGTATCGCCATCAGAGATATAGTCTATTTTCTTTAACAAATTTCCGTTTTCATCGTAAACGGCGTCCCAGCAAATCGACTCTCCCCAGTTTCTTGTATACTCTTCGTTGTACCACATAATACTTCCGTCGTCTTCGTAGGTGCGAAAACTTGTCGGATTCCCGTTGTCGTCAAAAGTTGCATCCCAGGACAAAATAAAGCCATAGTACAACGGATGCTCCACCAATTGCCACGAATCGATTTCATTTCGCAAGTTACCATCGGCATCGTAATAATGTACTCCGGCTAATTTGCCGCTTTTGTCATAGAACATATCGTAGGATTTTTCCCAATCCACACTACCATCGGCGTTGTACCAATGTTCACTTGTCTTGTTTCCGTTTTCATCGTAGGTGTATTCGCATTCAACATACGAACTGTCGTTGGCACTGTGATATACTTGTTTGGACAACAGTGCATTTTTGGGATAGCACGCATCAATCTTCGGCACGGTCGGCTTGCTCGTCGGCTCAGTGCTGCTTGTCGGCTCGCTTGTCGGATTCGTCCCACTCGTCGGCTCAGTGCTACTCGTCGGATTCGTCCCACTCGTCGGGTCATTGCCGCTCGTCGGGTCATTGCCACTCGTCGGATTCGGCCCGCTCGTCGGGTCGGTGGTGCCACTCGTCGGATTCGTCCCGCTCGTCGGGTCATTGCCACTCGTCGGATTCGTCCCACTCGTCGGGTCATTGCCACTCGTCGGATTCGTCCCACTCGTCGGGTCGGTATTACCGGGGTCGATAACTGTAATAAGGTTCGCCACAAACTTGCGAACCGTCAACACGTCTTTCATATTAACCTGCCCGTCGCCGTTGGTGTCGGCGGCGATAAGGTCGATGTATACGGCGAGATCCGCCACATATTTGCGGATGGTAAGCACGTCTTTCGTGTTCACCACACCGTCGCCGTTGGCATCACCATAGGTGATTTCCACCGTTTCGGTGGCAGTTTGCGTTTCTGCCGCAGCAAAAACCGTCATTCCCGCCACAGTGACCAGCACAAGGGCGAGAGTGAGCAGGATGGATAAGGGCTTTTTCATGGTTGTCTCCTCCTCAAATAAACATACGAACATTATACCCCCCCCCCCGCATTTTTGTCAAGAAAAAGAACAGCAGAACGCATATTCTTGCATCCATCGTCTATTCCCCTAAAACCGCCGCAATCGCCTCGCCAAGCACGGCCGCCGAGCGTTCCGCCTCCTCAAAGGTGTTGGCTTGTGCCCCTACCTCCACCAAAAACCCGGGGAAATAGCTTTGGTTATATTCGCAGGCACAAAACGAAATCGGACGCATAATTCCCGGCACAACCGTTTGCAGTTTCCGTTGCAGTGCCAGTGCCATAGTGACGTTTTCATCACGGTTTTTGTTGGGGTTATCGGCACAGTCCTCTGCCCCTACCACCAACATCATTTGAGCATAGGTCTCGCCCTCGTTTGTTACGGTCGGTTTTACCGCCACCGTATCGCTTCGCTGTATGGCGTCTCGGTGGACGTCAATCACCAGTTTAATGGACGGGTATTTTTTTCGAATTGCCTCGGACGTTTTCGCCGAACGGCCGTAGGCTCCTACGTACTGCGGGTCATCGTGAAGCGTTGTATCGTGGATTACCCCGACACCCTTTGCTCGCAAAGCCGCCGCCAACGCCTCTCCCGCCACCGCAACGTTTTGCGACGTATCGGTAGAGCGTCCCATATCCCCGTCGTTGTAGTATCCGGCGTAATAGTGCATATAGGTTTCCGTGGCGTGGGTGTGTAAAATAAGCACTTGCGGTTCGGTGGTTTTCTTCAACACGGTTTTCGGCTTCTTTTTGAGAAACGATGCGAAATCCACCGAAAGTCCGTCACGGTTTTTATAGGTGAGGTTGTCCGCAAGCTTCTCGCCGCCGCCAACGATTTCCTCTATCACCGTTCCTCCGCCCGCTTTTTTTGGAGGAATCGGTGCCGCCGTCGGCATAGCCGGCGTTTGCTCAAAAGCGGTCAGAGCCGTCGGCTGTGTGACGGTCGAGGTTGTGGTGGAGGAAGGAGTCTTCTGTGTTGCCCGTATGGCGGCTTCTGCCTCGCTCCACGCCTTAGCCGGCATCAACAGCATTGCCGCCGGAAGGATCGCCGCCGCTCCCAACACAAGAAGTCTCCATACTCCGCTGAAAAAATCCCGCACAACCATTCCTCCTTTTTTCCTTTATATATATGCGACGCTCCTTTCGTTATGCCAAACTCATCAGCTCCAGCGGGTCATAGGCGGGATGCAACGCCTTATGAATACTCATGGCAATCAGCCGGGCACACCGATGCACAAGCAAATCAACTTCCCGTGGGGTGACCATCATATACCGAAGCGATTCTTTGTCGACCGCCCCAAGCAACCCGGCGGCATCCACCACCGTGGGCACACCGATGGCAATCACCGGGACTCCCAGCGTTTGGTAGTCGAGAGCCGCCCGCCGATTTCCCACACCCGCTCCGGGAGCAATGCCACCATCGCTCATTTGAACGGTAGTGCCCAAGCGTTCGGGTGCGGCGGCGGCAAGAGCATCCACCGCAATCACTGCCGCCGGCTTCACCGTGCGGCAAACGCCCCTCACGAGCTCCACCGTTTCAACACCGGTTTCACCCACCACGCCCACACGCACCACCGCTGTCGGCCGCAAATCGGAAAGCCCGCTTGCCCGTGCCATTTCTCCCTCAATATGCCGTGTCGCCAACACGAGCTTGGCGGTGGCGGGGCCCACCGCATCCGGCGTAATACTCTCGTTCCCAAGTCCCACCACCAGCACGCTCCCCCGAGCGGGGAGCAACCGTTTTAGTTCCTCTCCGAGTAGCTCGGCGTGTTCTCGCAATTCTTCATCGCTGTCCGTAAGCGGCGGCAAATCCATCGTGACATATTGTCCGCACGGCTTGCCCACCGCCTTGGCTCCCGTTTCGGTGCGAATATTCGTATATGTCAAGGTCACTTCCCCGTTTTTGTGGGTATGCACCGCCACGTCACGGGCAGATAAATCGGTGTTTAAGGTGGCTTCTGTCGCCAAATCCGTTCGAAAAATCATAAAAACCCTCCGTTTTTTTGTAGTATTTGCAAAAAAATAAAAAGTTATGAAAAAAATTCTTGCATTTTGCAAAACGATGTGTTAGTATATACAGTGCGTGATTTAGAAAGAGTGTTGCGGCGGGCTTCCCGCCGTCACAAATACAGAGGAGGTGGGATTATGCCCAACATTAAATCCGCCAAAAAGCGTGTAAAGGTCATCGAAGCGAAAACGGCACGTAATAAAGCCGCTCGCTCGGCGTTGAAAACCGACATCAAGAAAGCCAATGCGGCTATCGAATCCGGCGAGAACGCCGATGTCGCAGTGAAAAACGCCATCAAAAAAATCGATCAGGCGGCTGCGAAGGGGCTCCTGCACAAGAACACCGCTGCACGGAGAAAGTCCGCCCTCGCCAAAAAAGCCAACGGCTAATTCGGTCGAAACGAAAACAGTTGAGGATTTTCCTCGACTGTTTTTTGTTTTTATCCCAAAAACTCTTGCCTAAACCGCTTTTTTGCGGTATACTGTAAAGGATACTGGAAAGGGGTGACTTGATGGCGTATTCCGAACTTATCGGCAACGAGGCATTAAAAGCTCGTCTCGTCGAGTATGCCGCCACCGGTCACTTTCCCCACGCCATTTTGTTGGAGGGGCCGGACGGCTGCGGCAAACGCACATTAGCAAGATTGATTGCCCGTGCCTGCGTATGCCAAAGCGAAAACGACAAGCCCTGCGGCGTGTGCCCCGCTTGTGTAAAAGCGGCGGCAGGCTCTCATCCGGATATTCTGGAATTCGGCGGCGATGCTCGTGCCCGCTCTTTTCACATTGACGAAATCCGCACTCTGCGGGAGCAGGCGTTCTTAAAGCCCAACGAAGCGGATCGCCGTGTTTTTTTGCTGTTTTGTGCCCAAAGTATGACCGTCTCGGCACAAAACGCCCTGTTACGCATTTTGGAGGACCCGCCCAAAACCGTGTCCTTTGTACTCACCTGCGAAAACCGCTCGCAATTACTGGAAACCATAAAGTCCCGTGCCCTCTGCCTCTCTATGAACGGCGTTTCGCCGAAAGAGGCTCTCCCGTTTTTACAGGCAAAATTCCCGGAGGAAAAGCCGGACGAATTGACCGCCGTACTCACCGCCTTTGACGGGTGCCTCGGGCCGACGGTCGCCTGCTTAGAGGGTGGCGATTTCGCCGCACAGGCGGCGTTGATTGCCGATATTGCCGAGGCGATTGTCGCACCGGACGAAATTCATCTGCTCCGCCTTACCGGCAAATTCGAAAAGGATACCGCTCTCACCGATGCGGTCATTTCCGGGCTTCGGCCGCTGTTTCGTGATGCCTTACACATCCGCCGCAACGCCGACACCAAGCGTCTGTCGCCCGCAACTGCCGGTGCGAAGCTGTTGGCACGGTCGCTTCCCGAAAAAAATCTACTCGCTTTAATGGATGCGACAAACGCCCTTGCGGATGCCCGCCACCACAATATGAATCAAACCCTGCTAATCACACTGTTTTGTGCAAGATTGCGGGCGGCCGCCGGCAAATAGGGCGGCAGAAAAAGGAGGAACTCACTATGGCACAAATCGTCGGAGTGCAATTTAAGAATATGGGCAAGGTCTACTCGTTTGACGCCACCGACAAAACCTACCGAAAAGGTGACAGCGTGGTGGTGGATACCGCCCGTGGCATTGAAGTCGGCAAGGTGGTCTACGGCAACCGAGAAACCGATTTGTCTGAATTACAATCTCCCTTAAAACCGATTCTGCGTCTTGCCACCTCGGATGACCTTCGCCATGCGGAGGAAAATCGTGCCCGTGAAGCGGAGGCCATGCACATCTGCCAAGAAAAGATTGCCGCCCACGGACTGGAAATGAAACTGGTGGACGTGGAATATACCTTAGATGACTCAAAAATCCTGTTCTACTTCACCGCTGACGGACGAGTGGATTTCCGTGAACTGGTAAAAGACCTCGCCTCCACCTTCCACACCCGCATTGAATTGCGTCAAATCGGTGTGCGGGACGAAGCAAAGCTTCTCGGTGGACTCGGCATCTGCGGCCAGCCGTTCTGCTGTGCCCGCTTTTTGTCCGATTTTCAGCCGGTTTCCATCAAAATGGCAAAAGAGCAAGGGCTTTCCCCCAACCCCGCCAAAATTTCCGGCTCTTGCGGGAGATTGCTCTGCTGTCTCAAATATGAGCAGGATGCCTACGATTTCTTGCGTCATGAAACGCCCCGTGCCGGCACGCAAGTGTCCACCAAGGAGGGCAAGGGCGTGATTACCGACGTCAGCTTGCTCACCGGCAAACTGAAGGTGCGTCTGCAAAAATCTCCGGATGCCCCGCCGATTACCGTCAATCTTTCCGAGGTCACAGTGCTGACAAAAGACGGTCATCCCGTTCCCCGTGAAAAGACAGAGGACGAGGAGGCATTTTCTAAAAAAGACGTGATTACCGAGGCGGACGCCTTTTTTGAGGGCGGCGAGGATTATTCCTCCTGCATCCCCACATTCGAGGACACACCCGCCGAAAACGAAGGAGCAAACCAAGGCGAAAAAAGCGAGCGGAAGCCCCATCGCCCCAATCACCGCCGCCATCGCCGCTTTAACGGCAAAAAAAATCACAGCGAAAACAAAGAATAACTTGCATTTTGTAAAAAAGTCTGTTATGATAGGGGCGGCGGAGGTCGACTCCCGTCGACCCGCTATATTCAGAAGGAGGTGCTCCAAATGGCCTACAAAATCACGGACGCTTGCGTCAAATGCGGTGCTTGTGCAGACGGCTGCCCGGTAAACGCGATCTCCGAGGGTGATGACACCTATGTGATCGACGCCGATGTTTGCATCGGTTGCGGTGCTTGTGCAGATGTCTGCCCGGTCGGTGCTCCGGAAGAGGACTAATGAAACGCACATTGCCGAACAGCCCACGGGTTGTTCGGCAATTCTGCTTTTTATGGAGTATTTTTTATGAATTGTGAATTTCTCTCCGACTGCATCTTTGTGTATACGGACACCGATATCTCATTTGGGCAGGACGCCTTACGCCTTGCCCGCTTTGCCCGCCCGTCTTCCGACGATATCGTCTGCGAGCTGGGCACCGGATGCGGAGTAATCCCGCTGCTGTGGGCGGCAGAAAACTGCCTGCCTGCTCACGTCGTTGCGGTGGAGCGTGAACCGTCGGCGGCGGCTCTTGCCACTCGCTCTCTATCGGAAAACGGGCTTCTCGACCGCATAGATATTGTCTGTGCCGATTGGAACGACCTGCCCGCTACCTTTAACGGGCAGTTTTCCGTTGTCGTCTCCAACCCACCTTTTTTCAAACAGGGAGAGGGAAAACGCTCCCCTCATCCTCTGCGTGCCGCCGCCAGAACAGAGGAGAATGACAATGCCCTGCCAAAGCTTATGAAAACGGCGGCACGTCTACTTAGCCCTAACGGACGTTTTTGCTTTTGTATGCGTTCTGCACGCCGAAACGACGTGTTGTCGGCTCTTTTTGATGCAAAGCTTGCCGTCGTCGAAGAACAGACCTTGGATACCAACGGCAAAAAAGAGCTCACGTTATTTTGCACGAAACGGAGGAACGGCTGATGAAAAACGAGTTATCCTCATGGCTTGACCGAGAAGTCGCCCTTATCGGCGAAACGGCGGTTGACCGCCTAAAAGCCGCCAAGGTGGCGGTGTTCGGCTTAGGCGGTGTGGGTTCCTATGCCACAGAAGCCCTCGCCCGTGCCGGTGTCGGCTCGCTCATACTGTGCGACGGGGACACCGTGGATGTCACCAATCTGAATCGCCAGCTGTTCGCCACCGTCTCCTCACTGGGGGCACACAAAGCCGACGTGGCGGCCGCCCGTGTGGAGGATATCAACCCCGCTTGCACGGTCACCGCTGTCAACACCTTTTACTCCGCCGAAAACGGACAGGGACTTGTGGACGGCTGTGACTTTGTAATCGATGCCATTGACGACGTAAAGGCAAAAGTCTCGCTTGCCTTGGAATGTCAAGCAAAAAACATCCCGCTCATCTCCGCTATGGGGTGCGGGAATAAACTAAACCCTATGGAATTTCGGGTGGAGGATCTCTCCAAAACCACCGTTTGCCCGCTGTGTCGTGTGATGCGGCGAGAGCTGAAAGTTGTGGGCATCACCCACCTGCCGGTGGTCTATTCGCCCGAGCCGCCCCACCGCACTCCAAAAAACGAGGGAGAGCGTGTCCCTCCTGCCAGCATCAGTTTTGTGCCGTCGGCGGCGGGACTGCTTTTAGCGGCACACGTCATTAAAGAACTCACGAAGGAGGACTTGTAATGCCTCGCTTTTTCTCCCCCGCCTTTGCGGGAAAAACAGTCGGCGACACGGTGGCTCTCTCCCCCGATGACAGTGCTCACGCCCGCCGTTCACTGCGAATGACTATCGGCGACTCCCTCGATTTGTGTGACGAACAGGGCCACGACCTCGCCGCTCACATTACGGAATTTTCCGGCGATGTGGTGCTTGCCTGCATCGACAATGTGTGCGACAGCCACTCCGAGCCCCACACCCGTGTCACGCTTTACCAAGGGCTTCCCAAAGGGGACAAGCTGGAGCAAATTATCCAAAAAACGGTAGAGCTGGGTGTTGCGGAAATCGTGCCGGTGGAAATGAGCCGCAGTATCGCTAAAATCGGCGACAAAAGCGACAAGAAGCTTGCTCGCTTCCAAAAAATCGCCGACGAAGCCGCCGGACAGAGTGAACGGGGCATAAAACCCGCTGTATGCCCGCCGCTCTCCTTCAAAGAGGCGGTGGCTCGCATCCAAAAAAGCGGCAACAAAACACTTGTCTGCTATGAGCGAGGCGGCGTGCCGCTGAAAACCGTTCTTTCCGCCGCCGACAACGCCGTGTCCTTAGTTATCGGGCCGGAGGGCGGCATCTCCCCCGACGAATTAAACGCCCTGCAAGCGGCGGGTGCGATTGCCGTGACGCTCGGCCCACGCATTTTACGCACCGAAACCGCTCCGTTAGCGGCACTCGCTGTGGTGATGGACCGCACCGACAATATGTAAAAAACGCCCTCGACACCGTTTACCACGTTGTCGAGGGCGTTTTGTATGCGGTTTATTTGATATAGAAAATCTTTTTCACCCCGGGGATAAAGGAAACCATCCATACGGTAAGGTAAGAGACAACCACGTTGGCGGCAAACAACAGCAGGATATACACAAGCACGTTGTGCAACGGGAATTTCACATACGGCATCCACATGGTCATCAGCTCCATCCACAAGGCGTGGATAATATAGACACCGAAAGAATAGCGGGACAACGACGCCGTAAACTTGCTGTTTGTCTGTTTCTCGCCGCACAGCGAATACATCAGCACAAACAACCCGAGGCCATAGAGAAAAGCGGTCAACGTCAACGGCTCATAAAAACTGCCACGCACACCGACATAGGTTTTAATCTGGGTTTGTACAATGGAGACGGAAAACATCAGCGACGCCAAGGCCAATCCGTACAAAGCAAAGCGTTTTCTTTTTTCAATTTTGAAGTTGGAAACATACCAACCCGTCAAGGCAAACCCCATATAGCCGGTTACCGGCTCTAAATGAAATTTGTTCATAATAGAAGTAAACGAGAACGTCCAACCCTTTGCCAGTATATTAAACGTGTTAGCGGCGAGCTGTACCACCACAAAAGCAATAATGATACCGAGAATATAGTTTTTGTTTTCCCTTTTCACAAACAGCCGCAACACGGGAATCATCAAATACAATCCCACCACCATAAACATATACCAAAGATGGGGGTACATCGTCGGCAAATTCAAGGCGTAGTTCCACATAGATTTTCCGACATTCGCCCAATCCACCGGAACATGATGCAAAAGCGGGAACGCTATGGCATAAAAGGCTCCGTATGCCACTGTCCAGCCCACCAGCAAAAGACACATCCACAAAAACGAGGTTTTATAAAACTTTTTCGCATCAAACCGACGGTTCTCGTTCAGAAGCAACGCACCGGTAAGCATCACAAACATCGGCACGCCCGCTCGAGACAATCCGTTAAAAATGTTTCCGACAAAAAACTCTTTTGTCGATGCATCGTTATACAGCACAATGTATCCGCTGACATGAACAAGCAACACTAGCAAAATGGCAACAATACGAATCACATCGTAGGCAAGTAACCGGTTTCTTTGTTTTTCCATTCGTGAATCCTCCCGCAGGATAATCTGCCACTAAAATACCACATTTCCACCCTTTTGTCAAATAGCAAACAAAAAAGCACTGCAAAAGCAGTGCTTTTTTTGGTGGGCGCAAACGGACTCGAACCGCCGTCCTCTTGCGTGTGAAGCAAGCGCTCTAACCAGCTGAGCTATGCGCCCGGATAATGGTGACCCGAACGGGAATCGAACCCGTGTTACCGCCGTGAAAGGGCGGTGTCTTAACCGCTTGACCATCGGGCCACCTAATGGTAGCGGCAGTCGGAGTCGAACCAACGACACTGCGGGTATGAACCGCATGCTCTAGCCAACTGAGCTATACCGCCATATACGCCGCCCGATGGACAGCGAAATTTATTATATAGTATACTTTCGAAGTTGTCAAGGGTATTTTTGAGATTTTTTTATTTCCCCTTTATTCGGTCCACTGTTCCTTTTCCAAAACACCCGTCACAACAAACCGTGTATTGCCGTCCGCCGTAACGCAAGTCTCAAGCGTTACGATATGGTCGCTGGTCGTCACTTTACAATCACGGGTCATTCCGTAGGCAGGATGACGAATTTCGTCAATATAATCGGCAAACAGCTCTTTCGTTCTGAAAAAGTCGTTTTCGGTCATAATGTGACGGTCATCACGGGTGTACGCCGAAAAAATGCGATAGGTAAGCACACGGTCCGGCGTGTAAATATAGAAAACAGGGGTGGAATCCCACATATCCTGCACTTTCAAGTCGTGAAGTGCCCGGAACATAGACCCGTTTTTCATGCAGTGACCGTACAAAATCGTGTTGGGGTCATAGAAATCCTTGTTGTTGCATTTTTGGCTGTAAATCGTGCCTTCAAACAAGTATTCCTTATCCTCGCCACGGTGCAGATAAAAATCCTCCTCCTCATCCGGAGAGCTTTGGGCAATAGGATAATCAATCACCGTGTTGGGCATACGAATCCAGGCGTACAAATCCTCGTTTTTCGCCTGCAATTTCTTAAAATCAATGGGATTTTTGACCTTTTCCACCGGCGGCGTCACATCCTCCACCCGCATGGGTGCCAACACAGCAGGAGCGATAGAAACCTCCGAAATCTCCGGCTCCTTTTTTTCTCCGTTCGGCAACAAAAGGAGCAGTGCCACCACAATCGCCAACAGGGCAACGGCAATCAGCACAATCCACCACGTTTTTTTGGGAGAACGGTTCTCGTTGCCGTTCGTCATCGCTCCATATTGGTCATACATAGTCATTCCAGCCTTTCCAAAAGCATTTTTTACAAGAAACGGTCGCTTATTTCATCGGTTTATATCGCCGCTTAGAGCGTCTGCGTGCATTGCGGCGTTTTTCTCGATTGTGGGAAATGGCAAGTGCCGCATACGCAATCAAGAGCACAGCCAAAATGATAATGACACCCCACAGCCACGGAGAGGTGATAATCGCACAAAGCCGGCTCCACAAAAACAGCAAAGCACTGCGACGTACCGATTCTCCCGCCACCAAATCCACCGTGCCGATTGCTTGGTCTTCACGGATATACAACGTGGCGTGACCCAGCACTTGCCCCTTTTCGATAGGAGCTTCAAAATACTCTTTATCCAGTTTGATTTCGGTACGCACCGTGTCCAAATCCAGCTCGTTCGGCACCACGCCGGTCACCGAATCCTTCGACACAAGTGTCAGCGAATCCACTGTCCACGACAACCGTATCTCTGCACGGGTCATCGGTTGATTTTTCTTTAACAGCGTTTGATAGGTGAACTGGTCAACCGCCCATCCGACAAGCTCCGACGTCGTGTCATAATGGGTGCCGGTTTCGCCGTCCTTGTTCTCCATCGGGCAACCGAGCACCACCGTCAAATACCGATAGCTTTCAATGGTGCAAAGGGATGCCAACGCCCGCCCGTCAATTTCGGAAACGCCGGTTTTTCCGGCTGTCATCGGCTCATAGTAGTAGCCGGAGGACTCCCGCAGCATATAGTTGCTGTTTTCCCACGAACGAGGCATTCCGCCTTTTACCGGCGTAACGCTGTATTCGGGCAAAGACAAAGCCTCTTCAAGCACCGGGTCATCCATCGCATACCGCATGGCGATATACATATCCCGTGCCGTGGTTTTTTGGAGCGGGTCATCGAGCCCGGTTACATTCGTCAACGTTGTGTGTGTACAGCCGATAGTTTTCAGGTATTCGTTCATTCCCGAAACAAAGCCGTCCACGCCGCCGGCTGTCGTCGCCGCAAGCGTAACCGCCGCATCCGCCGCCGTTTGAATCATCGACAGATTCAAAAGGTCTTTCAAAAGCCACGTTTCTCCCGTCTCCATATTGGCGAGAGTGAGTCCCGTCCCCAAAATATATTGGTCTTGGAGAAAGTTGGTATACACGCCGGTCGTTTTGTTCAAATCCAGTTTTTTATCGGCAATCAGTTTTCGAGCATACAACCCCACCATTATTCGCATAGAGGCGGCGGGGTCAAGCGGCGTATCTGCCGCTTTTTCAAACAAAATCGTATCTCTTCCGGCAATGCCGTCCGCGGCAGAAGCCGACGCATCCATATATACAAGCATCGCCCCTTTGGCGGTGACGGCAGAGGCAACCTCGGCAGGCAATTCGTATGCCGCCGACGCTCCCACCGAAAACACAGAAAGGCAGAATGCCATTATGCACGCCAAAAGGGCGAATTTTTTTAATTTACGCATAGACAAACCACCTTTTTTCGCCTATAATAGAACGTACACGGAACACAACACAGATATACGATTATAGTATACCAAATATTTTTTTGAAATGCAATCCTTTTTTAAGGAGGGATTTTATGTTCTATATCACCGGCGATTTGCATGGAGATTTATCCCGCCTCTCCCGCACCCGCAAACTGAAAAAAGGCGACACATTGCTGGTTCTCGGCGATTTCGGCGTGCTGTGGTACGGCGACAAACGGGATGACCGTGCCCTGCGATGGCTAAAACGCCGCAAATATACCGTCTTGTTTTTGGACGGTGCCCACGAAAATTACACGTTGCTGGATGCCGCCGACAAAGCGGAATTTGGCGGAGCTCCCGCCGGCAAACTGGCAGATAACGTCTTTCACCTGTTCCGGGGCGAAATCTATGAAATCGAGGGCAAACACGTGTTTGCCTTTGGCGGCGGCGATGCCGAAAGCGAATGGGAATTCCGCACCGACACTCATTCCGAACGAGAAGCTCCCTCCGGCGATGAAATGTCCCGTGGTTATGAGAATTTGGCCGCCGTCAATAACACAGTGGATATCGTTGCCACTCACTCTCCCTCCGGAAAAGCCAACGGCTATTTCGCCGCCCGCAAAGGTGGGGACGGTCGGCTGAGAGGCGTTCACATTTACCTGAACCGCTTAGAGGAAATCGTCACCTTTGACCACTGGTATTTTGGCAGTCTCCACGTGGACAAGCCTTGCGGCTCTCGCCACACCGCCGTGTTTGAGGAAATTCTTAAAGTGGAATAATTTTTGCACAAAAAACCCGCCTTCCTCTCGGAAGGCGGGTTTTCATTTTTTACACAAGGGAGGCTTTTTGCTTTATCCTCATACTCACGTTCTCACAATTCCGTGTGGTCACATACCTCACGAATCTTGTCCCGCAGGGTGACAAAATCTGCAAACCACTCCCCTTTGCGGCGGGGATCACGCAAAACGGCGGCGGGGTGAAGCGTGCCCATCAAAAGCACTCCGTTTCGCTCAAAAAACTGGCCGTGTTCCCGTGTTACCTTAAAATCCTTGCTGATGATTTGGCAAGCGGCAACCCGTCCGAGACAAACAATAATTTTCGGGCGAATCAAAGCCACTTGGGCTCTAAGCCATTCGATGCACGCCTCTTGCTCCTCGGGAAGCGGGTCACGGTTTTGCGGAGGACGGCATTTAACGATGTTGGCGATATAGATGTTTTTCTTGCGAGAAAGGCCCACCGCCTCTAACGCCAAATCGAGTAATTTACCGCCACGACCGACAAACGGCTCGCCCTGTAAATCCTCGTTTTCGCCGGGGCCCTCGCCGACAAACAACACCTCTGCCTGCGTGTTTCCCACGCCGACCACCACATGGTGTCGGGTTTTACAAAGTCCGCACCGTTCGCAGGAAAGACATTGCTCTGTCAACGTGTCAAAATCGGTAATGTGTCGAATTTCACTCATACGTGTCCCTCTTTTTCAAAAAATCTAAAACTTTTTCCATATTATAGCACATTGGGACTTGAAAAGAAAGAAAAATTGCGTTACAATTTACGTATAGTGTCAAATTTATAAAAAGAAATGGAGAATACTAATGGAAAACGGTATTTTAGTCGAAACCTCGGCACGTCACCTGCACGTCACGCGGGAGCATTTGGACATTCTGTTTGGTGAGGGCTATGAGCTCACCTCCAAAAAAGACCTGTCGCAACCGGGTCAGTTCGCCTGCGAGGAGCGAGTGGACATTGTCGGCCCGAAACGCACGCTGTCCGGCGTGTCCATTCTCGGCCCGATTCGCAAAGCCACCCAAGTGGAACTGTCGCTGACCGACGCCCGCTCGATCGGCGTGAATGCTCCGGTTCGTGAATCCGGTGATATCGCCGGCTCCGGTGCCTGCAAAATCGTGGGGCCGAAAGGCGAAGTGGAAATCTCCGAGGGTGTTATCGCCGCAAAACGTCATATTCACATGACCCCCGCCGATGCAAAAGCCTACAATGTGGAAGACAAAGAAATCGTGTCCGTCCGTCTGGAAACCGAGGGTCGCTCCCTCACGTTTGACGACGTGGTGGTTCGTGTATCCGACAACTTCTTCCTCGCTATGCACATCGACACCGACGAATCCAATGCCGCCGGCTTCTCTCCGGCTATCAAAGGCATCATCATCAAAAAATAATCCCCCCAAAAAAGACGTTAAAAACAGGAGGACAGTCCCATGGAATTTCTTGACAAACTTGCCCCGCTGGACCACGAGGTCTATGACGCTTGTGCGTTGGAGCTTGCCCGCCAGCAACACAACATTGAACTTATCGCATCCGAAAACATCGTGTCCGAGGGCGTGCTGTACGCCGCCGGCTCGGTGCTGACCAACAAATATGCCGAGGGATATCCGGGTCACCGTTACTACGGCGGTTGCCAGTATGTGGATATCGTGGAGGATCTCGCCCGTGAGCGTGCCAAAAAGCTGTTCGGTGCGGATCACGCCAACGTACAGCCTCACTCCGGTGCCTCCGCCAACTTGGCGGCGTTCTGTGCCTTTATGAAACCGGGCGACACGGTGCTTGGTATGGGGCTCCCCAGCGGCGGTCACCTCTCCCACGGTACCAAATTCAACATCTCGGGCAAACACTTTAACTCGGTGGCGTACGGTCTTAACGAGGAAACCCAGCTCATCGACTATGACGAGCTTCGTCGCCTTGCCAAAGAACACAAGCCCCAGCTCATTGTGGTGGGTGCGTCCGCCTATCCCCGCATTATTGACTTTAAGCTGTGCCGTGAAATTGCGGATGAGGTCGGTGCCTATTTGATGGTGGATATGGCACACATCGCCGGTCTTGTGGCGGCGGGTGTCCATCCGTCTCCCGTGCCGTATGCGGACGTGGTGACCACCACCACCCACAAAACCATGCGTGGTCCCCGTGGCGGTTTGATTCTCTGCAAAGAGCAATACGCCAAGCAGATAGACAAAGCCGTGTTCCCGGGAACGCAGGGCGGCCCGCTTATGCACATTATCGCCGCCAAAGCCGTTATGCTCGGCGAGGCGTTGAAACCCGAATTCAAAGCGTATCAAGAACAAATCGTCAAACACGCCGCCGTGCTTGCCGACGAACTGCTCGCCGCCGGCTTTGACCTGGTTTCCGGCGGTACGGATAACCATTTGATGCTCCTCGACCTGCGTTCGGTGGGTATCACCGGTGCGGAGCTGGAAAAACGGTTGGACGAGGTGCACATCACCGCCAACAAAAACTCCATCCTCAACGACCCGCAGCCGTCCTCCATTACGAGCGGTATGCGTCTCGGCACGCCGGCTGTCACCTCTCGTGGCTTCAAAGAGGCGGAAATGAAAGAGATTGCCCGCTTCATTAAAGAGGCGACGTTCAACTTCGACGCCACCAAAGACCGCATTACCGAGGAAGTTATTGCGTTGTGTGAACGTTTCCCGATTTACTCGAAATAATCTAAAAAGGAGAATGCTTTATGGGACCCATTATTACAATTGGTATTATCGTCGTAATCTTTTTGGCACTGTCCATCCGTGTCGTGCCGCAAGCCCACGAATATGTGGTGGAATTTCTCGGCAAATATCGTAAGACCTGGGGTGCCGGCATCCACTTCCTCATCCCGTTTTTTGAGACGGTTTCCAAACGCATCACCTTGATGGAACAACTGCTCGATGCACCGCCTCAACCGGTTATCACCGAGGATAACGTCACGATGCAAATCGACTCCGTGGTGTATTTCCGCATTTTTGATGCAAAGCTTTACGCCTACGGTGCGGTTAACCCCATCAGTGCCCTTGAAAACCTCACCGCCACCACCCTGCGTAATATCGTCGGCGAGCTGGATTTGGACGGTACGCTCACTTCCCGTGACGTTATCAACGCCAAAATGACCGAGATTATCGACAAAGCGACCGACGAGTGGGGCATTCGTGTCACCCGTGTGGAGCTTAAAAACATCATCCCGCCGAAAGAAATTCGGGATGCCATGGAAAAACAAATGAAGGCCGAGCGTGAGCGTCGTGAAACCTTGCTTCAAGCCGAGGGGCACCGTGATGCTATTGTCACCCGTGCCGAAGGTGAAAAACACGCCGCCGTCCTCGCCGCAGAGGGCGAACGTGACGCCCGCATTGCCCGTGCCGAAGGTGAAGCCAGAGCCATTCTGCTTCAAAAACAGGCCGAGGCCGCCGGCATCCGTGCTCTTATGGAAGCCAACCCCAACGCCGCCGTGCTGGAGCTCAAACGCTATGAGGCTCTGATTAAAGCGGCGGACGGTCAAGCCTCCAAAATCATCATCCCGACGGACGTGGCTGCCGGCGTTGCCAAAAACGTGGTTTGGAACGAAACCACCGGCATCGGCAACAACACCGCACCCGCTCCGAAAGCCCCGCCCGTGCCGAAAGATGACCCCTGCTGTGACCGCTTTGACGAGGAATAATTTTAATTAAAAAAAGACCATCCTGTTAAGGATGGTCTTTTTCTTTTGTTCTCTATTATTATATTACCTTATAAAAGAGAAACGCTTTATTTTGTCGCCTTGCGGAAATCGTACACCGCACCATACACGCCGCCGCCGAACGGACGGACATTCACGCCCTCTACCCCTTTGCCAAACGCAAACGTACGGGCAGGGTAATACAGCGGCAGGCAAGGACAGCTTTTATACAGCTGTATTTCCGCCTTTTTATACGCATCACGTGCATCCTCGGCAACCGCCTTTTTAAGAAGCTCATCAAAGGTGCGGTCCGCAAGTCCGGTCACGTTGTTCACATCTCCGGTAGAAAACGCCGTCAGCACATCTTGCACCGTGCCGCCGGTCGCCACCGCCGTGCCTAACGCCAGCTCATAGTCGCCGGAGGAAATCCGTGCAGACAACTCCTCTGCCGGCAGTTTTTCCAGTTTGAAATACAGCGAAAACCGTTTTTGCCACGTCTGTAAAATTTCTGTTGCCATCTCAACCGAGCGGGCATCCTCCCCGCAAAGCAACGTGAGCTGCGACAGACCGGAAATTCGCTTTTTTCCCTCATCAAACGAGCCAAAGCCGTCGGATTCACGGACGTATCGCTCGCCGCCACAAAGCGTATCCGGAGGCACAAACCCCACCGCTATGTGTTCGCCGTCCTTTTCCAAAAGCTCGGTCAACTTTTGGCGGTCCACCGTGTTGCACAACGCCAAACGAACCGCCGTCGACAGCCCCTCGCTTTTGGTGTTAAACCACAAGGCATACAAACCGTCAAACACGGTCTTGGTGGCAAATCCCGCTCGCTTCACCGCAGACAGCTGTGACTCCGGAACTGCCGCCGCCGACAACGCCTCGGACTCCAAAAGCTGCACCGCTTCCGCCTCGTCGGCGTTCACCACATAGCGAACCGCATCGGGTAAAATTTCCTCGGCGGCATAATATTTCGAATTCTTGCGTAAAATAAGGTATTCCCCGTGACTCCACGAGGACAACGTAAACGCCCCGTTACACAGCACGTATTCCTGCTCCATCCCATAGTGACCGGCACTTTTTTCAAAAAACGCCGCCGGACAAGGATAGTATGCCGTCTTTGAAAGTTTACGCAACAGCTCGCTGTCGGCTTGCTTGAGCGTCAACACAAAGGTGGATTCGTCCACCGCCTTAGCAGACGCAAAGTTCTTAAACTTCTCTTTCAAAGGAGAGCGTGTAGCGGGGTCGACCGCCCGAGCAAATGCAAAGGCGAAATCCTCCGCTGTCAGCGGCGTGCCGTCGCTCCATGTGGTGTGACGCAGGGAAAAGGTCACGGTTTTTCCATCCGGCGATATCTCCCACGTTTCGGCAACCGCCGGCACAACCTCGCCCTCGTTTGTCAAGCGGGTAAGTCCCTCCATCGTAGCGGTCAGCACCTCGACCGAAGCGGCATCCTGTGCCATTTGGGGGTCTAACTGAACCGGCTCGGCACAAAGAGGAAACCGAAATGCCGAACCGTATTTGGATTGTCTTGCTCCGCAGGCAGTCGCCGAAAAACACATCACAACCGCCAAAACCACCGCCGCCAACTGCCGTATTTTCACGTCGACCACCTCCTTTTTTGTGTATGCGACAAGATTTTTTCTATGCATATTTTACCACGAAACTCCTTAAAATACAAGGGTTTTCACCGGTTTTCCCTTTGTCAAGTCGAAAAGAGAGCAGATTTTTTGCCACAATTCACAAAAAAATACGGGAATTTTCCTAATTGTGGCAAAAATGTGGCAGAAATCAACCAAACGACCGTTTTTTCTGCATTCTTTCCAAAAACCCCCACCATTAGCGGCTTGCGGACGGTTCATCTGAAAGAAACCGGGGAAAGATTGTAAAGTTATCGCCCTTTACGTCGATTGTGCACTTTTCACAAAAAAGAACACCTCGTTTCGTTTGACAAACCGAAAAATGCCCGCTATACTACCGAGGAAGCCACCAAAAATTCCCGTCAGCGGGGCATTGCCCCCTATTTTCACTTAATCCAACATTCGCTCTGACGGGGAAAGAAAGGAATCGGCATTTATGATGAATCCCATACGGAAAGCTCTGCACCACCTGCTGAACAACCGTGTTGTTTCGCTGGGTTCGGTCGCCGTGCTGACTCTAATCCTGACCGGCGTGCTGTCCACGACTCCGGCGATGAACGAATTCGCCGCTGCCGCCGCACCCACCAAGCAGACGATTGCCACCACCGCCGCTTGTGCCATTACGGTTACGGCGGACGGCAAAACCATACCGCTCTCCATCCGTGTCGGCACCGTTGCCGACGCACTGGAGGCCGCCAACATCATTCTGGGCGAGGATGACCGTGTCTCCCCGTCGGAAAAAACCTCCTTAAAAGACGGCCTCGCCATTACGGTCACCCGCATCGAGTTTGTCGAACGGGTCGAGCTGGAATCCATCCCCTTCGAAACCGAGGAGGAGGAAACCACCACCTTGGACGAGGGGAAAACAAAACAAAAACAAGCCGGTGCTAACGGCATCTGCGAAAAAGTATATTGCGACAAGGTAGTCGACGGCGGCGTCGAAACCAGCAAAGAGCTCCGTTCGTCCGTGGTGTGTGAGCCCACGCCCGAAATCGTTCTTGTCGGCAAGAAAAAACCCGCACCGGTCACAAAGCCTGCCGGCGTTATTACGGACAACACCGGCACTCCCAAAAACTATAAATCCTGCCTGACCGGCATCGCCACCGCCTATACCAGCGACCGTGGCAACGCCGGACTTGTGACCGCCAGCGGACTTCCCGCCCAAAAGGGTGTTGTGGCGGTTAATCCGGACATTATCCCGCTCGGCACAAAACTGTATATCGCCTCCCCCGACGGCAGTGTGGTATACGGCTATGCGGTTGCCGGCGACACCGGTGGTGCTATGTACAGCGGCGAAGCCCTCATTGACCTGTTCTACGACACGTATGACGAATGCATTCAATTCGGTCGTCGCACCGTAAACGTGTATATCCTCGAATAATCTTGCTTGCAATCAAAGCCCCGATATCGGGGCTTTTTTCTTTTGTTTTACTTGTATTTTTCAACATATCGTGCTATAATTAGGTGTTATGTATTTTAAGAAAGGACGGCGTATACCGTGAACGATACCATCGTTGCCATTTCCACTCCGCTTGCCCCTGCCGGTCTCGGCGTTGTGCGGCTATCGGGTGCCGATGCCCCCGCCATTGCGGACCGTATATTCCGTCCTCTCGATGAGCATCGGTGCCCCTCCGCTCTCGCCGGATATACCGCCGCCTACGGCCACGTGTTCGACGAAAAAGGCGACTTTGACGATACCGTTGCTTTGGTGTTCCGTGCTCCTCACAGCTATACAGGCGAAAACGTTGTGGAGCTTTCCTGCCACGGCGGCCTGTATTTGCTGCAACGCCTGGTGCGTGCCGCCGTCGTTGCCGGTGCCCGACCGGCACAAGCGGGAGAATTCACCAAACGGGCGTTTTTGAACGGCAAAATGGATTTAACCGGTGCGGACGCCGTCATGGATTTGATTGGGGCCCAAGGCGAATTGGCGGCAAAAGCCGCTCTTTCCGCACGGGAAGGTGCCACGTTTCGTGCCTTAGATGCCGTAAAAGCCGATTTGCTCGCCATTTCGGCACAAGCGGCGGCATACGTAGACTATCCGTATGAGGACATCCCCGAGCTTACTCCCGACACCTTGCTTCAAACACTGACCGCCGCCGATGCCGCCCTCGAAGCCCTGCTGTCCACCTTTGATGCGGGAAAAATCCTGCGAGAGGGCATTGACACCGTTATTGTCGGTTCGCCCAACGTCGGCAAATCCACACTCATGAACCGGCTGACCGGCTATGAACGCAGTATTGTCACCGACGAAGCCGGCACCACTCGTGACGTGGTGGAGGAGACGGTGCGGCTCGGCGACGTTACCCTGCGACTGGCAGACACCGCCGGTATCCGTGAAACGGACAATCGAGTAGAATCGCTGGGAGTAGAGCGTGCCCGTGCCCGCTTAGAAGCGGCATCCCTGGTGCTCGCCGTGTTCGACGGCAGTCGCCCCCTCACCGACGAGGACCGTGCTTTGGCCGCCCACGCCGCCGAAAGTCCCTTTGCCGTAGCGGTACAAAACAAATCCGATATCGGCGACGGCGATACCGCCTTTTTGCAAAGCCTCTTTGCCGAGGTGGTCACTCTTTCCGCTAAAACCGGCGACGGCATAGACCGCCTTGCCGACGCTATCCGGCGGATTACCGGGCTTGCCGCCCTTACCGGCGACGAGGTGGTGCTGTCCACCGAACGGCAACGAGCCGCCACCTTAAACGCCCTTAACGCCGTACGCCGTGCCACCGATGCCGTGACCATGGGGCTCACCCCCGACCTTATCGGCACCGACGTGGAGGAGGCGATTGCCGCTATTGCGGAATTGACCGGCGAGCGAGTCAGCGAAGCCGTTGTCAACGAGGTGTTCGCCCGCTTCTGTGTGGGAAAATAACCAAAACCTACCCCCGATTTCATTGTCCCCGTCACGAATTTTTTATAGTTTGTTTACACTTTTCTTTTGAAAACGCAGTATACTGTTTTCGGAAATTACTTATAAGGAGCGAAAATGTATGATTGAAGTTGAACATCTGTCGAAAAAATACGGTCAGCACGTTGCGGTGCACGACCTGACGTTTTCGGTAGAAGAGGGCGAAATCCTCGGATTTCTCGGGCCGAACGGTGCCGGCAAATCAACCACAATGAATATGTTGACCGGTTATTTGTCTGCAACCGCCGGCAAAATCACCATCAACGGCTTTGATGTGTTGGAGGAGCCCAACGCCGCCAAAGCCAGTATCGGCTATCTTCCGGAGATGCCGCCGCTGTATTTGGATATGACGGTGAAAGAATATCTCAATTTTATGTACGACCTGAAAAAATGCAGTCTGCCTCGTCAAGTGCATCTGGCGGAAATTTGCCACCTTGTAAAAATCGACGATGTCGCCGAGCGACTGATTAAAAACCTCTCCAAAGGCTATCGCCAGCGTGTCGGCTTGGCACAAGCCCTCATCGGCAACCCGCCGGTGCTGATTTTGGACGAGCCCACCGTCGGTCTTGACCCGAACCAAATCATCGAAATTCGCACCCTTATTCGCAGTCTCGGCAGACACCACACCGTTATTCTCTCCTCCCATATTTTGCCGGAGGTCGAGGCGGTGTGTGACCGCCTTATCATCATTAGCGACGGCAAAATCGTTGCAAACGGCACCGCCGCCGAGCTCGCCAAAGCCCAAACAGAGGATACCCGCTTAACGGTGATTATCGAAGGCGACGAAGCGGAGATTTCCTCTCTGCTCAAAAATCTGCCGGGTGTCCGCTCGGTGGTGGCTCTCGGAAAAAAAGAGCCCGGCACCTTTGCATTCCGCATTCAGCCGGAAGCCGGAGCGGATATTCGCCGTGATTTGTTTAGACGGCTCTCCGAAAGCGGGATGACACTTCTCTCCTCCCGCACCAACGAACCGTCGCTTGAGGAGCTGTTCCTCTCGCTGACCCACGGCGACAACACAAAAGAGAAAGAAGGTGAGGAAGAATGAGTGCCATTTTCAAACGTGAGTTCCGTTCGTTCTTTACCTCGCCCATTGGCTATTTTGTGCTGGCAATTTTGTTTGCCATCTCCGGCTACTACTTCTATCTCGCCAACCTCGAATTCGGCTATCGCTCTATGTCCTTCGTTTTTTCCGCTCTTTACAGCTACGCTTGCTTCCTGGTGCTTCCCATTTTGACGATGCGGCTGTTTTCGGAGGAAAAACGCCAAAAAACCGACCAGGCGTTGTTTACCGCTCCCGTGCGGCTGACCGGCGTGGTCGTCGGCAAATTTCTTGCCGCTTTTCTTGTGTTCTTAATCGGCATCTCCATTACGTTGGTGCTTGCCGTGGTCATCGCCTTTGTCACCGACCCGAACTGGATGTCCGTCATCGGCAACTATTTGGGCTTGGCACTGTACGGCGGTATGCTGGTGGCGGCGGGACTGTTTTTCTCCTGTCTCACCGAAAGCCAGTTGATTGCCGCTCTTTGCACCTTTGCGTTTGAATTGCTTTTGTCCTCCGTCAACTATCTCACCACGGTGTTTGCGGACAACAAGCTGGTGGAAACGGCGGTCAACTTCCTCTCTGTCTCCGACCGTTACAGCCACTTCACCGCCGGTGCCATTCATTATGGCGACGTCGTGTTTTTCCTCTCTATGCAGGCACTGTTCCTATTCCTTGCGGTTCGTGTGTTAGACCGTAAGAGATGGGCGTAAGAAAGGGGCGTGAGCGAAATGGAAAACAAAGAATTACTCGAAGAACTCGAAACCGTTGACTCCTCTGTTGAAGCCGACAACCAAAACGACAAAAACAACAAAAAACCGAAAAAGACAAAACTGGCAGACGGTCGCCGCTTCCGTTACGGCTCCTTTGCCACCGCTCTCACCGCTGTGGTGATTGTTGCGGTCATCCTGCTCAACGTATTGGTAACAGCGTTAGACGCTAAATATCCGCTGACGATTGACGTCACCGGCGACAAGGTGCTCACCCTCTCGGACGCCACCAAAGAGCTTGCCAAAGCGGTGAAAGAGCCGGTGCACATCACGGTATGTATCAACGAGGACTATTTCTCTAACCCCAACACCGGCAACAACGAAATGAACGCCGTGCTGTCCCAGTTCTATGCCACGCTGAAACAGCTTCACTCGCTGTCCTCCAACAATATCACCTATTCCTTTATCGACTTAACGAAGGACATCACCGAAGCCGCCGCCCTCTCGCAGTACAATGTGAAGGATGGCGAAATCCTGTTTACCTGCGGCAAACGCTCGAAAATCATCGGTCTGGATGCGTTGCTGGAATACGACGACAACTATAACCAGTACCTGCAATACCAACAATACGGTATGACGTACTCCGGTGACTATACCTTTACCTCTTTGGTCGAACCGGCTTTGGTCAACGGCATCCAATCGGTGCTCAACGAGAATTTGGCACCGGTCACGATGCTCGTCGGCCACGGCGAGGACCAAAACGTGGTTGAGGCGATGACCTCCGTTTTGCAAAAAAGCGGCTACGAGGTGCTGACCCTTGACATCACCACCATGGAAAACACCTTTGACAAGGAAACCACCATGGCCATTCTGCCCGCTCCGTCCACCGACTATTCCGCCGACGAGCTGGCTCTTTTGCGGGCATGGGCAAACAACAACGGCGGTATGAACCATCAACTGACCTATGTGGTCAACTACTCGGTCTATCTGCCGTCCCTGTCCGAATTCTTTACGGACAACTACGGTATTGAGGTCACGCCTTACTGGGTTAGCGAAACCTCTAACGGTCGCATTTTCTACAACGGCACCACCTTCACCTATGGCGACCTTGCGGAAACCGACTTTACCGGTGCCGAGGAAAAGAGCATCAAATCTCCTGCCACGTGTGCGTTAAAGCTTCACTGGGACCAAGACAAGACGATGGCAAAATACAACCAAGCGGTTGTCACGTTCCCAAGCTCGGCAGAGATTATCAACTACCAAAACTACACCGAGGGCTATAAAGCCCTTTTGGAAAATGTGGACGTCAACGATTTGTCTAATAATGAAAAGAATGAGCTTCAACAAAAAATCGACGCTCTCGTTGCCCAAAACACCGCCAAAGCGGAGAGTTATCCGCTCGTCGGTATGGCGTATGCCCGCACCACCGCCACGATTGACGGTCAAGACGCCGCCACCTGTGCTCTGGTTTGCGGCAGTTCGGGAATGCTCGCCACCTATTTGACCGACGCTTCCTCGAAAAACGAAGCCACCTTTACACAAGTCTTTAACGGCATCAACGGCAACAAGTCTGCCGTGTCTATCGCCGGCAAAAGCTTGTCCAACTCTACGATGGACTTCGGCTCGGAGGGTGTGAAAAAGCTGGTCGGTCTCGGCTTGTTCACCCTGGTTTTGCCGATTACCATGCTGGTTTGCTGTCTCGTTGTGTTCCTGCGGAGGAAGAATTTATGAGTGAAAACCAAGAAAAAATTCCCGCCGCCGACACCGAAGAGGCGATTGTAACCGAAGAAGAATCCACCCTCTTTTCCACACCGAAAACGGTGGCAAGAAAAAACAGCAAGAAAAACCGGCTGGCGGCATTGCTGATACCACTGTGCATTGCGGTCGTGTTGGGCGGTGCAGTTGCCGCCGCTTATTTCGGCGGACTTTTCAATCAGCCAGAGACCTCCGACGTGTCGGAGGAGGAGAGCACACCCGAGTTGCCCTCGCTGGTGGATTTCTCCGAAACCGGTGTTTCCTGCATCCAATCCATTGCGGTGAAAAACGAAACCGGCAGTTATTCCTTTGTCCCCGACAAGGACGGCAATATGACCGTAAAAGGGTATGAGGATTTGCCCCGTGACGCCTCGGCAGTGGAAAATATACTTGTCCAATATACCGCTGTCACGCCCGACCTGGAGATTGCAAAAAATCCCACCGCCGAGCAACTGGACGCCTGCGGGCTCACAAAGCCCGCCGCCACTGTGTCGGCACAGTATACGGACGGATCGTCCTTAGAGCTTCAGTTCGGTCGCCTTGCCACCGGCTCTGACGCCGGCTATTACGCTATGGAAAAAGGCGGCGACACCATTTGGCTGTTCCGTGAGGACTATTTCCAAGCCATTATGCACGACGACACCTATTTCCTCGGCAAAACGCTGATGACCGCTCCCTCGCCCAACAGCGACGATACCGTTGGTTCCGCCAAGTTGAAAACGATGACGCTGTCCGGCGGCAAACGCCAAGAGGACGTTGTGATGCGTTATGTGCAGCCGGACGATGACGCTTCGCTCCAAATGGCGGGAAAATTTGTGCTCGTCAAGCCGTTTGTTCACGCCGTAGACAACAACGTCACCGGCGATTGGGACAGTTCGCTTTGCGGCCTTTACGGTGCCACCGTGGAAGCCATCCACCCCACCGAGGCAGAGCTTGCCGCATTTGGGCTTGACAATCCTCGCACCGTGGTTACGCTGAACTTCGGTATTTATCAGTCCACCGACGCCGACGGCAAAACGTTAGACTTCCCGAAATGGTATAACGAGGTTTCCTACACCTTGAAATTGGGCAACCTCACCGACGAGGACACCTATTACGCCCTGATTGACGACGTGGATATGGTATACACCGTCAACGCCGCCACCGTTCCCTATGTGGATATGGATTATGAGGACCTTGTGAATAAATCGCTGTTTTTGCGGTACATCACCGATTTGTCCGGCATCAACGCCACCGTAAACGGCGACCCGTATACCATCGCTATGAAGCACGGCTCGAAAAAGGATGAAAACGGCAACAGCACCGCCACCCTCACCGCCACCATCAACAAAGCGGCGATGGAGGAGGGCAACGTGCGGGCACTGTATGAGCAAATGATGAGCGTTGCCCGTGTTGCGGCGGCTCCCGACGATGCCACCGCCGACGGCACACCCGCTTTGACCCTTGCCCTTGTTCCCCTTGCGGGAGAGGCGGATACCACGTTTTCTTTCTATCCGTACTCTGCCAACCGCTTCCTCTGTGTGGCGGGCGACAACGACCGCTTCCTCGTAAAAGCGTCGGATGTGCAGGAGCTGGCATCCCGGTTTCAGTCTTGTGCCAACATCGCCGCAAACTCCGCAAAGACAACCACCGCTTCATAAAACGCTATAAAAAAAGAGAACCTCCGTGGGTCATTAGACGGCCCACGGAGGTTTTTTGTTACTTATCTTTCGGCAGACGGTTTTTCAGTTTTTCCTCTAACTGCTCCACCTTGCCTTCAATCTTTTCCCGTCGTTCAGAAAGAGCGGCGGTTTGGGTTTTCCAAAAGCGGCGAAGCTGACGTTTGTGGTGACAGAGCTTTTCTTTGCAGTTTTTGCACGCAAGAGAATCGTTCGAGCACTCACAAAACCGTTGCGGAGCGAGGTGCACCCGCACCTCCCACAACACAAGAAGCACCACGGCGAGGCCCAGAAGCGTCCAGGTATACACCGACGGGATAAACACAAACGGGGTAAACATCATCGCATAATCCCAGTTGTAGATACGGCACGTGGTACAGCACTTGTTTTTCATAAACCATGTTTGGAACGGACAGAAAAACAAAATGCAAATCATATCGCATACCGAATAGGCAAGGGCGATTAAAAGCAATAGTCCACGGTCGAAAATTCCCGCCAGATACAGTCCCCCAAACAGGGCGTTCAAAGCAATCCACACGAACGCCACCGCAAAGGTTACCCTGCCGCTTTGCAGACGGGGTGTTGCACCCTCCACCGGCTTATAGTTGCGGCGAAACTGCTTTTCACATCCCATGCTTTCCAGCGGAGACGGAAACATCCTCGACATCATTTCCGCCACAAACACGACCCAAATAACGCCAAGCAACACCACCAAAAGCGGGTTCTTTTTGTCAATCAAGTCCTCGTTTCGTATTTGTGCCACGATATACGCCGCCACCGCCGCTAAAAAGAGCAATCCACGGTAAACAAGCTTAATCGTGTGCACGATTGAAATTTTGGAAAGATGCGTCTTTTCCATACTAACCCTCTTGTCTTTTTCTTCCGACCCGCTTACTCTGTACGCAACGCCACAACCGGGTCTTTTTTCGCCGCCGAGCGGGACGGAATAATGCCCGCAATCAGCGTAAGAAGCATACTGATAATCACCAAAGCCACCGCAACCGGCACCGGCAAAATGGCCGACAGGTTGTTGATGCCGGTGAGCTCATGCAAAATAAGGTTGATGGGAATACACAGTAGATACGTGATTAGCACACCCAGCAAACCGGACGTAAAGCCGATAATCACCGTCTCGGCGTTAAACATACTGGACACGTTACGCTTGGAAGCACCAATCGCACGAAGAATACCGATTTCTTTGGTGCGTTCCTGCACAGAAATCAGCGTGATAACGCCAATCATAATGGACGATACAATGAGCGACACCGACACAAACGCAATCAACACGTAGGTGATAGCGTCAATAATGGTGGTGACCGACGACATCATAAGTCCAACGTAGTCGGTATACTGGATTTCTTTAACATCCTCGACGCTCTCGTTGTAATCGGTGATGGCTTCCTCAATCACGTCCTTATCCGCAAAAGAGGAGGCATAGAGATTGATGGTTTGCGGGCTGTCCAAATCAACATAGTTGAGAATCCGCAGGTTTGCATCATAGGTGGAGAGGGAGAATTCCAGCACCTCATCATAATAGGCGGCACGCTGGTCATCGGTATACGTCGTCATCTCCATCATCAACGCCCCGGCCAGCTGTTGGGTGGAAAGACCCGCCATCTGTTCTTTTACGCCGGCGGCGTATTGCTCACAAAACTGCTGTTCAATCATCTGGGAGAAGGTGTCTTTCATATCCTCGTCGCTCATCGCCGCCACGTAGGATTCTACCTCCGCCTGCTCCATTCCCATTTGCTGGGTGAGGGCGGTAATCATCGTCTCCTCCATCGTCGCACGGTCCATTTGAGCGAGGGTGCCCTCGACCGTTTGTTTTACAAGAGCGTCGTCCGGAATGCACTTGATTTTCACATAGGCATCCGCTTTGCCCTTTTCATCCTGCTCGTCGATGTATTTTTTGAACTCAGTGGCTTTTTTGGCTTTGTCCATAACGCCGTCCTTGTCCTCAAAGGGCAAGCCGGTAAACACGTCAACATTTTTGTTTTGAAGTTGAGCTTTCAAAGCCGGTGCGTTTTTCGTATGCTCAATCACGTATTCGGTGAGCAGGCTCGTGTAGCCAATAGAACCGGTGAGCATCGTCGCCACCGCATCCTCGTTCGGGCGGATAATACCCGAAACGTGCAGCTCAACACCGTTGTCATAGAGGTATTTAAGACCCGCTTCCGTTTCACGCAGGTCGGTATACACACCGTCCTTGTCGCTGTCGGTGTAGCAATCGGCACCGAGAATGGTACGGAACGGTGTATCACAAATTTCTTTGTACGTCCATTTTTCTGCGGTATAATCCACCTCCGTTTTGTCCTTGGCGGCAATCATAAGCTGTTCGATTTCATCCTTGGATTTTAAGCCCAACGCATACAGTGCCAAGTCATTCATCTCGTTTTGGCTGTCAAGAACCAGCACAATTTCGTTGTATTTCGTCGGCCAGCTACCGTACACCAAATCATACTGTTTCTCAAGAACGGGGTTAATCACCTTGCCGTTGTCACCGGGCAGCATCTCCTGCCACAGCTCACTGCCGGAGGAGGACATATTCGCCATTCCGCCCATCATGGTCTGGTCACGCATCTGCATCATAAACGAAAGGTCGACGTTCATATATTTGAGCAAGATATCCTGCATCAACGCTTCGGCATCCGATTGGATAATATCGCCGTCCACCGATTTGGTGTAAACGAGCATATCCATACCGTACGTGTATTGCACACCCGCCACGGCATCGTGCAGGTCGCTGTCTTCTTTGGCACGTTCTTTTTCGATATATTTTTTGAATGCCGCCAAATCGTTTTCTTGCAGCTCCATCGTGTTGACCGCATTCACCAAATCATACAGCATCGCCTTTTGGTACACCGCATCCTTCGGGTGGTCGTGGGTGGATTGGGCTTTTCCCATAAAGGTTTCAATCAGGTTGCCAAGGTCCGCATGCTGAGCTTCCAACGTCAGCGGATAGGAGGACAAGGTATCCTCCTGCACCGTGTCAATATACGTGGTTGTGCCCTGAGACACCGCATAAATCAGGGCAATGCCGATAATGCCGATCGACCCCGCAAACGAGGTGAGAGCGGTACGGCCTTTTTTGGTAAACAGGTTTTTAAGCGAAAGACCAAAGGAAGTGCCGAAGGACATCGACGGCATTTTCTTTTTGGCTTTCGGCTCCTCGGTTTGCTCCAACGCCTTTTTCTCTGCCGCCAGCTCCTCTTCGGTCAACGGGGCGGAGTCGTCGGTTACAAGACCGTCTAACATCCGGATGATACGGGTGGAATACTCGTTGGCAAGGTCGGGGTTGTGGGTAACCATAATCACAAGACGGTCTTTGGCAATCTCTTTGAGGATATCCATAACCTGCTTGCTGGTTTCCGTATCCAACGCACCGGTCGGCTCGTCAGCAAGAATGATATCCGGGTTGTTGACAATCGCACGGGCAATCGCCACACGTTGCATTTGACCGCCGGACATCTCGGCAGGCTTTTTCTTCATCTGGTCTTTAAGGCCAACACGAATCAACGCTTCCTTTGCCCGTTTTCTCCGTTCGGATTTTTTTACACCGGACAGCGTCAGTGCCAACTCCACGTTTTGGAGAACCGTCTGGTGCGGGATAAGATTATAGCTTTGGAACACAAATCCAATCGAATGGTTGCGATAGGCATCCCAGTCACGGTCCTTAAAGTCTTTGGTGGAACGGCCGTTAATCTGCAAATCGCCGTCGGTGTATTGGTCTAATCCGCCGATGATGTTGAGCAACGTCGTTTTGCCGCAACCGGAGGGACCGAGCACGGATACAAATTCGCTTTTGCGGAATTGCATATCCACCCCTTTGAGTGCCTGGACGTTCTCACCTCCGGCAGGATATACTTTTGTAATCTTTTTTAGTTCGAGCATAAATAATCCCCTTTCGGACGATACTAACCTATTTTACTACAATTCCTTATTATAGCAAGGCAAAAATCTCCCGTCAAGCCTTTTCCGCTTTGTTTAATGATTATTTACAGCTCTCTTTTTGAAAAGATAGTCGATTTCTTGACATTTCGGCAAGAACATGGTAAAATTTGCGGATAGGCACATTTATATCACAAAGGAGATGTCTTGCATGAAACTTCCCGAGCTTCACGACCGCCTGTTTGAGCTGTTATGCGTCATTGACGATATTGCCAAAAAAGAAAACGTCTGCTATTTTTTGGACAGCGGCACCGAATTGGGGGCTGTCCGTGAGGGTGATTTTATTCCGTGGGACGACGATATGGACATCAAGGTCCGTGCGGAAGATTACGAGGCGTTTAAGGCGGCAATGGTTGCCAACCTCCCGGAACATATCCATCTGTCCGAGCCGCAAGATATGTCTCCCGCCTTTTATGATTTTGTGGTACGTATTTATGACGACCGCTTCCTCGTTCGTGAGGAAACCGAAGCCGACCGCTTCTATCAAAACATTGAAAACCACGTAGGAACCGACGTGTTCATTCTTGCCAAAACCCCCAACAGCGAGTCCGCCAGAAAACGAATGCTGTTCTCTATCAAAACGCTTTACGGGCTGGGAATGTCCCGCCGCTTTGGATTGGATTATTCCAAATACAAAGGCTTCCAAAAGGTGTCGGTATTTGCCCTTGCCACCATCGGCAAGCTGTTCCCGCTCTCCTTTATTCTCAATCGGTTTGACCGTTTAACCCACAAACTCGACCAATCGGAAACGGAATATCGTGTAAAATCCAACATTCCGCTGCAATTTTTGCGTTTTC
Organism: Acutalibacteraceae bacterium; assembly: GCA_045598965.1. Lineage (GTDB taxonomy): Bacteria > Bacillota > Clostridia > Oscillospirales > Acutalibacteraceae > RGIG426. Next base: position 53,918 of record JAZRVH010000006.1, read on the forward strand.
TCCCCGAAAGGCTGTATGTGGGCGAAACAAAAACCGCCACCATTCGTGGACGGGAATTCCCCGTTGTCCCGGATGTGGAGGGCGAGTTGGTTGCCTTGTACGGCCCCGAGTGGAGAACTCCACGCCGTGGCAGCCGTTATATTCAGCATTTAGACGAGGCCGACCGGTATTCCGAAGAATAAGTCGGGGAGTATTATGAAGAAATTAGGAAAATCCATTTTGAAGGATTCGATGTGGAGCATCGCCGGCATCGTTTTGATGAACGCCGTGGCACAGTTCCTCATCTACCCCTTGTGGGATAAATATTTGGGCGGCGACGCATACGGTAACATTCTTTACCTCCTGTCGCTTATGAACATTGTGTCCATTTCGCTGGGGTCCTCTTGCAACTTTGCCCGCATGTGCAACAAAAGCGAAACCGTTAAAAACCGTTCGTACTTGCTCATTTTAGGCGGCGGTGCAGTGCTTGGTGGAGCCGCCGCTCTCCTCGGCAAAGGGTTTTTGGGGCTGGATCTCCAAACCGCAGGGTTATTTGCGTTGCTCATCGGTTTCACCATGTGGCGTTTTTACGCTGACGTGGAATTCCGCCTCTCCCTCAATTACAAAGGCTATTTTCTGTATTACCTGCTCATCAGCGTCGGTTACGGCCTCGGTGCCTTAGTGTTCCTTAAAACAAAACAATGGGTACCGGCCCTGTTGTTCGGTGAAATTCTCGGTGTGGCGTTCGTTTTGTGGAAAGGAAAAATCCTCCGCCCCGACGGCTTGCCCGAAAAAGCGGAGTTTTCCTCGGTCTTTGGCTCGGTGGCGGCTCTGTTCGGCTCTAACGTCATCGCCAACCTCATCTTTAACGGCGACCGCCTCATTTTGAAGCTGTTTATCGGAAGCACCGCCGTCACCGTTTACTACCTCTCCTCCCTCATCGGAAAGACCATGACACTCGTCACCACCCCGCTAAACAGCGTGCTTATCGGGTATTTGATGCGGTATAAAGGGACGCTGAAAAAGAAAGTCTTTGTCGCCATTGTCGGCGGGTCTGCCGTTGTCTCCCTGCTGGGAATGCTCGGGTGCTTTGTGGCATCCGTCATCCTACTTCCGTTCCTCTATCCCGCCGAATACGCTATGGTAAAACCTTTTTTGTGGCTTGGAAACCTGGCACAAATCATCTACTTCGTGGGCAATATGATTAACGTTCTGTTGCTCCGCTTCGGCAGAAGCCGTGACCAACTGCTCGTCAACGTGTTTTATGCGGTGGCGTTCGTGTTGCTCTGCGTTCCCGCCTCCTATTTGTGGCAGCTTTGGGGCTTTTGCATCGCCTATCTCATCACCACCATCGCCCGCATTTCTGTTGCCTTTTTTATCCTCTTTTTACGCACCGGAAAATCGCAACCGGAACAACCGGAAACCCCCGCTTTGGAAAATTAAACATAAAAAACGGCCGGAAGCACTGTTTGAGCTTCCGGCCGTTTTATTTTTTATACGTTGTTGACGGGTTCTTCTATTTCGTTGATTTTAACGTATTCGTCGATTTCCTTCATCTCGTTTTCAACCACTTCGCCATACATATTTTTCTCGGGCACATTTGCAAGCTCAATCGTTTTGTTGAGCACGCCCTTAAGCTGCGGGTCTACGCCGCTTTGCAAATCGTCTCGATACACAATATACAACGCCTGCATCGACGCCGGATCCATATTGGCAAGCAGAGAACGGACGCTGTCGTTTTCCTTGGCGGCTTCTATAATCTCATTACGGAATTTCTCCGCAACACCCGCCTCTTTTTCGATGGCGGCGGCCTCTTTTTCGGAATACTCCGTATCCATCACCACGTGCAGGTTTTGGTCAATATGACTCATATCCCGCTCCTCAATCGTGGAGGCTTTTTGTTTCTGTTCCGCATCCTTGTTTGCTTCCGGTTTAACTTCCGTTTTTTCGTTCTGTTTTTCTTCCGGCTTTTCTTCCGGTTTTACCACCTTCTGCGGATTGGCAACCTGCGGCACCGGGTCCGAAAGATCCTGCATTTCCATCCAGGTGCCGCTGTCATTCGTTTGGGCGTTGACATCGTACCTTCTCCACGACGGTTCCGTCGATTTGGATTTTGTCGCCTTTTTCGCCGCCTTTTCCATCTCTTTCATCGACGGATTTTTAACTTTTTGGGCGGCTTTTTGCTCTGCCACCTCTTCTTTTTTGTTCTTTGCAACGTGTTCCTTAGCGATGTTGTCCACCGCCACAGCGGATTTTTCTTTTTGGTTTTGTTTTTCGGGAGAATCCTCCGCTTTGGGGTTCTTGGCATCCAGCTGAACCGCCGCTTTTTGTGCCTCGGCGGCTTTCTGTTGCCACCCTCTCTTGAGCTCCCGCTTTTCGTCGTCAAGAAGCGGATTCTTGCTAAGGGTCAACGTCGGTTTGTGCTTGTCGTATTTCACCGTTACGGCAAAAATCTTGGAAATATCGTCCTTGCAACGCAGATAGAACGTCTCTTTCGGCACCTTTTCGCCACGTTCCCGCTTGCCCTGCTGTTCGGTAATATGCCGGTTCCACTGTTCGCCTTCCAGCGGGTTTCCGTCCTTATCTAACACGGTAGCGAGCTCTTGCACGCCGCCGAGCAATTTGCCCAGTCGAGCGACGTCAACAATGCCAAAGCCATATCTTTCCGTGCCTTTTGTTTTCTTGAAATTTTTAATTCCCGAGAATGCCTCTTTAAGGCGGGCAGGGGCACTGTCACGCTTGGCAATTCCCTCACGGATTTCTTTGCGGATTTCTTCGGCAGTTTTTTCCGCACTCTCCGTGTCCTTAGCGGCTTCCTCGGCGGCAATTTCCTGTGCCACCGTTTTGTCCTGCTTTTGGAGAAGATTATCTACTGCGGCTTTGGAAATCGGCTCAAAACCCGGCGACATTTCAAGACCGGATTTTTTATAGGAAACCGCAAGTGTCACCATTTTATCCGGGTTTGTGGCACTCTGCACATAGAGAAACTCATCCTCCACCGGCTCGCCCGCAACTTTTTTCTGTTGTTGCTCTAAAAAGCGGTCGTGCAGTTCTTCTTTTGTTCCGAGCTTTTTCCCGTTCTTATCGAACAGCACCGAACCCTCTTCCGGAATGGCGTTGTCGATGATGCGGTTTTTCATTTCCGCCTCGTCAATCGGAACGAGATCTTTTTTCATTTGCGGGCTGTGTGCCCCGTAGTCCACCGTCAAAGGATAGAATTTATCCTTGTTTTTCGGGTTTTGAATATAAAAGACGTCCGGCGACACCTTTCTATCGGCTTTTTCCTCATTGTTTTTAAGAATGAGTTTTTCCAGGTCGTGGTCTTTTAGGAGACGACCCTCTTTGTCGTACACCGGCGATTTCGCCACCAGTTCGTTAAGCGATTTCGTCCACTCTTTCTTTTCCTCGTCGGTCATAGGACTATTTATCTGTTTTTTCCAGTCACGAATGTTAATCGGTTCCTCGTTCAACGTAAGCTCCGGAGTGTTGTCTCCGTATGCCACCGAGACCTCATACACCTCGTTTTCATCCTCAAGGCTTTGCAGATAATACGTTTCGTTCGAAACGGCTTCGCCGTCAATCTTTTTTTGTTGGTTTGCGAGAATTTGCTCTTGCAAATCGTGCTGCGGCAAACGGTTTCCGTCCTTGTCATACACCAATGCCACACGTTCCACCATCGAAAGCATACTGTTAAAAGCACCCATTTCCTCTAAGGTCATCGGGTGATCATTACCTCGCATATTTTGAACGACTCGAAACGCACTCCAAGCGTTAATTACTTTTTTCGGCACGATTCATTCCTCCGTTTCGACTTGTCTTGCACTTATAATACCATAATGGGTGGGATTTGGTTACCCTCGCAAAAAAATTATTTCCACATTCCGGCATCCAAAATCTCGCCAAACGCCGTCGCTCTCGCTTTGGCGGCGGGCAAGTCCATATCCGAATAGTTTCCGCATTCCACCGGTGTCGCCCCGGGGATGGCCCCCTCAAAAGACGCCGTAAACGCAAACAACTCTTTCATAAGGCTCTCCACCTCATCAAGGGCAGGAGCCCCCGCCAATATGAGATAAAATCCCGTGCGGCAACCCATCGGCCCCCAATACACCACCCGATTTTTTATATCGTCACGGTTGCGTAAATAGGTGGCTCCGATATGTTCAATCGTATGCACCTCACCGGTGCCCATTACCGGTTCAAAATTCGGGCGGGTAAGCCGGATATCATAGGTGGTAATCGGCTCTCCGTTCGCCGTATCCTCTCGGCTAACGTACACGCCGGGAAGCAATTTTGTATGGTCAATGGTAAAGCTTTTGATTTTTTCCATATTCTCGCCCTCTTATGTGGCAGACGTTTCTTCCGCCTTCGGCTCGGTCGTTTCCGTCTTCGGTTCGGCGTCCTCTTTTTGGCTCGCCTTTAACAGAGCATACACCACGCCGCCTATCGCCAAAAGAACCAAGACGTACGGAACGCACATCTCCAAATACGGCAGTACAAACGGAACGGTATATTTTGCAGAAAACGCCGCTTTTTCTTTAGAAAATACAACGCTTTCGCCGTCCTCGCTCACTGTCCAGAAATTGAGCATTTTATAGTCGATTCCCGTTACGTGGGCAGAGGAAAACACGCTGTTGTTCATTTTTTGTGCCAGTTGCTTCGCCGATATTTTTTTCGGCTCAACAGCAGTGCATCCATCCAACAAAACGGTTGAACGCCCTTTTTGCTCAATGTTAACGCAATGCACGAGCGTCTTGGCGTCATAGGAAACGATACCGCCGAGCCTTTCGCCGCTGGAGCTCAAATTGCAATCCGTCCAGCAGTTGGCAATCGTACCGTTAAAGTTGTCCGCAATACCTCCGGCACGAGAGCCCTTCACCGACGCTTTGTTATAGCAGTTGACAATCATCGCCTTAGAACTGCACGTGTGGCTGGCAATGCTGCCCACACACGAACCGGTAACCGAACCGCTTTCGATGCCGAGGTTCATCACCGTTCCGCCCAATTTCCCGAAAAAGGCGTTGTTGCCACCCACATTGACGGTCAGATTTTTAATCGTGTGTCCGTCGCCGTCGTAGGTTCCGTAGAAAAAGGAGGAGGAATTAAACTTGCCGATGGTGGGCCATTCGATGCCGTCCAAATCAATATCCGTTGTTTGTTTGAACCAGCAATCTTTATATTCCTCGCCGGCGTTCACCGTTTCGGCAAGTGCCACCAAATCCTCGGCGGTAGAAAGCAAGTAGGGATGGGCCTTTGTTCCTTTTCCGTCAAACGGAACGGTATCTTCGGCAGAAACGGAAAGTCCAAGCAGGCACACGGCAAGAAGTGCCGTAACAAATACTACAAATACACGTTTCATATCAGTGAAACACCTTTCTTTCAATAGGCTTATAGGCTTTAACGATTTTTTTGCCGATCCAGTCAAACGGAATAGCCAAAATCATGACAATAACAAAACTCGTCAGGAAGAAAACGATATATTGTTTCAAAACGCCCGCTTCGGCAAATCCCGAAGTTTTAACCAAGGTGTTTTTGAGATAGCGGAACACCGCAATATGGAAAATATAAAACGTATACGTGTGGCCGGACATCCAGTCGATACCCTTTCGTATAAGGGAGTTTTCTTTAAGCGTTTTGCCGTTTCCGGACAAAAGCAACAAAAGTCCGCAAATACCCGCATACGCCGACGGCAACAAGCAGCGATACACGTTTGTCTGTTCGGCGGTTGCCCCTTTATAAATCGAGCAGTTATACAGCACCAGCAACACGAACAGCAGAGCCGCCCCACCTTTATACAGCGTCGGTCGTTTGAGTTGAAGTGTAAACGAGGTACGCATTTCCGCTATCAACATTCCGGCAAACACTAAATCAATATTCGTCAGGAAGTTCGTATAGCACTTGCTGTACCAGCTCAAGCCGTGGTTGACAACGGCGGTACGGAAAAACAAGCCCGAAACCACCACCACACCGTACACGACCATCATCGGGACTTTTTTCTTTTTCATCGCACGGATGATGAGGTACAAAAACGGCATCGCCAAATAGAGCTGCATCGCCAGCGAAACATACCACAAATGGCCCATGCCGCTGATGCCGCCGTTGCCGTTAAAGGTAAAGGTCAACACCTCGATAAGATATTTTTTGTTCTTCCAAAAATAGAACTTTCCGGAGAAAATCTCGAAAAACAAGCAATACAAATAATACAGCGGAGCAAGCTTCACAAATCGACCCACATAAAAGCGGACGAAGTTGCGAATTTTCAGCTCGTTATTTTCATACAACGGATAGCGTTTTGTGGAAAATCCGCAGCCAATCGCATAGCCGGACAAAATCAAAAAAATCCACACGCCCGCCCACGCCGGAAAACACGTAATCCAGTTAAGCGGCGAGGGCATCTCATTGATTTTTGGGATATAGCTTCTTCCGTGAAGCAAAAACACAAACATCGTCGCTATAACCCGCAAGGTGTTGGAGGATATACCGGTTTTTTGTTTTTCCATTTTTTCGACCTCTTTTTCAAAAACTACCCTTTATTATACAATTTTCTCACAAAAAAGTCAACAAAAACCCCGCCCAACGCCACAGCGTCATAAGGAGCGGGGTTTTTGCGTGAAATCTCTTACTTTTTGTCTTTCAGCGAAGCCTGTGCAGCGGCAAGACGAGCCAGCGGCACACGGAACGGCGAGCAGGACACGTAGTCGAGCCCGATTTGGTGACAGAATTCCACCGAGGACGGGTCGCCGCCATGTTCGCCGCACACACCCAATTTAATATCCGGGCGGGTGGCACGGCCGGACTCTACCGCCATTTTGACAAGCTGGCCGACACCGGTCTGATCCAATTTTGCAAAGGGATCGGATTCATAGATTTTCGCATCGTAGTAGGCATTCAGGAACTTGCCGGCATCGTCACGGCTGAAACCGAACGTCATCTGGGTCAGGTCGTTAGTGCCAAAGGAGAAGAACTCCGCCTCTTTGGCAATGTCACCCGCCGTCAACGCCGCACGGGGAATTTCAATCATCGTGCCGACTTTATAGGTCAAGTCGCTTCCGGCGGCTTTAATCACCTCGTCAGCGGTTTTCACCACAACGTCCTTGACGTATTTCAGCTCTTTCGTCTCGCCCACAAGAGGAATCATAATTTCCGGCACAATGTTCCAGTCGGGATGCTCGGCGTTGACGGTCAACGCCGCATGGATAACCGCCGTCGTCTGCATAGCGGCGATTTCCGGATAGGTGACTGCCAAGCGGCATCCACGGTGACCCATCATGGGGTTGAATTCGTGGAGATCCGCCACAACGTTGCGAAGCTCGTCCACCGTAACATCCAGCTCGGACGCCAACTCCACCAAATCCTCTTCTTTTTGCGGCACAAACTCATGCAACGGCGGGTCAAGGAACCGCACGGTCATCGGGCGACCCTCCAGCACACGGTACATCTCCTCGAAGTCGCCTTGCTGTAACGGAAGAATTTCATCCAAAGCGGCTTTGCGAGCCTCTGCCGTTTTGGCAACAATCATCTTACGGATGGATTTGATGCGGTCTGCCTCAAAGAACATGTGCTCGGTACGGCAAAGGCCGATACCCTCTGCACCAAGCTCCACCGCTTTGGCGGCGTCCGTCGGGGTGTCGGCGTTGGTGCGAACCTTCAGGCGGCGGAAACCGTCTGCCCATTCCATAATACGCCCGAATTCGCCGGCAATCGTGGCATCCACCGTGGGAATAATCCCGTCATAAATGGCACCGGTCGAACCGTCAATAGACAAATAATCGCCCTCACGGAAGGTCTTTCCGCCGAGAACAAAGTATTTTTCCTCCTCGTGCATTTCAATGTCGCCGCAACCGGAAACACAGCACTTGCCCATACCACGGGCAACCACCGCCGCATGAGACGTCATACCGCCACGAACGGTCAAAATGCCCTGAGCGGCTTTCATACCGGTAATATCCTCCGGCGACGTCTCCAATCGAACGAGCAGTACTTTTTCGCCTCGAGCATTCCACGCCTCCGCATCGTCGGCGGTAAACACCGCCTTGCCGCACGCCGCTCCGGGCGAAGCACCGAGGCCTTTGCCGATCGGTGTGGTAGCTTTCAGCGTTTTTTGGTCAAACTGGGGATGAAGCAACGTATCCAAATTGCGGGGGTCAATCATCGCCACCGCCTGCTCTTTGGAAATCATCTCCTCGTCCACGAGGTCGCAGGCGATTTTCAGTGCCGCCTGAGCGGTACGTTTGCCGTTGCGGCATTGAAGCATAAACAATTTACCGTGTTCCACGGTAAATTCCATATCCTGCATATCCCGATAGTGGTCCTCCAAAAGGGCACACACATTCACAAATTCCTCATACGCCTCGGGGAACTTGTCCGCCATCTCTTTAATGGGCATCGGCGTACGTACACCGGCAACCACGTCCTCGCCTTGGGCGTTGGTCAAAAACTCGCCCATCAGTTTCTTTTCGCCGGTGGCGGGGTCACGAGTAAACGCCACACCGGTGCCGCAGTCGTCGCCCATATTGCCAAACGCCATCATTTGGACGTTGACGGCAGTACCCCACGAATAGGGAATGTCGTTATCTCGACGATACACGTTGGCTCGGGGATTATCCCACGAACGGAACACCGCTTTCACCGCACCCATCAGTTGTTCTTTCGGGTCGGTGGGGAATTCGTCACCGATTTTGGCTTTATACTCCGCTTTGAATTGGGTTGCCAGCTCTTTCAAGTCGTCAGCATCCAGTTCCACGTCTAATTTTACGCCTTTTTTGGCTTTCATCTCGTCAATGAGCTGTTCAAAATATTTTTTGCCGACCTCCATCACCACGTCGGAATACATTTGGATAAAGCGGCGATAGCAGTCCCACGCCCAACGGGGATTGTTGGAACGCTCGGCAATGACCTTAACCACATCCTCGTTAAGACCGAGGTTCAAAATGGTATCCATCATACCCGGCATAGAGGCACGGGCACCGGAGCGAACAGAAACGAGCAACGGATTTTCCTTGTCGCCGAACTTTTTGCCGGTAATTTCCTCCATTTTGGCAATGTGCTCCATAATTTGTGCCATAATCTCGTCGTTGATTTGGCGACCGTCCTCATAATACTTGGTGCACGCTTCGGTAGAAATGGTAAACCCCTGGGGAACCGGCAAACCAATATTGGTCATTTCCGCCAAGTTCGCACCTTTTCCTCCCAACAGTTCTCGCATAGTTGCGTTACCTTCACTAAACAGGTAAACGTACTTGTGTGACATCTTGGATTCCTCCTAAATTTATTTATATTTTTCAATCGCATATTCACGTAGTATACAGTATAACAGATGGTTTTGCAAATTTCCACTATTTTTATTATTTTTTTATTAAATTTTTTTATTATACGCACGCACACGTGTATATCTAATAGGTAATTATATACGGCGATTTTTTCGAAATTTTTTGAAAAAAGTGTTGACGAACCGAAAAAGGTGTGGTATAGTGACTATACCTCGTTTTTGCGGAGGTTTATTTTTTGTGCGAATTTTTCGCATCCCCCCGCTCTGTTTTTACGAGGGAGGCTTATAAGGAGGTGCCGTTACTATGCGAGTGAAAATCACTTTGGCTTGCACCGAGTGCAAGCAACGCAACTACAACACGATGAAAAACAAGCAAAATGATCCGGACAGACTGGAAATGAACAAGTATTGCCGGTTCTGTCGCAAACACACCCTTCACAGGGAGACGAAGTAAGGAGGAGTCAACGTGGCTGAAAACAAAACGCCTGCCACTCCTGCAAAAGCGAAAAAAGTCAAAAAAGAAAGTGGCTTTAAACGCTACCTGAAAGAGTTGAAGGGTGAGTTCAAGAAAATCACTTGGCCGACCTGGTCCGCTCTGTGGAACAACACGTGGGCGACCATTGCTATGTGTGCGATTGTCGGTGTGATTGTCTGTGTCATCGACTTCGGGTTGGATGCTCTTATCAACCTGCTGCTGTCCTTGTAAGGGGGTAGCCCGATGGCAGAAGAAGCAAAATGGTATGTTGTCCATACCTACTCCGGCTACGAAAACAAAGTAGCCACCAATCTGGAAACCATCGTCGAAAACCGCAAGCTGCAGGACTGGATTCACGAAATCCGTGTCCCCACCGAAACGGTTGTCGAAATGAAGGATAACCAGAAAAAAGAAATTGAACGCAAGCTCTTCCCGGGCTACGTTCTGGTTAAAATGGTGATGACCGACGACTCTTGGTTCGTCGTTCGTAACACCCGTGGCTGCACCGGCTTCGTCGGCCCCAACGGTAAACCCGTTCCGCTGACGGAGGAGGAAATCGCTCGCCTCGGCGTGGAAAAACACGAGGTTATCATCGATTACGCTGTCGGCGATATGGTCCGTATCATCGACGGTCCTCTCGAGAACTTCACCGGCAAGGTGGAAGAAATCGATATGGAAAAGAACAAAGTGCGTGTGACAGTTTCGATGTTCGGTCGGGAAACCCCGGTGGAGCTCGAACCCGATCAAGCAGAACTGATGGACTAACGTTTAAGCAAAACGCAGTAAACCGACTGCGTGGAACTGTGTGCCGGACACTCTTCCGGCTGTGGGAGGGGCACCGTGCCATCCGGCAACGGCGTTCCGTCATCCACCACGATTTTTGGAGGTGCTAAAAATGGCTCAGAAAGTTATCGGTTACATCAAACTTCAAATCCCCGCCGGCAAAGCAACGCCGGCTCCCCCGGTTGGCCCGGCTCTCGGTCAGCACGGCGTCAACATCATGGCGTTCACCAAAGAATTCAATGAACGCACCAAAAACGACATCGGTATGATTATCCCTGTCGTCATCACGGTCTATGCCGACCACTCCTTTACGTTCGTCACCAAAACCCCGCCGGCTGCCGTCCTGATTAAAAAGGCGTGCAACATCGACAAGGCGTCGGGCGAGCCGAACAAAAACAAAGTGGCTCAAATCACCAAAGAGCAAATCCGCAAAATTGCGGAGACCAAGATGCCGGACCTTAACGCTGCCAACATTGAATCGGCAATGAGCATGATTGCCGGTACCGCTCGCAGCATGGGTATCACCGTCGTCGACTAAGCCTAACAGCCACCGAAAAGCCCGCCTTAAAACAGCTTTCTAAATCTGTTTTTTGGGTCGAGGGGTCTTCAAAACGCTGTATCGTTAGGCACGACTATTGCAACACAGCATAACGGGAATTTCGCCCGCAAAACCCGGGCTTTATGATTTCTGTTAGGCTACTATTGACCGATTCGGGTGGGAGGAAAACCTCAACATTCCGATATACCACCAAACCACCCCTTGTGGGTAGGTAATTTAGGAGGAACCTTAAAATGAAACACGGTAAAAAATATACGGACAGCCAAAAGCTGTTCGATCGCCAGGCTCTCTATGACATTCCGGAGGCCCTGGATCTCACGGTGAAAACCGGCAAAGCCAAATTCGACGAGACCGTCGAAGTCCACGTCCGCCTCGGTGTTGACAGCCGTCACGCCGATCAGCAGGTTCGTGGTGCTGTCGTTCTGCCGAACGGCACCGGTAAAGAAGTTCGTGTCCTCGTTTTCTGCAAAGAGGACAAACAACAAGCCGCTCTCGATGCCGGTGCCGATTTTGTCGGTACTGACGATTTGGTCGCCAAAATCAACGGCGGCTGGATGGATTTCGACGTTGTGATTGCGTCCCCGGATATGATGGGCGTTGTCGGTCGTCTCGGTAAAGTGCTTGGCCCTCGTGGCCTTATGCCGAACCCGAAAGCCGGCACGGTCACTCCGGACGTGGCGAAAGCCGTCAACGATGCGAAAGCCGGTAAAATCGAGTATCGTCTCGACAAAACCAACATCATCCACTGCCCCATCGGCAAAGTTTCTTTCGGTGCCGAGAAGCTCCAAGAGAACTTTGACGCTCTGCTGGGTGCCATTGTGCGTGCCAAACCGGCCGCTGCCAAAGGTCAATACATCCGCTCTTGCGTGGTGTCCTCGACGATGGGCCCCGGCGTCCGTGTCAACCCGCTGAAAATCAGCGGCTAAGATTGACCGGCGAATGTTGTTCGCCGTGTCTGCAAAAAAAGCTTGCAATATCCGCAAGGATATGGTAAGATACATTTGCTGTTCTTCCACAGACAGCAGGTTCGCTTTGCGTATAATGGGATTTCCCGCCTGCCGAGGGTGAAAGCATCAACCGAAAACGCCTTGCGTTTTGATTTGGTATGATTGTGCCCTCTCTGTGAAAGCGGAGAGGGCTTTCTTTTTGGAAAAACGGCAAGATCCTATTTTGTCGGAGGTGAAAAATATGCCTAACCAATCTGTCCTGCAAGAAAAACAAGCGTTGGTCGCTTCGCTTAGCGAGAAACTGCAGAAATCCGTCGCCGGCGTGGTGGTGGACTACAAAGGTATCTCCGTGGCGGACGATACAGCACTTCGTCGCTCCCTTCGTGAAGCCGGTGTTGACTATGCGGTCGTGAAAAACACCATGCTCGGTCGTGCTGCGGATGTTGCCGGTCTTTCGGAACTGAAAGATGTTCTCGAAGGCACCACCGCTCTCGCCACCAGCGAAAGCGACGAGCTTGCCGCCGCCAAAGTTCTGTGCGATTTTGCGGATAAAAACGAAAACTTTACCGTGAAAGCCGGCTTCTTTGAGGGCAAAGTGATTTCTCCGGAAACGGTGAAAGAACTGGCAAGCATCCCGCCGAAAGAGACCCTTTTGGCTATGTTGGCAGGTGGCCTCAATGCCACGATTGCCGGCTTGGCACGTGCGATCAATGCCGTCGCCGAGAAACAGGGTGGTGGCGAAGAAGCCGCTCCCGCCGAAGCGTAATGCTTCCCATTTATTCAATTAACAAATACTTTATGGAGGTTATGAAAAATGTCTGAGAAAATCACTAAAATGATTGATGAAATCAAAGAGATGACCGTCCTCGAACTGAACGAGCTGGTCAAAGCTATCGAAGAGGAGTTCGGCGTTTCCGCCGCTGCTCCGGTTGCCGTTGTTGCTGGTGGTGCTGCCGCCGGCGGCGAAGCTGCCGCTGAGAAAACCGAGTTTGACGTCGTTCTGACCGATGCCGGTGCTAACAAAATCGCTGTTATCAAAGCCGTCCGTGAGGCGACCGGTCTTGGCCTGAAAGAAGCCAAAGAGATGGTCGAGGCTGCTCCGAAAGCCATCAAAGAAGGTGCCCCGAAAGAGGAAGCCGAGGCTCTCAAAGCGAAACTCGAAGAGGCCGGTGCGAAAGCCGAACTCAAATAAGAGATTTTTCACCAAAGACAAAAACCGTCGAGCTTCCGCTCGGCGGTTTTTTATCTCTCTTGTGTAAGTGGACGGAACCAAGCCGCTACGTATTTCTCTTGTGCAAGCGGGCGTAATCGAATCGCTACGTATCTCTCTTTACATTTTTTCGAAAAAGTGATATACTACCCTTGTAAAAACGAAAAGGACGTGAAACTATGAGTCAAAAAGCCGGTAATCTCCCGGAAAGCGGGGTCTTTACATTAAAAGACGAGCAAGGGATTGTGCACGAATGTGAAATTCTGTTCTCGTTTACCTCTGACGAGGGCGAGGTCGTGGCATACACCGACAATTCCGAGGACGAAAACGGGTGTTTACAGGTGTTTGCCTCGGTGGTAGGTGAGCCGCTTAAAAACGGCGACACCAATCTCCTCCCGATTGAAAACAGCGAGACGTGGGACGCCGTAGACACCGCCCTTGCGGAGCTATTCGGCGGGGAATAACAAAAAAAGAGCCTTACGAAACGCCACAGCGTCGTAAGGCTCTTTTTTTATGCCTCCATTTGTTTACCTAAAAACCCGGCCGCCACCTGCGTCATTTTAATATCTCCCTCGCCGGGAAGTGCCCCCGATTCGGGGAGCATCAAACACACCGCACCGGTCACGTCGCCGGCAGACAAAATGGGGCAACAAACCGACGCCCGTCGGTCGCTCCCCTCCACCGGCAAAAACTGGACGGTTTCGGCGGCGGTTGCCACAAAGCTACGGCGAGCCTCCATATACTGCTCTAACTGTTCGGACAATCGCCGCTCCAAAAACTCCCGTTTAGGCACACCTGCCACTGCCACCACACGGTCACGGTCGGCAATGAGTACCGGCACGCCACACGCTCTGGACATTACGTCGGCATACTGGGCGGCAAACGCCGCCAACTCCCCGATAGGCGAATATTTTTTGAATACGACTTCCCCGTCCTTACTGGTAAAAATTTCCAGCGGGTCACCCTCACGAATACGCATCGTTCGGCGGATTTCTTTGGGAATAACCACCCGTCCCAAATCGTCAATACGGCGTACAATGCCGGTTGCTTTCATGCTGCATTCTCCTCACTTGATTTTTCGTTGCCGCTTTTAGTGTAACCGTGCAGTTTTGTTTTATACAAACCTTGGTTTTTGTGTAATTTTTTCCTTGCTTTTTCCAAAAGACTGTGCTATAATTCGACTGTTGTGCGTTTTGCACATATATAATAAGTTTATTCTCTCAAAGATAGGAGATTGATTATGGCACCGATTATTGCAGTATTGATTTTTCTTGTGATGTTCGCCCTCATCATCATCGACAAAATTCCCCGCCATTATGTGACATTGGGTTGCGGCGTTTTGACGATTGCTCTGGTGTTCGGGCTCATTATGAAAGACGGTTCCGCCGTGATGGAAACCCTGAACGTCCAAAGCATTTTTACGCCAGACTTTTGGTTCCACAAAGGACAAGGCGGCGAAGCCTCTACCGGCATTAACTGGGCAACCATTATTTTTATTGCCGGTATGATGGTGATGGTCGAGGGCATGGCACGTGTGGGCTTTTTCCGCTGGCTTTGTATGCAAATCGCCAAACTGGTGAAATGCAAAACCATTCCGGTGTTTATCACCTTTATGATTATGTCCGCCGTGTTGTCTATGTTTATTGACAGCATTACGGTTATCCTGTTCTTGGCGGCGGTCACCATTGAATTGGGCACGCTTCTTAAATTCAACCCCGTCCCCATGATTTTGTCGGAAATTTTCTGTGCCAACCTGGGCGGTTCCGCCACCATGTGCGGCGACCCCCCGAACATCATCATCGGCACATCTCTCGGCTACACCTTCGGTGACTTTTTGGCAAACACCGGTATCATCGCCGGCATTTGCATGATCTTTGTTGTGTTCTACTTCTTGCTGGTGTTCAAAAAGGACCTCAAATCCACCGAGCACGTGGATGCGTCCGCTTTGCCGAACCCCAACGAAGCCATTACGGACAAGCCCGGCTTCATTGTGTCCACCTGCATTTTCCTCTTGGCTGTTGTGCTGCTTATCACTCACGCTCAAACCGGCTTGACGGTCGCCTCCATCGGCGTGGGCATTGCGTTTATCACCGTTATCACCGCCCCGAAACACATGGGCGAAATCCTCAAACGAGTGGACTATAAAACCCTGCTGTTCTTTGTCGGCCTGTTCATCGTGGTCGGCGGCTTGGAGCAAACCGGTGTACTGGAGCTCATCGCCAACTTCATCAAGAATATCAGCGGCGGCAACCTGTTCGTTATGATCGGCATCATCATCTGGGTGTCTGCAATCGCCAGTGCATTCGTGGACAACATCCCCTTTGCCGCTACCATGGTGCCGATTATTCGTGACTTGTCCACCGGCGGTGCCACCGGCCTTCTTGCCACGCTGGCTTGGGGCCTCTCCATCGGTACCGACATCGGCGGTTCCGCCACCCCGATTGGTGCTTCCGCCAACGTGGTGGGCATCTCGGTCGCCAACAAACACGGCCACAAGATTGGCTGGGGCAAATATTGTGCAAAACTTGCTCCCGCCACCGTATTGGTGCTTGTCATCTCCACCTTGTTCATTTTCCTGCGTTATAAAGAGCAGTTAATGTAATCCGATTTCAAAAAAGCCGGCAGAGTTCTGCCGGCTTTTTCTTATGGGTTTTCTTTGTATTTTCCGAAAAACCGTTCTTGTAAAAATTTTGAAAAAAGGGTTGACAAATGTCGACGAACCCGCTATACTATGTTCGAAAGTTACACGAATCCCCCTGTGTTTTGAACACAGGGCTTTGTGTATGCTTTTTTGCCATTTTTCGCCGATTTTGCGTTCATTCAACGCCACCGGCCATCACAATTCTGAACAAACGGAGGTCGTATCATGCAACTGACACGCAAACAATTCGATATTCTTTCCACCCTCGCCACCGAAAACGCCGCTCTTACACAACGGCAGTTGGAGGAGCTTACCGGTCACTCTCTTGGCACCATTAACAAAGCGGTGAAAGAGCTGACCGAGGCGGGCTACATCGACAACGGTTCCATTACCCCCGCCGGCATTGACGCCTTAGAGCCCTATCGTGCGAAACGGGCGATTTTCATTGCTGCCGGTTTCGGCACACGCCTTGTTCCGGTTACGCTCAACACCCCGAAGCCGCTTGTCCGTGTCAACGGCACTCGTATTATCGACACGCTGTTGGACGCCTGCTTGCAAGCCGGCATTGGCGAAATCTATATTGTTCGTGGCTATTTGGCAGAGCAGTTCGATCAGCTGTTGTACAAATACCCCATGATTAAATTCCTCGAAAACCCCTCCTACAACGAGGCAAACAACATCTCTTCCGCCATGGTCGCCCGCTATATGATGCAGGACGCCTACATCTTAGAGGCAGACCTTCTGGTTTCCAATCCGAAAATCATCCGCAAATACAACTACCGCTCCAACGTGCTCGGCATTTGGAAAGACCGCACCGACGACTGGTGTCTCACCTCCGACAAAGACGGTTGCGTGGATGAGGAAAAGGTGGGCGGTCTTAACTGCCACCAAATGATTGGTATCTACTACTTCAACGCCTCCGACGGTGCCAAGCTATCCGGCCACATTCAGGAAGCGTTTATGGAGCCGGGCGGGAAAGAGCGTTACTGGGAAACTGTCCCGAACCAAGCGTTCAAAGGACAGTACAAAATCGAAATTGTCCCCTGCAACGATGAGGATATCGTGGAAATCGACACGTTCCGTGAATTAAAGGCCATCGACAAAACCTACGACGTGTAAGGTTTAAATAAAAAAAGGAGTGTTAAAAATGTCCGACAAGAACGAAACCGGGCTTAAAAAAGAATTAAGCCCGATGCACGTATGGGCTATCGCCTTTGGGTGCATCATTGGATGGGGTTCCTTCATTAACCCCGGCAAAAAATTCCTGCCGAACTCCGGCGTCGCCGGCACCGCTATCGCCATGGTGCTCGGTGCTCTCGTAATGGTCATCATTGCCTTCAGCTACGCCTACATGGTCCCCAAATTCCCCAAAGCCGGCGGCGAATTTACCTTTACGAAAAAATGTTTCGGCAAAACCCCCGCCTACTTGTGCGGCTGGTTTTTGGTTGCCGCCTATCTCACCAACGTTCCTATGAACTCCACCGCCATCGGCCTTATTGTCGATGGATTGGACGGCACCGCCGACATCCTCAAATTCGGCTTCCATTATCAGATTGCCGGGTTTGACGTATGGTTGGGTGAGATGATTTTGGCAATGGGTATTCTCATTGCGTTTGGTATTCTCAACATCCTCGGCGTAAAAAAAGCCGGCTTCATTCAAACGGTGCTCGCCTCTCTCTTGGCGATTTGTGCCTTTACCTTGTGCATTACCGGCATCGTCTCCGCCAAAGCCAAAGGCATCAATATGACGCCGGTGTGGGGCTTTGACAAAGCCGCCGCCATGGCTCAAAACGCCACCACCCAAAACATCGGTGAGTTTGCTCATGTGGGCACCAAAGGCATTCTCTCTGCCATTCTTGCCACCTTTGCCATTGCTCCGTGGGCGTTCGTTGGCTTCGACACCATCCCCCAAGCCGCCGAGGAGTTCAAATTCTCCTACAAAAAGGTTATGGGCATTATGGTGGTTGCCATCGCCTTCGGTTGCTTTGTGTACACCTCCAACAACACGGTTGCTGCCGCCGCTCTCGAAAACTGGCCGGATCGTGTTATGGCAGGCGATTGGGTCTTGCTGATTGCCGCCGAGGAGCTGCTCGGCACGTTCGGTAAAGTGCTGATTGGTGTCGGTGTTTCCTGTGCCGTGCTTTCCGGTATTATGGGCTTCTACCTCGCCTCTTCCCGTCTTATGTACTCCATGAGCCGTGACGGCTATCTGCCGAGCTGGTTCGGCAAAATCGACGAGAAACACAACACCCCCAAAAACGCTATGATTTTCTGTATTCTTGTGTCCTTGTCCGGCCCGATTCTCGGCCGTGAGGCTTTAGGCTGGTTTGTGGATATGAGTGCCATCGGTGCTTCCATTGGCTTCTTCTTTACCAGTGCTTCCACCCTCGTCACTATCAAACGTGACAACGACGGCACGCCGTTCCTCAAAACTATGGCGATGCTTGGTGCCTTGTTCTCGGTTGCCTTTATGGTGTTACAGCTCATCCCCATTCCGGGGTTGTCCGGCGTCCACTTCGGCAAAGAATCCTATTTGATGCTGATTGTGTGGGTTGTGCTGGGTACTGTATTCTATCTGAAACAACGCAAACAATTCGTAAACGAATGATGCTTGTATAAAAAAATCCCGAAGGGCGAAAGCCCTTCGGGATTTTCTTTTTTCTTTTTTATTTCTCCGGTTTAATCACATCAACGCCGACCCACGGGCGAAGAACCTCCGGCACAGTAATACTACCGTCGGCGTTCTGGTACTGCTCCACGAGAGCCGGGAACACACGGCTGGTCGCAAGACCGGACGCATTCAAGGTATGGGCAAAATGAAGCTTGCCATCCTCGCCACGGTACTTAATGTTGCCACGACGGGCTTGATAGTCACGGGCATTCGATGCGGAGCTGACCTCTTTATAGATGCCCATGCTGGGAATCCAAATCTCAATGTCGCAGGTGCGAGCCATCGAATAGGAGCAATCGCCGGCGGCGAGCTTAGACAACTGGTAGTGGAGCCCTAACTTTTGCACCAAACGCTCCGCTTTTCCTACCAATTCGTCAAAAGCGGCATCCGAGCCCTCGGCGGTGGTATATTGCACCATTTCGACCTTGTTGAACTGGTGACCACGAATCATTCCACGTTCTTCCGAGCGGTAGCTGCCCGCCTCACGGCGATAGCAGGGCGTGTAAGCGATATATTTTTTCGGCAGCTCCTCTAACGTCAACACCTCATCACGGTGGAGGTTGACCAAAGCGGTTTCGGCGGTGGGAAGCATAAACTTCTTGTCGCCGGTGGAATTTTCAATCCAGTACACCTCGTCGGCAAATTTCGGGAACTGACCGGCGGTGTATCCGCACGTGTAGTTGAGCATGTGCGGCGGCAACAGCATTTCATAGCCGTCGTTCAGGTGTTCGGTGATAAAGAAGTTGAGCAACGCCCACTCCAAACGGGCACCCATGCCACGGTAAATCCACGCACCGTTGCCGGAAAGCTTCGCTCCACGCTCATAGTCGATAAGTCCCAACGACTCACAGAGGTCCACGTGATTTTTCGGTTCAAAATCAAATTGCGGTTTTTCGCCCCAAACGTGAACCACGGCGTTGTTCTCTTTGCCGCCGGCAACCACATCGGGGTCGGGCATATTCGGCAAGGACATCAAAAGCGTTTTTTGCTTTTCTTCAAGCTCGGCAAGCTTGGCGTCTTCCTCTTTGATTTCGGCGGACAACGCTTTCATTTCCGCCATCACCGACGACACATCTCCCCCCTCTTTTTTGATTTGAGGGATTTTGCGGGACACCGCATTTTGCTCGGCTTTTTTCGCCTCGATAGCGGCGGTCATTTGGCGACGGCTGGCATCCAGCTCCAAAATCTCGTCGATTTCCTTATCCATATCCTTGCAACGTTTTTTCACGTTCGCTTTCACCGTATCCGGCTCGGCACGCAAAAATTTAAGATCAATCATCTAAAACATCCTCTTTCCGTTTATACAAATTGCAATTTGCTCTATTTTATTCCGCATCTGCGGGGGTGAACCGATTGGCAAGGGCTTTCAAATCCTCATCGTCGTAGTATTCGAGCGTCAAAAGACCGCCCTTTTTGCCCTCTTGCACTTTCACCTTGCGACCGAGCTGCTCCGAAAGTGCCAGTTCCACTTCCGCATATAGCGGCAGGCGAGCCCCCTCTTTTTTTGCTGTCGTTTTGGGAGCTTTTTTCGCTTGTTGTGCCATCTTTTCCACCGCACGCACCGACAACTGGTCGGCAACGGCTTTTTCGGCGGCGGCAATCTGGGCGGCTCGGGTATCAAACGCCAAAATCGCCCGGGCATGACCGGCGGAAAGCTTCCCCTCCGACACAAAATCCGCTACCGTATCCGGCAAATTGAGAAGACGCAACGCATTCGTCACCGCCGGACGGGATTTGCCCACGGCGGCGGCGGTTTCCTCTTGGGTCAGTTTATACGTCTCCATCAGCGAGCGGAAGCCTTGGGCTTCCTCCATGGGGTTCAAATCCTCTCGCTGGAGGTTTTCAATCAATGCCAACGCCGCCGCTTCTTGCTCGGTCATCTCTCGGATAACCACCGGCACATCACGCAGTCCCGCCATTTGGGCGGCACGCCAACGGCGTTCACCCGCTACCAGTTGGTAACTGCCGTCCGCCATCGGTCGGACAAGAAGCGGTTGCAAAATACCGTGTTGTTCGATAGAATCCGCCAGTTCACGCAAAGCCTGCTCGTTAAATACGTGACGGGGCTGGTCTTTGTTGGGGATAATCTCCGTCAGCTTCAGCGAGACGGGCGTCAAGTCCTCTACCTGGTTCTCGACAAGAAGTGCGGTAAGCCCTTTGCCGAGTCCTCCTTTTTTCATCGCCATCGTCTCCCTCCTTTACCGGCGTTTGGAGAGCAATTCCTCGGCAAGCTGACGATACGCCACGTTGCCACGGGAACTGCGGTCATAATAGTTAATAGGTCTTCCGTATCCCGGTGCCTCGGACAAACGAACCGCACGGGGAATGGGGGTGGCAAACACTTTGCGGGGGAAATACTGTTTCACCTCAGCCGCCACCTGCTGGGTGAGATTCAAACGCCCGTCAAACATCGTCAGTACCACGCCCTCAATATCAAGGGTGGGGTTATACAGCCGCTTAACTTGGCGAAGCGTGTTCAAAAGCTGTGACAATCCCTCCAACGCATAAAACTCGCACTGGATGGGAATCAGTACCGTGTCGGTGGCAACCAAAGCGTTCAGTGCCAAAATTCCGAGGGACGGCGGACAATCCATAAAAATATAATCGTATTGGTCACGCACGGCGGCAAGAGCCGCTTTCAACCGACTTTCACGCCGGGCCGCACCCACCAACTCTATCTCCACACCGGACAGCCCGATGTCGGCGGGCATCAGCGACAGATTGGCAAAAGGAAGCTGAAGAATTGCCTCGGCGGCGGTACAATTTCCCAAAAGCACGTCGTAAGACGAACGGACAATTTGCTGTTTGTTGATACCGAGACCGCCGGTGGTGTTGCCCTGGGGGTCAACGTCAACCAACAGCACACGTTTTCCGAGCTCCGCCACGTTGGATGCCAAATTGATGGCAGTCGTCGTTTTACCCACGCCGCCTTTTTGGTTGTATACGGCAATCAATCTGCCCATTGTCTCACTTCCTTTCGTTTTAGACCATATAGAGGTAGTATACCACACTTTCTTTTGGTTGAAAAGACTTTTTTACAAAAAGTTCCCTCTTTCTCCCCTTGTTTTTTTGTGTAGTCGGTGCTATACTCAAAGAAACACAGAAAAGGAGGTGTCGCTATGCGTCGGTTTTTGGTCATACTCAACCCCCGTGCCGGAATAAAAAAAGGGGTGCATCAACTGAAAAAAATCAAAAAAGTCCTTGAAAAAGCCGGCGAGGTCACCCTCCACGAAACCACCGGTCGAGGCGATGCCACCACCTTTGTCAAAGAACACGCTTCGGCGTATGACACCGTCGTTTCTATCGGCGGCGACGGCACCTTAAACGAGGTTATTGCCGGACTGCGTGCCGGCAACAGCAACATAACGCTTGCCCATATCCCCGCCGGCAGTACCAACGACTTTGCCACCAGTTTGTATTTGCCGATTATTCCCCGTCTTGCCGCTAAAAACGCCGTCAAAGGCGTGGTTCGCCCGTTGGACGTGGGCAGCTTTAACGGACGGGATTTTGTATACATTGCCTCTTGCGGTGCGTTTTCCAAAGCCTCCTATTCGGCTCCGCAGGACGTAAAAAATGTGATTGGGCACTTGGCGTATCTTATCGAGGGCATCAAAGAATTGTCCGACCTGCACCCCGTCCATCTGAAAGTCGAGACCGCCGGTGCCATTTATGAGGACGACTATATCTTTGCCGCTTTTTGCAACTCCACCTCCTGCGGCGGCGTGTTAAAGCTCGCCCGCTCCCGTGTGGATATGAACGACGGACTACACGAAATGCTTTTGGTGCGTATGCCGAAAACCATTACCGAGCTGGGCAAATTCGCCGAGCTTGCCAAAATCGCCAATTTGGGACGTGCCGCCTTTTCCCTTGCTATCCAGCAATACACCGACCCGCTTGTCACCCTCTGCTCGGCTTCGGAATTTCACATTACCGCTCCGGCAGACAACCCGTGGACACTGGACGGCGAATATCAAGCCGGTGCCGAACACATTCTCATTAAAAACGAGCGGGACGCTATACAGATTATCCTGCCTAAAAAAGAAAAAAAGCCGAAACGTCCCCTCAAAGAGCGGCTGTTCGGCAAGAAATCCTAATTTTTTTCAAAGAAAACCCCCGACGTTGTCACCACGGCATTGTCGGGGGTTTTGGTTTTATCGGCTAACAGATACGTCGTATGCCTTTCCGCATTTTTCACAAAAAGCGGTGGCTCTGTCGCTCTCGCCCTTGCTGATTTGGAAGCTGGCATAGCGGTTCAGATGCCCGCATTCCGGACATTTCGGGTTAAACGAAACAAACGAATCCGCCACCGTTACGATTTTACAGTTGCTGTGAGTCGGCTCTCCGATGTCGTCACATCCGCAAAAAATCGTTGCCACCATACACAACAAAAGTGTGATCGCTAACCATTTCTTCATTTCTTAGTCCTCCTTGTCATTCGGGTTATTCGGGTCGTTCGGGTCATTGTTCTCGGCGGGCGAAATTGCGTTTATCCACGTAAGAAGAATCACCCCTGTGGAACCCATTGCACAAGCCAAGCCAATCGGTATATCGACTCCCCAAAGACTCAAAAGCATCATTACTATGCCGATAAATCCCATTGCCCCGGCACCCAGTTTCAATATCTCTCTCAAAACGTCCTCCTCCTTTTTCTTCAACAGCAATCGGTTTTTCCCCGTTTCTCCTTTCACTTTATGTCATAATCTGTATAGCACAAATTCTCAGCGTCTCGGAAAGCTGAACATCATAGCTCTCCACATTCTGATTCTCGTCAAACACCATCAGCACAATCATTGCCTTTTCTTCGTGCTGCGTCATATACGGGATGTCGGGATTTCGCATCACCTCGCCGGAAATAATGGCATAGTAAACATTGTTTTTGTCAATAGAGGCATCAATATCGTCTTCGCCGCAAATTCCGTGTTCAATCATTTCGTCGCCGTTGTAATAGATTACCGACGCACCCGAAACGGCTTTGCGAAGCAGCTCCCCTACCGAAATAGAAAACGGGTCCATCCGATAGATACACGACTTCATCGCACTTTCCAGTACATAGTCGGAAATACGTGCCGGTGTCGGCTCCTCATAGGCATTGTTGTAGTCGTTGCCCTCATAGGCATTGTTGTAGTCGTTGGCCTCATAAGCGTTGTTGCCGTTGTCGTAATTGTTCTCGTAGTCCTCACTTGTGTCGCCACACCCGGCAAGCGTAAACGCCAAAATTACTACCAGAAACAAAATCAATCCTTTTTTCATATGCACCCTCCTTGTTGGATTTCCCCAATTTTACCACATTTTCTTTGCCATTTCGTATGCTGTCAGCATAATTTGCGAATCGGTTGACACCGCCCATTTTCGGTGGTATCATAGGGATAAAATTGAAAGGAGGGTGCGTATGAAAAAGGACACCGCCAAACTGTTGGAGGAATTGCAGAATTTTTCCGGCTTTGCCCAATTTTACGAAGAAAATCAAACGCATTTTGCCGCCACTTCGCTATCCGACGTCCTGCAAGCACTTGTCTCCGAAAAGAGACTCGTTCTGGCAGACGTTGTTAAAAACAGTGAGATGAGCGAGGTGTACGCTTACCAAATTCTGTCCGGCATTAAAACGCACCCCGGCAGAGAAAAGGTGCTGTGCCTTGCATTTGGCATGGGGCTTTCCGGTGAGGAAACGCAAACGCTGCTGAAAACAACCGGCTATGCACCGCTGTACGCCAGACGCCCGTCGGACGCCATTGTCCTTTACGGACTGTATAAACGCCTGAGCGTGGTCGAGGTCAACAATCTTCTCTACGAATACGGACAGGAGACATTAGGATGAACAATACGTGCCCCAAATGCGGAGCATCTTTACAGCCGCAAGCCCGATTTTGCCCGCATTGTATGACCATGTTCGGCGAAAAGACAACGCTCCCCACCCCTCATCCCGCCAAAAAAGCGGTGCTTCCTTTTGTTATCGGGCTTTTGGTGGTCGTTCTGCTCATCGGCGTTGCTGTTTTATTGCTCCCGCATCTCGAAAAACCCGAGGCAAACAAACCCGCTCCCGCCGCCGTCGCCACAACAACCGTCGCCGACGCTTCCTCGCCGCTTTGCTCCATAGAGCAATTCCGTGAAGCGGCACCACGGGTCAGTGAGAAAATGGGCATCGACACGTTCTGGGATTTGGACAGCCTCATCGACACCCATTATTCCTCGAAAACAAAGTTCCGTCAGTACGCCATCGACACCTACGTAGGCGATGCACTGCTGTCGCTGTTTTTCTACAACGAAGGTGAGGAAATCGGTGCCTACTTCTGTGACGTTACACCGGAAAACCTCAACAAGGCGGAAAGCCTCTTAAAATGCGTGGTGCAAGGTGCCTGCAACCATTACTTCACGGATATTGACAAGGTATTTGACGACGAAAAACGGTATCCGAAAAAAGACTTGCCCGACCCCTTTATCACCCTGTATACCGATATGCTGGGTCGCACCGATGCCTATACCGCCGCCATGTCGACCGACACCGCTATTTCCTCTCGCTATATCACCATGCTAACCGAGCAGGAAAAAATCACGTTTGTGGTGACCTCCCGCAACACAAACGGCGAGGTGCTGTATGATTTATCCGTAGGAATCACGAGGGCAGAGCCATGACCTGTGAGATGTTTTTGGAACAGCTGAAAGCGGACTACGTGCTTGTGCGGGTGTTATCCGACAAAAACGAAGCACACGTCCTACTCTATAAACACCGCACCTTATCCCGGTTTCTTGTCGTACGTCACTATTCCACACCGATTCCTGTTTACGATTACCTGAAAACCGTGTCGTTCCCCGCTTTGCCGACGGTGTTCGACACCGTTCAAGCGGAAGACGGCCAAATCGTGTTAGAGGAATATATCGACGGCATCACCGTCGCCGACGTGATAGAAAACGGGTTGTATACATACGGCGGAGCAAAAAAAGTGCTTTATGCCGTGGGAAACGCCTTGTCTGTTCTCCACGCAGTCGGCTTTGTTCATCGGGATGTGAAGCCGGAAAACGTGATGATTTCCAAAAGCGGCGAAGTCAAACTCATTGACTTTAACGCCTCCCGCAAGGTCGTACCCACCGCACAAAACGACACGGTGCAAATCGGAACACTCGGTTACGCCGCCCCCGAACAGCTGGGGCTGTCTCAAAGCGACCAACACACCGACATTTACGCACTCGGCGTGCTTCTCAACGTGATGCTCACCGGCAAACACCCCAGCCAACAGCTGGCAAAGGGAAAAGCGGGCAAGGTGGTGCTGAAAGCCACCCAAATTGACCCGCTCTCACGGTATCCCTCCGTCTTGGATTTGCTCGGAAAATTATAAAAAACGGACGAGAAAACTCTCGTCCGTTTTTTGGTTTGTTTTTTCAATTACAGAGAAAACAGCGTCTCAAACGTTTTGTGGCAAATTTGCTCGTTTTCCTCGTCAGACAGCCCGAGAGCAAAAAAGCGTTCTTTTTCCTCGGTGGGACTCCACATGGGAAAATCCGTGCCAAACAAAAATTGGCGGGCTCCGAATTTGTCAATCATTCGCAAAGCGAGCTCTCGGTCAATCACCGTCAGCGAGCTGGACGTGTCAAAATACAACTGGGGATTTTTCTCCAAAGACATCGCCTCGTCCCAACGGTTATAGCCTCCGAAGTGGGCACCGATACACACAAGCTCCGGCACCTGACGCATCACGTTTTGCACCTTGAGCGGTGCAGAATAGTCATAGCGATGGTCGCCGGTATGAAACAAAACCGGAAGCCTTCGCTTGGCGATTTCCCGATACATCGGCAAAGCTTTCGGGTCATCAATATCAAACTTTTGGAAATCGGGGTGGAATTTCACGCCCCGCAACCCGAGAGCCACCGCACGGTCTAACTCCTCCGCCACGTTTTCGTAGTCGGTGTGCATGGCGGCAAATCCCAAAAATTCCGTCGGGTGAGCAGCACACTCACCGGCAATAAAGGTGTTAATGCTCTCCACCTGCCCCGCCGTCACCGCCGAGGAACAGACAAGACTTTTGGAAATTCCCGCCGCCTTTTCCGCCTCTAACAGCCGCTTGGTCGCCGCAGGAGAATACATCTCGCTGTCATAAAACGCCCCGATGGACGCCGTGGCTTTTTCGGCAATTTTATCGGGGAAAATATGGGTATGGACATCATAAATCAACATCTTGGTCACGTCCTTTTTTCAAAACGAAAAAAGTATACCACACTTGCTTTTGTTTTTCAACTGTTTTCGGGGGAAACTCCGAAATATTGACAAAACTGTGAAAAGCTGACGCTATTGTCTACCGGAAACCGAGGCAACGCATACACATCGGAATCGGCGGTTACGACCCCCTCAGATGCCCGAAACGCAAGCGTGATTCCCGCCGCTTTAAGACTTGCTTTTACCTGCTCGTTGTACGCACCGTACGGATACGCAAACGCTGTCACACAGCCGCCGGGAATCGTTTGTATACACGCCCTGCACTTCCTAAAATCTGCCGCCCGCTCGTCGTTTCCCGCCACACAAAGAGCAGACGTTCCCCTTTGTATTTTGTGTAAATCGTCGGTGTGGCAAGCATACGTAAACACGTCTGCGGTCGATTGGATGGTTTTCGTATCCATCATTTGCACCAGCGACGGCGAAAACACCTGCCCACATTCACCCAAATGCCCCGTCACCAGAAATATGGTTGCCCGCATTCCCCTCTTTTTTAACTGCGGATACGCATACACAGCATTGCTTAGGTATCCGTCGTCAAAGGTGATGAGCACCGCTTTGTCCGGCAACGGCTTTTTTTCATAGAAAAAGGCCTCCACCTGCATCGGATTTACGGTTTTATAGCCATTCTTCTGCAAAAAATCCAACTGTGCCTCAAAATCCTCAACATAGGTCACAATCGAGTTGCCGGAAAACCGTCCCGCTTGCTCCCCCGGCAAAATATGATGATACATCAGCACCGTTACCGTCGACTTCGGGGCGGTTGCCGCCACACGTGCGTCGTGACAGCGAGACACCGCCACCAAAATCAGCAAGGTTGCCAAAAGCAACAACGTCGTTCGCCAAACTCGTTCGTTTTGTTTTTTCATCCTCACCACTCCTCTTTGTGGATTGTATTGTGCAAAAACGCAAAAAATGCTTGCAGGACAAGGTAAAAAGCGGTATACTATCCGTTGAGAGAAAAATTTACCAAAGGCTATGGAGGTGGACAGCGTGAAATTTTTTGCGGGCAACTACGATGTGGCGGTTATCGGTGCCGGTCATGCCGGCGTAGAGGCCGCCCTTTCGGCGGCACGACTGGGATGCAAAACCGCTCTGTTTACCATTAACTTGGACTGGGTCGCCAATATGCCCTGCAACCCCTCTATCGGCGGCACCGCCAAGGGGCATTTGGTCCGAGAAATCGACGCCTTAGGCGGCGAAATGGCAAAAGCGGCAGACGACACCCTGCTTCAATCCCGTATGCTTAATCGAGGAAAAGGCCCCGCCGTCCACTCGTTGCGGGCACAGATTGACCGCCGAGACTACTCCGCTCGGATGAAAAAAACGTTGGAACAACAAGAAAACCTCCACGTTCTGCAAGGAGAAATTGTCTCCCTCGAAAAAGAGGAAACCGGCAACTGGCGTTTTTCCACCCGTCTGGAAGCGGAATATACCGCTCGTGCGGTAATTTTGGCAACCGGCACCTTTTTGCGAGGTAAAATTTTTGTGGGCGACGTATCCTATGACGGCGGCCCGGACGGTATGTTTGCCGCCACCGATTTGACCGCCGATTTGCTCAAGCTCGGGATGCAGCTTCGCCGCTTCAAAACCGGCACGCCCGCTCGTGTTCTTCGTTCGTCTATCGACTTTTCCGAATTGGAGGTGCAACCCGGCGACGAGCCGGTGGTTCCCTTCTCGTTTGAAACAGAAAAAGAGTTGGAAAACAAACTTCCCTGCCACATTACCTGGACCAACAGCGAAACCAAACGCATTATTTTGGAAAATCTTCACCGCTCTCCGCTGTATGCCGGAAAAATCGACGGTGTTGGCCCTCGCTATTGCCCCAGTATTGAGGACAAAATCGTCCGTTTTGCGGACAAAGAGGCTCATCAGGTGTTTATTGAGCCGTGCGGCTATAAAACCGACGAAATGTACTTGCAGGGTCTCTCCTCCTCTTTGCCGGTTGATGTGCAATTTTCCTTGCTTAAAACCATCAAAGGACTTGAAAACGTCCACGTGATGCGACCGGCATACGCCATTGAATACGACTGCTGTGACCCGCTTCAATTATCCGCCACGTTGGAATTCAAAGAACTTCCCGGGCTTTACGGTGCGGGGCAATTCAACGGAAGCTCCGGCTACGAAGAGGCGGCGGCACAAGGTCTTGTTGCCGGCATCAACGCCGCCCTTAAACTCAAAGGCGAACCGCCGATGATTCTTGGCCGTGCCGACGGCTATATCGGCACGCTGGTGGACGATCTTGTAACCAAAGGCTGTTCTGACCCGTATCGAATGATGACCTCCCGCTCGGAATATCGCCTTGTTTTACGCCAGGATAACGCCGACGAACGCCTCACCCCGATTGGACGGCGAGTGGGACTCGTCTCGGATGAACGGTGGGCTCACTATATCGCCCGCCAAATTGCCAAAATTGCGGAGCTCGACCGTCTCCACGACACGGTGCTTCCCCCGTCGGACGCTCTCCGTATGCTGTGCGAGCAAAACGAAACCACTCCGCCGACTACCGGTGTACGCCTGTCGGAGCTTATCAAGCGTCCCCAACTGGATTATGACAAGCTGGCACCCGTTGACCCCGAACGCCCCGTTCTTGACCCGCTTGTTAAAGAGCAAATTGAGGTGCAACTGAAATACGAGGGCTATCTGAAACGGCAAGAGGCGGATATCCGTGAAATGCGGCGACTGGAAAACCGCCTGCTTCCGGACACCATCGTCTATGACAATATCACGGGACTTCGCAAGGAAGCCCGAGAAAAGCTCGGAAAAATCCGTCCCCGCAGTATCGGACAAGCCTCCCGCATCAGCGGCGTCAGCCCTGCGGACGTCGCCGTGCTTATTTTGTTTTTGCAAGCACGGGGGGAATCGTAAATGCTGTGTTGGTATTTTTTGGGCTGGTTAGGGCTTATGGGCATCCTCGGTTCCGCCGTCTCGATTTACGACAAATGGGCGGCAAAACACAACCAAAAGTATCGCATCCGTGAAAAGACCCTGTTGCGTCTCGGTGCCGTGGGCGGAGCCCTTTTGATGTATATAACCATGCAGCTTATCCGCCACAAAACACAGCACAAAACCATTATGCGAGGGCTTACATTCGCCTATCTTATCCACGCCATGATTTTCGGATTTTTACTGTATAAGGGAGGGTATACCGCTTGGTTTCTAAATCTCTTTTAATCAATGCCGCCGCCTCTGTCGGTGTCACCCTCTCCCCCGAAACGGCAGAAAAACTCGACACCTACGCCGCCCGTCTTGTGGAATGGAACCAAAAGGTCAATTTAACCGCTCTGACCGACCCGCAAGATATCGTGTGGAAGCATTTTGCGGACAGCTTGTCCGCCGCCCCCTATTTGCCGAAAACGCCCTTTTCGCTGATTGACGTGGGAACCGGTGCCGGTTTTCCCGGCGTGCCGCTCGCTCTGTTGCGAGGCGACCTTTCGTTGACGCTTTTAGACAGCTTGCAAAAACGGCTGACCTTTCTCGAAGAATTGTGCCGTGAATTACAGCTTCCCGTCACACTCGTCCACGCTCGAGCAGAGGACGGCGGCCACGACCCTGCTTTGCGAGAGCAATTTGACGTTGCCACCGCCCGTGCCGTTGCCAATTTGCCGGTACTGTGCGAATACTGCTTGCCCTTTGTCAAGGTGGGCGGGCTGTTTCTCGGCATGAAAGGCCCCGCCGGAGACGAGGAGCTGAGTGCCGCCGAAACCGCCATAAAACGGCTGGGAGGCAAACCCGCCGGCATCAAAACGCTGACACTGAACGAAGCGGGCGAGCCCTTTGACCGCACGCTGGTTTTTGTCGACAAAATCAGCGGCACACCGAAGGCATATCCCCGTCCCGCCGCAAAAATCAAAAAAAGCACGCTGTAAAGCGTGCTTTCGACACCAAAATCCGACCGTCTTTTTTCTTTGTGCGTGATAGCATAAAAAGAAAAAGGACGGTTTTTTATGTGGGATGTTACGTTACAAAAACGGGTTGGCTCCGTAATCAGTCTGCCCGTCGCCTCTATCCAACCGAATCCGGCACAACCCCGCCGCAGTTTTGATTACGACAAACTGCTGTCTCTTGCCAGAAGCATTGGCGAAAACGGGCTTTTACAGCCGCTGACAGTCACGATGCAAAACGGCGTGCCTACCCTTGTTGCCGGTGAACGGCGGCTTCGAGCGTGTAAAATTGCCGGGCTGAAATCGGTGCCGTGTATTGTGGTAAAACACACCGACGAGCAGGCGGCCGTGTTGGCGTTGGTGGAAAATCTACAGCGGGAGGATTTGCATTTTTTAGAGCAGGCCGAGGGTATTCGTCGCCTGATTGACGACTATCATCTCACCCAAGAGCAAGCCGCTGTACGGTTGGGGTTTACTCAGCCAACCGTCGCCAACAAACTTCGTCTTTTGGCGTTTTCTCCTGCCGAGCGGGATAAGCTGCTCTCTTGCGGTGCCAGCGAACGACACGCCCGTGCCCTCCTCGGATTAGAGGAATCTGCCCGTGCCGCTTTACTGGTGCGTCTTGCCGCCGAGCACTGGACGGTGGCACGTACCGAACGAGAGGTCGCCCGCCTGAAAGAAGCGGAAAAATCGCCCCGCCGTCGAGTAACGCCCCTTGTAAAAGATGTGCGGCTCTTTTTTAATACCGTGGACAAAGCGGTGGACACAATGCGTCGTTCGGGACTTACGGTAGACGCCGAAAAACGACAAGGAAACGGCTATATTGAATGGGTTGTTCGCATTCCCAACACCGAAAACAACCCCCATTCCGTATAATCTTGTTGCGTTTATACGAATTGTATTATCCCGTGTATTCTTGCAACAACGCCAAAAACGCCTCTCTTGTCGCTGCCGGAATCCCTTTTGCCAGCCGAGCCTGCTCCTCCGGCGGCAAAGCGGCAACCCACACGTCATACACCTCTTTAGGCGTATCGCCGTCACAAAACAGTGCCAGATGCCCCTCGAAAACACCCAATGTTCCGAAAACGGCAACATCCTTTGCGGCGGTGACCGCTGTTTTGGCAGACGGCGAATCCGCCGTGGTTGCCGTCACCCCGCAAATCACCGACACCGACAACACCACCACGGCACACGCAACACCGCAAAACCACCATTTCCCCATTCCTGCCACTCCTTTTTCCGTTTTGCAAATATTTTTCCCCGCCCGACCTCCTTTCATACACAAAAGCATTTGACAATTGGTAAAAAAATGTTTATACTGTATACGTATGCCCCTATACATATCTTTTACTTTTCGAATTTGTGAAGGGAGTGATCCTCGTGGCGAAGGATAACCGCAATAAAAAAACCGGCGTTGCGTGGTATAATCGTCCTGCGGCAAAACGGACATGGAAAGTGTTCAGCGTCGCTATGAAGTGCTTATTCACCGTTTTTCTGGTGTTTTTCGTCACCGGCTGCCTGGTGGCGGGCATTATGGCCTACTATATTTCTAACGCTGTTGCCTCCGGTGCAGACGTTCCCGAGCTGACCACCTCCGGCAACGTGGGCACCAGCGTAATGCTCACGTATGACGAGGCATCTGACGAGTGGAAAGAGTTTATGCACTTAGAGGGCTCGAACCACATTTGGGCCGATTTGAAAGACATTCCCGCCAATATGCAAAACGCCGTTATCGCCATTGAGGACGAACGCTTCCGCCAACACGACGGCGTCGACTGGAAACGTACCGCTTCCGCCGTTGTCAATATGGTGTTCAAATTCTCCTCTGTGGAATACGGCGGCTCTACCCTCACCCAACAGCTTGTTAAACAACTGACCGGCGACAACGACCATACCGTTATGCGTAAGGTCACCGAAATTATGAAAGCGTTGGAGCTGGAAAAACAGTACTCCAAGGAAGAAATCCTCGAGGCATATCTCAACATTCTGCCGCTTTCCGACAACATTACCGGCGTCGGCTTCGGTGCCAACTACTATTTCAGCAAAGACGTTCAAGACCTTTCTCTTGCGGAATGTGCCGTGCTTGCCAGTATCACCCAAAACCCGTCGTATTACGACCCGTATCGCCACCCCGAAAACGTCCGTGATCGCCAGCAAACCGTCTTGTGGAAAATGTTTAAGCTCGGCTTTATCACCGAGGACGAATATAACCAAGCCATGGGCGAGGAACTGATTTTGTCCAGCAACGTGTCGTATGTCAGCGTGCAGGATTACTACACGGATATGGTTATCGAAAGCGTTATCGCCGATTTGCAAGAGCAATACGGCTACTCCTATGCCCAAGCGGAAAATATGATTTACTACGGCGGCCTGCGTATTTATTCGTGGGAGGATTTGAGCGTCCAATCCGCTATGGAACGGCTGTATGCCGACGAATCCATTTATCCCGACGCCATCCCCGGCGACGAGGAGGATCCCCGTGTGGCATTCTTTGCCACCGACTATAACGGCAAGGTTATCACCACCGTGGGCGACCGTGGCGTAAAGAGCGGCGACCGTGTTACCAACATTTCGACCATGTCGAAGCGTCAGCCCGGCTCCTCCATCAAACCGATTGCCCTGTACGATTTGGGTATCGAATACAACCTCTTTAACTACTCCAGCCGTGTGGCGGATGCCCCGTGTCTGACCGTGGGCGGCAAACCCTGGCCGCCGAACTACGGCTATTCCTATGCGTTCGACAACGGCTACACCCTGCTTTACCTCGGTTTACAGCAATCACTTAACACCGTGGCAACGCAGGTGTTAAATCAAGTGGGTCTCGACAACAGTTATGACTTCTTAACCAACGTGCTCGGCATCACCACCTATGTGGAGGACGATATCAACTTCTCCGCCTTGGGTCTCGGCGGTGCCACCTACGGTGCCTATTTGAGTGAGCTTACCTCCGCCTACCAAATCTTCGGTAACGGCGGTGTCTACAACGGCTTTTACTGCTATGACAAGGTGGAAAACGCACAAGGCGAAGTGATTTTGCAAACCGCTCCGCTTGGTGTACAAGCCCTCAGCGAGGACACCTCTTACGTTATGAACCGCCTGTTACAGCAGGTTGTCCGTGGCAACCTCGGTACGCTGTACAAAATCAACGGCAGCTGGCCCGGCATGGAAATCTTCGCCAAAACCGGTACAACCGACGCCAACAACGACGTGTTGGCGGTTGGCGGTACGCCGTATTATGTAGCGGGTTGCTGGTTCGGTTATCGCTATAACAACGAAATGACCTATACCCAAGCCCAAGCGGTTAAAACCTTGTGGAACGAGGGTATGCTGTTGCTCAACCGTGGTCTTCCCACCAAAACCTTTGAGCATTGGGGCGAGACAAAAGAACTGACCTTCTGCCGTCGGTCCGGTTTGCTTGCCTCCTCGGGATGTAGGGATTGTGCCACCGGCGTCTATCGCTTGTCGAACATTCCCGCCACCTGCACCTCCTGCGGCAGCGGTGCTCCCAAAAACACGACAAAGCAAGCCGCCGAAACCACCAAGTCGCCGCAAACACCTCTCACTACCGCTCCGCCCGCTGTTTCGGAAGTGTCGGTAGCACAAGAGCCGTCGACTCCTCCGGTCGAATCCGAGCCGGAGCTTCCGCCGCAAGAGGTTTCTGCGGCAGAACCGGCGGAGGTGTCGGTCAACGAGGATGTTCCAGCGGACACCAGCGAAGCGGCGGACACGCCGGTCGCTCCCGCTGAGTAATTTCTGTATACAAAAAGAGCCTTGTATGAACTTCATACAAGGCTCTTTTTTTCGGGCTTTTACGCTTTTACGGTTACAGTGGCGGTCACCGGCGTAAAGGGAATGTCGTTGGCATCCACGTCAATGTTGTTGCCTTCCTTGCATCCCACGTTCACGTGATAGTCACCGGAGGCGGCGTTTTCCGCAATGCGGAAGGTAAGCTGTGCCACCTGCCCTTTCATAGAATAGTTTTGGATTTCTCTGCCCGCTCCCTGCAAAACAAGGGGGTTGGCGGTTTTGTTTATCGTCATTTCAAAATTGGTGTTGTAGGCATCGCTCATCACCACATCCACCGGTGTCATCACCGTGGCATCGTAGTTGACCTCCCACGAAAAGCCCCACATATCCGACGATTCCGCAAGCGATACATCGAGGGTCACGGTATCCCCCGGCTTCGCTTCTGCATTTGTTATCTGCAAGGTGGTTGTTTGCAGATGCTTCGGGTCGTTGCTCCCCGAGGAGGAGCCTGCGTCTTTCCCGCACCCACACAACAGCACAAAGCAAGCGGCGACAGCACACGCCGCCCCAACAAGTTTCTTTTTCATAGTCTCATCCTCCTTGACTTTCTCCATTATACCAAATCCTCGCCCGTTTGGCAAGAAAAATCCCGCTCTGCAAAACACAGAGCGGGATTTTTTACGGTTTGTTAAATTCTTGCCACAACACCGGCATCGTCATGGTCACTCCATGTGGTAATGCCATCCATGGTGCGGAATGCCTGCACCGTGTATTTGGTGTTTTCTTTGGCAGTGGCACTGCGGTCGGTGAAGCTGGTGGTCGTTTGGCCTACCAGGGTTTTCACCGTCTTCCACTTGGTGCCGGTCCACTTATACAAGCGGTAACCGGTGGCACCGGTGGTCTGTCCCCACGAAACGACCACGCCCTCGCCGGTCACTTCTGCCGCTGTAAGCGTCGGAGCGTTCAGCTTCACGCTGGCGGTGGTGCCGGTCAAATCGTAGGCACTATACACTTTTTCGCCATTTTCGGTGGTGTATGCCTGCACGGTATACACATACGTAACATTTGCCACCGGATGGTTGTCGGTATATTGGGTGGCGGGAGCATCCACGGTGGCAATGGTTCGCCACGGGGTATCTGCCGTCTTGCGATAAATGCGGTAGCCTTCGGCACCTTGCACCGCTTGCCAGTCAATCGTAATGCTCATACCGGTAACGGTGGAACCGCTTTCCGGCTCACCAAAGGAGGCGGTAGCATACACACCGTCCGGATCGTAGGAGCTCCACATCCGGGTTCCGGTCAACGGGCTGTCATAGAACGCCTGCACCGTGTAGGTATAGGTCTCGCCGGCAACCAATCCTTTTGCCGTATACTCGGTGGTATCGCCGGAATTAAAGGTCTTCACGGTAATCCAGTTGTCGCCATCCTTGCGATAGAGGCGATAACCGGAAGCTCCGGTCACTTTATCCCAGCTGACGGTAATGCCCGCAGCGGTGGCGGTAGCACCAATCAGGTTCGGCTCGCCAAAGACCACGGTTGCGAGAGCACCCGGCTCCTCGTAATCGCTCCAAATCTTATCCGTAGAACCGGTGACATACGCTTGCACCGTGTAGTTGTAGTTGCCTTTTTCCAGTCCGGTATCGGTGATAGAGGCCACCGTACCGCCGGTCACTGTTTTCACGGCGGTCCAGTTGCCGTCCTTGGCTTTTCGATACACACGATAGCCCTCGGCACCTTCCACCGGCGTCCAGTTGACGATGACAGACGAGCCGTCCACCGTCGGAGTTCCCATCACCGGCGTGGGCGGAGCATCCGGGTCCACAATCAGCGATTTGAAGCTGGCGGAGATAACCACGGCGTTCGCCGGCATCGTAAAGGTGGTGGTCGAAGCCGTCGCATCCGCAAAGGTGCTGACGCCCGTCCAAGAGACAAACTCTTTGCCCTCGGGCACGGTTGCGGTCACCGTTACCACATCGCCGGCTTTCGCCTCGGCAATCTGTTGACCCTCGCTGTCATACGCTTTACCGCCGGACACCGTAATCGCATACGGTGCCAGTTTATAGGTGGCAGCAATCGTCACGTTCGCCGGCGGCATAACAAAGGTTGTCGAGGCATCGTTTTCACGGACGATTTCCGCACCGCCCGCCGACACAATCCATTTGTCAAACACAAAGCCGTCCGCCGGTTTGTTGGCGGTAATCGTAACAACGTCCTCAAAGTGGAGACCGGTGGTCTTGCTCGCCGTCGCATTGGAAAGGGTCAATGTGTAGTCGATTTGTTTGAAGTTGGCGGTGATTTCCACGTCTGCCGCCGGCATCGTAAAGGTCGCCTTGATATTGGTCAAGCTCGAAAGGGTCACGTTGTTGGAGTTCACCGTCCAGCTGACGAATTCGTAGCCGGTTTTCGGCGTGCCGTCCAGCGTGACAATGTCACCGGCGATAGCGGTATCCTTGTTGGAAGCACCGTTGTTGACGATGACATTATAGCGGGCGAAGTCATAGGTGGCTTCGATGGCAATATCCTGTGCCACCATGGTAAAGGTGGTAATCTCACTGTCTTTGTTTGCCAACACAATGCCGTCGCCGGATTTCACGTTCCAGCCGGTGAACTTCATTCCCTCTGCCGGGGCGTTCGCCGTAATCGTCACCGTATCGCCATAGTGGGCTTTGGTAACCTCCACGCCGTTCACCTTGGCGGTACCAAGGCTCAGACCCACCGCATATTCCATCTGACGATAGGTAGCGGTCAGGGTGACGTCACCCTCTTGCATCGTAAAGGTGGTGTCGGCGGCGTTCACGTCGCCGAACAGAGAGGCCGGCATTTCAACGGCCGCTCCGTTCACCTTCACCAACCAGCCGTTAAAGACATAGCCGGTTTCGGGCGTGTTCGCATGAATAGCAACCGATTGACCCTTAGAGGCTTCGGTCACGTCCGCCGAACCGCTTTCCACGGTCACGGAATATTTCGCCGCTTCGGTAGGTGTTGTCGTTGCCTGCGTAACGTCACCGCCGGTATACCCGTCGATAACGATTTGGGTTTCATCATGGTTGGGGTGAGTAACACTACCACCGAGCACGACGTTGTCGTTCATGTCAATGGAGAACTCACCGATAAGCGTTTTGCCGCTGTTATAGAAGTTATCACCGGTCAGCGGGACGCCATTTGCAGTCAGATTGAAACAAGTGGCGATTTTCGACGAGTCAGTCCATTCTTCATCACCCTTATACACGTCTATCAGCTTAAGCGTTATGTGTGCCGTTGCACCAACAGCATACTCAAAGACGTTGGTTTCGCTGGCTAAGAACTCGTGAATATCCCAACGAGGCGTCTCCTCGGTAAACGCCACAGTCAACGTACGGGTGTTACCCTGCGGACGGGTTTGGGTCGTGGTGGTCGTTTGGGTAGTCGTAGTCGTGGTTGTAGTCGTGGTTGTCTTAGTAGTCGATGTCGTCTTGGTGGTCGAAGTGGTCTTCGTCACAGACGAGCCGGACTGCGACGGTTGCGACTGGGACGCAGACGACTGGGTTGC
The DNA here is from genome assembly GCA_045598965.1 of Acutalibacteraceae bacterium. Lineage (GTDB taxonomy): Bacteria > Bacillota > Clostridia > Oscillospirales > Acutalibacteraceae > RGIG426. The sequence goes on from JAZRVH010000006.1 coordinate 91,811, forward strand.
CGTCGGCTCGGTCGGCGTGTCGCCCTCGGACAAATAGATGTTGTCGCAGGTCAGCGTGCCGTTTTGTTGTTTATAAACAGAAACAATAAAGGTAATCTCGCCCACCGTATCGCCGGTAGTAAAGGTGTATTGCTGTTTTTTAGACAAATCCACTGCGATTTCCGAACCCGTTGCACCACGGATATACATATACGCAGACACACCGGAGCTTGCAAAATCACCGGACACGGTGTAGGTGGTGTTCGGCTTGCAGCCGCCGACAACCTGCGTCAAGGTTGCGGTATCGGTGTTAGTCGGGGTAAGCACCACTTTACCGTCGTCGGTACGCTCGGCACCGGCAAGCGACCAATAGGTCGTATCCGTGTTGAATTCGCCGTTTAAAATGGTACCGGTGTTGTTGGCACTGGTCGTACCACCGCCACCGCCACCGCCGCCGCCGGCACCGATTTCCACAAAGGTGCGAGACGACCAGTCGGTGGTGTAGTTATAGTCCACGTAGTGGGTACGGACACGGTAGACATGGGTCGAGCCGGGTTCCAAACCGTCTTTTTCATATTCTTTGGTGGTCACATTTTCGAGAACGATCACGCCGTCCTCCTCGAGGTCATAGGTGACGTTGATGGTGCCACCTTCAGACGAGTCGGACCAATACATACTCACACCGGTCTCGGAAGCATAGGCTTTAATTCCGGGAGGCGTGAATTCCAGTGCATGACCGTTATAGATCTCGAGCGGTGCACTCCACGGGCTATAAACACCGGTGTCCGCATCATAGGAGCGAACGTAAAACGTAAAGATACCGTCGCCGAGCGTCACGTTGGAAATGGCATAGTAGTTGCCGCCGCCACCGTAATTACGGGATTTAATCCAACCGATATCGTTACCAGAGGCATCGGTAATGCGGTTGTAGTTGGCATCCACGATTTCGTAATACTCCGCCGTTTCACCGATGTAGTAACCGTCGCCCTCGTTGACGATGAGCTGGAACTCGTTGGTGTCGTCCACACGTTTCGGGATAAGACCCGGAATGGGAAGTGCGGATTTCGGCACGATAATCGAGCAGGCACGAGACCAGTTACTCACACCCTGCGTGCCCTGTGCACGGACACGGATGATGTGCTCACCGGGGGAAAGACCCTGCAAGCGTGCATTCGGCACGCCCGGCTGGAAGGAATAATACGCCTCGGTGTTTTGGTTCAGCTGCGGGTTGTTGTCGATTTCGAGATAGTAGTCGACAGCACCTTCCACTTCAGGCCAGTTAACGATAATCTGGGATTCGTTGGAGGGGTTTATATACAGGTGATCGGTATCCGGAAGCAGCTCCGGCACACCGACACAGCACATACCCTCGTAGCTCCAGCAGCTGGTTTCGCCGGAATTCTTGGCACGCAGCTGAACGGTGTGCTGACCAATCGGCAGACCGGTCACTTGATAGCCGCTCGTTACGTTCTGATATACCTGGCCGTCAAATTTCATATCGTATGCGGTCGCACCGGAAACCGGGCTCCACGTCACGGTGACGTTGCCGCCGTTGATTTCGGTGATCGGAATCGGATATTCGAGAAGACCGTTGGCTTTTTGCCAGTTCGGGTATTCGAGCGGAGTGACGAAGTCTTTGTTCGGCACGTCCTCGCGATACTCATACTCGTCGCCCGGCAGTTTCAACTCACGCATCCGCGCCGCTTGCTCTTCGGTCAAGCCCAATTTTTCCAAATGGGCGGCATATTCCTCGGGGGTTTCTTCTTTGGGATTCGGGATCGTCTGATAATACGGAATGATCGTACAAGAGTCGATGTAGGTAAGGCAGGTGTCGTAGTCCGGCGTGCCCGCCCAACCGGTATAGCGGTTGGAACCCGCCGGGAACAAGTCGCCTTTACCGCTGTTCACCGGGAACCAGTCAGCGATCCAGAAACGGGTGCCGCGATACGGGGTGTTGATGCCGTAACCGCCGTCCTCATAATATTTGCCGAGTTGCTCAACGCCGGCGGCATACGCCAAGTCGTCCGCCTGGCCGGCACACCATTTTTCGCTGTCGTTCATATCGTAGGTGTTGACCATGACACCGTCGATATACCACGTAACAGAGGAACGGCCGGTGGTTTTATCCACCGATTTGCCCGCCTTCATATCCGCCTCGGACATATAGGCGTGGGATTTGTACGGGTCTTCTTTATCGCTGACCGAACACCACACATAGGTGAAGGTGTGGTACTGGCCGTCGGCGATGCAGAGAGTCGGGTCGTTATCCGGGTTGGAACGGCGGGAGAATTCGCCGCCCTCGCCCGGGCGTTTGCCGCCCCAGCAGTTGGAGCGGAGAATGTTCAAGGTGATCGCATCGTCCGCGCGGTTGTCGTTGTAGGCGGACGGGAACTCCCAGTCGATCTCGGAGTTACGCACGTTACCGTGCAGGTTCTCGTTGTCGGGCTCGCCGTCATAGAACTCGTCATCGCCCTGCATATAGCCGATGTAGCTGAACGACCAAAACGCGCGGCAGACACCGAGCGTGTTTTCGATTTTCGCCACGACCTCGTATTCGCCGGAAGCGAAATACGGGCGGGTAACGATACCGGCGCCGACACGTTTGATCACGCCGCCGGAACCTTTAACGTTGCCCTCGTAGCGCTCACCGTGGGATTCGAGGAGAACGCAGGTGCGCTCTTTACCATCCGGTTCGACATCGGTCACCATCGATACGTTCGCCGCCGCCAAACCGCCGTTGTCGCCGCCCCATGCGGTGGCGGAAACGAGCCATTTGTGCAAGTCGAGCGTCGGGTCGTCAAATTCATCCGTAAACGGGTTGGTCTTGGAATAGAGCACGCCGTTCTCGTCATACGGCAGGGTGACAACGCCTTCCGGCGTGGAGCACCATTCGTTGCCGTTGGCGGTGATGTTCACGTTGTCAAGATAGACACTACCGGAAGCGCCTTTGTAGATGGACAGTTTCACACTGCCGTACACGTAGTCCGCGCCGGTTTTGAAGGTCACCAGGTTGACGTTTTTCCACGACTGCGTGATCGAGAAATTTGTCGAGCCGGGAACGATCGTCACCTCGCCGGTGGAGTTGACAAAGTTCGCATCCAGCGGCAGCGCATCGCCCTTGATATCCGCCGTGAGGCTATACGTCGAGTGCGGCGCAAGCGCGATGTGGATAAAGTCGAACACGGCAAGACTGCTGTCCGACGGGGACGAGGTCATCTTTAAACCGTAGTTGCCGGTATACGCCGCTTCCTGACAAATTGTCGCGTTTGCGAGCGGACTCCACGTCTGCGGCACAAGAATCGGGTCGGGATTCAGGTTGCGCTTCACTTCGTCTTCGCTTTCAAAGTCGCCGTTGATGATGAGGTTCTGTCCCGCCGGCGCAAGGGTTTGCAGTTTCGGACGAGCCGCAACCGAAAACTCCAACACGCTCAGCGATGAGAGGATCATCGTCAACACGCAGATCCATGCGAGGGTTTTTTTGATCGCTTTCATGGTCAATTTCTCCTTGGTTTATAATACTAATATGGTAGTAATAATATAAATATATAAAAAACCAACTGTCATTATACAATAAAGTCAAATTATTGTCAATATGGTTTCCGATTTTTGTGCACCCTGACGAAAAATGACCAAAAAAAAGAACAACCCGCTGATTTTTCACATTTTCCAGCGAGTTGTTTGTCTTTTTGGTCGTATTTTGGCTTCTTTTTGTGCAAAAAATCATCCGTCTGCGGGGGTGAGTTCTGCCGCTTTGAATGCCGACTGTGCCGGTTTGAACAAGAAAAATGTCATTGCCGCGTTGATACCGCCTTTAAGAAGGTTAAACGGCAAAAACGCCGACCACAACAGCGGCACAACGTCCGCCCGCGGCATCGCCATATAGAGCGGCACGATTAGATAGTTCCAAAGAAGCATCGTCGCGGTCATCACGCAAACGCCGCACAACACGCCCAACGCCGCGCGCACAACGGTTTTTTTCTTGCGGCAAAGAAGTGCCGCGGGAAGCAAAAATGCGAGACTCGACAGTACGTTCATCAGAAATCCCCAAAGTCCGGTACTGCTGACCGTGATCATTTCCACAAACGCCACCGCCACAGTTGCCAAAACACCGGCGACCGGATCGATAAGCAACGCGATGAGCGCAAGCAATACGTCTTTCGGCTCGTACGTCAAAAACGGCACTGCCGGAATAAGCGGAATTTTCACAAACACCATCGCCACGTACGCCATCGCCGCCATCATGGCAACGACACACAGCCGCAGCGTTTGGTTGTACTGTTTCGAGCGCATGGTTGTCACCTCTCTCTACTGTATGCAAAGAAACACGCCCCTGCGAACACTCGCAGGGGCGCAAACGCACAAAGTCGCTTGTTCTTCTTTCATCCGGACTGTACCGTCGGCTTTGGAATTTCACCAAATCGGCCGCTTGCGCGGTTCGCGGGCTTTACCGCCGGTGGGGAATTTCACCCCGCCCCGAAGAACGTTTTATAGCCTGCCGAAAATTGTCCGAACCCGTTTGCGCGGGCGGCTTTCCGGCTATCGCTTAACCGTAAATTACAGC
>JAZRVH010000007.1:0-158260 GCA_045598965.1 Acutalibacteraceae bacterium
ATTTGTCAGCAGGGGTTTTTATTTTGAAATTTAATTATGGAGGAAACTATCAATGTCCGACAATTCATATACCTTTGAAAACCCGGAATTTAAGAAAACCTACTGGCACTCCTGCTCTCATATCATGGCGCAGGCTGTCAAACGTCTGTGGCCCGAAGTGCAGCTTGCCATCGGTCCTGCTATTGATGAAGGCTGGTACTACGATTTCGATGCTCCATTCACTTTCACTCCGGATCATCTAACAAAGATCGAAGCTGAGATGAAGAAGATCTGCAAGGAGCGCATCCGTCTGGAGCGCAGCGAAAAACCCCGTGACGAGGCTGTAGCCTACATGGAATCCAAAAACGAACCCTATAAGATGGAACTCATCAATGATCTGCCAGAGGATGCCGTTATCTCTTTTTATACCCAAGGGGACTTCACTGATCTATGTGCCGGTCCTCACCTCGATCATACCGGCAGAGTGAAGCACAATGGCTTTAAGCTCACCAAGAGCTGCGGTGCTTACTGGCGCGGAGACAGTAACCGCAAAATGCTGCAGCGAATTTATGGTATCGGCTTCCCCTCTAAGGAGGAGCTGGATGAGTATCTGAAGCGTCAAGAAGAAGCGCTAAAGCGCGACCACAATAAGATTGGACGTGAGCTGGAATACTTCACGACCGTTGACACCATTGGTCAAGGTCTGCCCATTCTTCTCCCCAAGGGTGCAAGAGTCATTCAGTTGCTGCAGCGCTGGATTGAAGATGAAGAGCAGAAGCGCGGCTATCTGCTGACCAAGACTCCTCTGATGGCAAAGCGTGACTTGTATCGGATTTCCGGTCACTGGGATCATTATCTCGACGGTATGTTCATTCTGGGCGATCCCTATGACGAGGAAAAGGAATGCTTTGCTCTGCGTCCTATGACCTGTCCCTTCCAGTATCAGGTTTATTTGAACAGAGCACGTTCCTACCGTGATCTTCCTATGCGCTTGGGTGAAACCTCTACCCTCTTCCGTAACGAAGATTCCGGTGAAATGCACGGTTTGATTCGTGTTCGTCAGTTTACCATTTCCGAAGGACATCTGGTGCTGCGTCCCGATCAGTTAGAGGAAGAATTCAAAGGTTGTTTGGATCTGGCAAAGCACTGCTTGGATACCGTCGGAATGCTTGACCATTGCACCTTCCGTTTCAGCCAGTGGGATCCCGCGAACCCCAACAACAAATATGAAGGTACTGCTGAGCAGTGGGAAACTGCACAGGCAATTATGAAGCAGATTCTTGATGATTTGGGAGTTAAGTACACCATCGGCATTGATGAAGCTGCTTTCTACGGACCGAAGCTTGATATTCAGTACCACAACGTTTTCGGTAAAGAAGATACCATTGTTACTATTCAGATCGATATGCTTCTTGCCGCAAAATTCGGTATGGAGTATGTAGATGCAGACGGTCAGAAGAAGACTCCCTATATCATTCACCGTACCAGCCTTGGTTGCTATGAACGCACTCTGGCATATCTGCTGGAAACCTATGCCGGTGCGCTTCCCCTGTGGATGATGCCCACTCAGGTTAAGGTGCTGCCCATTACCGATCGTGCACATGCGTATGCAACCAGCCTTGTGGAAAAAATGAATGCTATGGGTATTCGTGCTGAGGGCGATCTGAGAAGTGAGAAGTTGGGCTATAAGATTCGCGAAGCACAGTTGGGCAAAATTCCCTATATGCTTGTTGTAGGCGACCGAGATATCGAAAACGGAACCGTTTCCGTTCGGACTCGCTCTGGAGAGGATCTGGGTGCTATGACACCGGATGCCTTCCTCGCCAAGTGTCTCATGGAGATTGCATCCAAGAGCAAAGAAGTTTAATATTCTCAAGCCGCCTACGGGCGGCTTGATTTAACGCATCGGAGGAAAAGCTTTGGCGAAACGCGTAACGATTTTGTCCACGATCTATCTCGTTTTGTTTGCAGTGGGAACCGCCCTAGCTGCAACTCGCGGTGGAAATGCATTTCTTGGGCTAATTCTTTCGGGGATTTGTATTGTTCGACTTGTTTATGCGCTTTTATTGCGCTGGAATAAACGAGGCAGTGTAATACCCAAGATTTTGATTCGTCTCCTCTCGGTAACACTGTGTTTGACTTGCCTTCTTTCAATTCACACCGGTTATAAAATTATTTCCGCGGTGAAAGAACAACCCCCAGATAATCTCCAATACGTCATTCTTTTGGGTGCAGGCGTAAATGATACAGAGCCATCTCTTTCTTTAAGGGAACGCTTGGATACTGCTTGCGTTTTTCTAAATGAGCATCCAAATGCGATTTGTATTGTATCAGGAGGAAAGGGTGGTGGAGAGAGCATTTCAGAGGCTGAATGCATGTTCCGTTATCTTACCGAACATCAAATTTCAGAATCTCGAATTTGGCAGGAAACCAGAGCAACAACTACCAAAGAAAATATATCCTATTCGATTTCCGTTTTAGAAAGCGAACTCGGATATCTTCCGGACTCTATCGGAATTATAACTAGTGAGTACCATATTTACAGAGCAAAAATGTTTGCAGAGAATTTCGGTATTTCACCTTACGGCATTCCTGCCAAAACGAGCTATGTTTCCGTAAGGCTGAACTATTTTTTGCGAGAAATCTTTGCTATATGGTTTTATTCGACTATAGGAGGATGAAAATGATTGATTTTAAATATGCAAATGATGCATGGAAATATGCCGAGGAGCTTTTATCCATAGACTCCCCTACCGGATTTACAAATTCTGCTGCTAACTGGATTCGTTCTTCATTTGAAAAACTTGGTTTTTCTGCTGCACTCACGCAAAAAGGTGGTGTTCTTGTGGATTTGGGCGGTTCCGGTGAAGGACGGCTTCTGGAAGCGCACACAGATACATTGGGCGCAATGGTTGCGGAAATAAAGCCAAACGGCAGATTGCGCGTGACTCCTTTAGGGGGGATGAATGCCAACAATGCAGAAACCGAAAATGTTCGAGTTTACACCAGAGATGGAAAAATCATTGAAGGAACCTGTCAGCTTATTAATCCCTCAACGCATGTAAACAAAGATTACAGTACCACGCAAAGAACCTTTGATTCCGTAGAAATTGTTTTAGATGATGATTTCAGTACAAGGGAACAAGTAAAAGCAGCAGGAATTGATGTAGGCGATATTGTATGCTTTGATCCCAGAACACGCAGAACAGAATCTGGATTCTTAAAAAGTCGTTTTCTGGATGATAAGCTTTCGGTAGGTATTTTACTCGCTTTTGCAAAATACATAAGCGAAAATCCTATAATTTTGAATCATCATTTCTATGTGCACATCACTGTATTTGAGGAAGTAGGACACGGGGGCTCTTCTTCTGTTCCTGTAGATATCACGGAAGCTGTATCGGTAGATATGGGTTGCGTTGGAATTGGACTACAATGTACAGAACAACAAGTGTCGATTTGTGCCAAAGACTCAGGTGGTCCCTATCACTATGATGTCGTTACAAAGCTTGTGCAGGCTGCAAAACTAACCGGTGCCGATTATTCTATAGATATTTATCCTTACTATGGATCTGATGTTGAGGCAACTTTGCGCGGTGGCGCTGATATCCGACACGGGCTCATTGGTCCCGGTGTATATGCCAGCCACGGATACGAAAGAAGCCATATCAATGGTGTTTACAATACGCTCAAAGTTCTGATCGGTTACAGTACTACATAGTAGCAATTTTCTCGCATCTTTGTAAAACGGTTTTCTAGCGAATTGAACTAACTTTATAAAACAATGAATTTACCTAATGTAACTGTAAAATAATACAAAACACTTGCTTTTTTTATAGATCATGTGTATAATAAGCAAGTAACGTGCCGGTGTGATGGAATGGTAGACGTAGTGGACTCAAAATCCACCGCTGGCGACAGCGTGCCGGTTCGAGTCCGGCCACCGGCACCAAATTCCCCTTGGGGCAACGCTCCAAGGGGAGTTTTTTGTTAGATAAACCGTACCGCTTGCAATCCGGTGATTTTCGATGCCGGATGTGCGGAAAAGATATTGTGCATTTTTTTATTGTGTGGTATACTTGTCAGGAAAGAAAAAAGGGGGGGTGAGCCGATGAAACAAAAAGCATTTCCGCTTGTGCGAGCGGGATTCGGATTAAACGTGTTGGTTGTCATCGGCTCTCTTTGTGCCTTGTTTTGGGGCGGCAATATGGTTACCACCGCCCAGATTATGGCGATAGACGTGTTTTTGACGATTTTTATGTGTCTTGCGGCGATGACAGTCGCTCTCAAACGCTCGTTGGTGGTTACGCTGTATGACTATAAAAACATTGGGCTAATCGGCGGGATTTTGTTTGGAACCGTGCTGGAAATTACCCTCTGCACCGAATTTATCGAATGCTTAAAAAACCGTCGCACTCCCGCCGAGCTGTATCAGGCAATGCTTTCGTTTCCTCGGGAGTTTTCGTATTATACCGTGCTGATGATTTTTGCGGTGGGATTGCTCCTTTGTGTCAGTAACGTGGCACTGATCCGGCACGAGGGCTTTCATCCGTATAACGCCCTCGGGATATTACTGGTAGCGTTTTATATGGTCGGCACGGTAGGGTGTTATTCTTTGAGCGATCTGCTTTCTGTGTATCGGGACAGAATGTCTCCGGTGTTTCAGACAGCGGAAACGGTGCTGAATTTGTTTTTGCTGTTATTGCTTTGTTATTTTGAATGTATTTTTGTCGGAGCGGCACTGCTGGGATTTCAGGCGGCAAAGCATACCCCGGCGTTCGACAAGGATTATATTATCATCCTCGGTTGCTCTATTGACAAAAACGGGGGACTTTTGCCGCTTCTTAAAGGGCGTGTCAACCGTGCCATGCGTTTTGCGTGGCAACAGGAAATTGCCACCGGCAAGCCGTTAAAATATGTTCCGTCCGGCGGGCAGGGGAGCAATGAGGTGATGAGCGAGGGCTCGGCGATGGAATTGTATCTCCTGTCAAAAGGAGCGGAGCGGGATGAGGTGTTTCCCGAAAAGAAATCGGTAAACACGTATGAAAACTTCCGCTTTTCCAAGGAGATTATCGACGGCTTAAAGCCGGATGCCAAGATAGCGTTTGCCACCACCAACTATCACATTTTGCGTAGCGGCATTTTGGCTCGCTGTGCCGGGGTAAATGCGGAAGGCATTGCCGGCGATACCAAATGGTACTTTTGGCCTAACGGATTTATTCGTGAGTTTTTTGCTATTTTAACCTTGGAAAAGCGTGCCCATATCTCCACGGCGGCAGGCTTGCTTTTGTTGTCCTCGCTTGTGGGACTGGTGGGATATTTTGGGAATGTCCTGTGATGTTTTATAAAGAAAGAGCCTTACGACGCCACGGCATCATAAGGCTCTCTTTTAATTTTTGAATCCCCGGAGTCACGCTGCAAACGCAGGTTTCCTTTGTCAGTTGCACGAAAAAATCCCCTTGGAGCATTGCTCCAAGGGGATTTTTGGTCCGAGTGACAGGAGTCGAACCTGCGGCCTCTTGAACCCCATTCAAGCGCGCTACCAATCTATTAAGCAATCGTGTACAAATCAAGTGTTATCAAGGGGTTTGCCGTAGGTGGTCTCTTGAATCTTTTTATGGTGGACTCTTGATCTGACAAGCGCAGTATAACACAATCTTATTTTGATTTCAACACTTTTTTACAAAATCCAATCAACAATTCAACAGTTTTCATTCGTTGAATGATACACTTCAAAACATCTTTTAACAAGAAAATAATTTCTGTCTACCCGTTGCACGTGTCACATTATAACGACACATTTTCCAAATATATGTTATATAATATAGACACAGAGAGGGAGAGAAAAACCTCTCAAAGAAAAAATAAGGGTGGCGACCAGAACCGCCAAGTGCCACAGGCACAGAAAGAGAGTAAAAAATGGCAAACATCAAAATCAATCGTGAGGACAACATTATCGAAATCGGAAAACAGTTTGATAAAAAAGCGTCTGTTTTCGGCACCGAAGAGTATATGGCTCTCGAACAAGTCCGTGTTGCTTATCCGACTTTCAAAATCGTCGTGAAGAAAAGCAGCAACAACAAGAGCGCCATCAAAGGTCTTACTTTTGACCGTATGCGTCAGTTCATCGAACTCAAAGGTGACGAGGAAGGCATGGCGCAATTTGAGGAACTGATCGGTAAAGGGTCTCTCGAATCGCAGTACAAAGGTAGCGCGCCGTATGGCACGGTGAAACAATGGTTCGTCACTCGTTATCCGATGTTCGCTAACACCGCGGCATAAGGGGGTGAATCGTAATGAAGAATGTTTTGAGGATCAACCACGAAACGCGCGAGATCATCATGGACAGAGCGTTTGAAAAAGCGTCCTCGATTGTTGGATCGGAAGAATATCTCAAATTGCAAATGGCGATGAAAGATTTTAGCACTTATTCTGTGACGCGCCGCCACATCAAAAAGTGCGCGACCAAGGAATCGTACAAAGGTTTGACTTACGAATACATGGAGAATTACATTCTGACGCACGACAATGCGGCGGCGATCATGGAAGAATACAAAGAACTCCGCGTACGCGCCAAGTGCCACTCCATCCGATATGCGAACATCAAGCAATGGTTTCTCCAAACTTATCCGCAGATCGATGATTTCTCCGCGAAGTCTGAAAAACAGAAAATGCCGCAAGTCTGCCAATGCCCCCGTCAACAGAATCAAAGAATGGATGAAGCGGCATGAATACTTTTCTCTGAAAAGACCTTCCAAAAGAAGGTTTTTTTTGTTGTCAAGTTTTAGAAAGCGGCGGTTTTTCAGAAGCGCCAAAGTTTGAAAAACCGCCAATTTTTTGGTATAATATTTATAGAAGGTGAGAGAAGAAAAGAAAAAATATCTCACCCAATTTGAGTGAAAGGAGTGACGCAAAATGAGCGTACCAAATTAGAAAAGGATAACCATAGAGTATAAGGAAAAGTGTGACGCGACACACATTTATGCAATGATCAATCTTGAATCATTGCAAGCCGCGATGAACTGCTTGCGCGGTTCGGGGTTGCGATTATGGTTGTATTTAACCAAGAACCAAATGGGATATTCTTTTGAATTGAGTCAAAAGGCGTGTGCCAATTGGGGAATAAAGAAAGACAGTTATTACACGGCAATTAAGGAATTGCAAGATAAAGGTTTTTTGTTTCAAGAACATCCAAATAGTAACCGATTCTATTTTTACGAAAGAGCGCAATCGCAAAACCCAAAAGCAGGATTCTGGTTTTCAGCAGAAGATTCTGAAAATGAGAATCCCGTATCGAAAAATGAGAAAAAGGATTCTGAAAAAGCAGAGAGAAATATTACAAATAATACAAGACAAACAAAGATAATAAAAAATAAAACAGATTTTGGTTATTTGGAAGAAAAGGTTTTGGCAGATGGTTGGCTCTGCGACTATGACATCTATTTAGACGAAGGAGATTTGCAGTTTTACGAAAGACCAATGGCTCGTCAAAGAGTTGAAAGTCAATTAAGAAAATACAACTTTTCAGATGACGAAATCGATCATATAATAAATGAGATTTTAGATCCGTTTGAAGATTATACCGTGGAAGAAAGTCGGCGTGAAATAGAAAAAAGAATGGGATTTTGATTTTTTGGTTCGGAAAGCGTTGAGGTCAGATACAACCTTCCCAAAAATCCAAAATATAGAACAACACAAAACCAACCCCCGCTTCGGGGAAGGAGGTGATAATATGGCAGAGAATCTTTTGGCACATTCCTTTTATAAAAGTAGTTATTCTGTCAACGGCGATTATTCGCATGGCACAGTAGAAAATGCCATTTTACACAAGCACATGATGGAAAATATCGCAAATGATGTTGTGAAAGCGGCGCTTGCGGAATGGTAGCAAAAGATCGAGGCGCGCATGCTTGAAATGCAAAAAGAGGCATACAAGCAAGCCATTGACGATTTTATGACGGCTTTACAGTATGATATAAATACCGTTGTTGAAATTGCAACGAAAAACGGTCAGATGATTTTTAGCGATAAAAAAACGCAAAAATACATCAGCGACCAAATCATGCAGACCGTCAAAAAGAATCTCGGTGGAAAAACATTCAAATTCTGAACAAAGAAAAAGCGTATAAGTATATGCCACTCATATACTTATACGCTTTTCTTCTCTTTTCTGATAAGTAGAAAAATGCGGCTTTCTCTTTGAAAAATTGCCGTCACTCAATATATTCGATAATGTCGGACGGTTGACACTCTAACACATTACAGATTTTATCAAGAGCGTCAACGGGCAAATGCTTTATAGAACTGTTACAGATCGCGGAAATCGTCGGCGGACGAATCCCCGTTTTTTCAGCCAAATCTTTTTGTGTCATTTCGCGCATGGCAAGAACGACTTTCACTTTGAACTTTATCATATCGATTCCCCTTTCTTTCAGATGATTATACAACGGCTTTCGTAATAAGTCAATACGGAAATCGGAAAAAAATTACGAAAAATATCAAAAAATAACGAAAAGCGTATTGACAAATTACGCTTTTCGTAGTATAATATAGATAGTGAAAGCGAGGTGAAAACAAAATGTCGATGAACGAACTTGAAAAGAAGATCGAAGAACTCAAAGAGTGGGAAGCACTCCTTGACGAAGCGCAAAAAGCGGTTGAAGGTTTGCGCGATGAAATCAAAGCGGAAATGGTAGAGCAAGAAGCCGAAGAACTGCAATGCGGCAAATACATTGTCCGTTGGACATCGGTTCTTTCGAACCGCTTTGATAGCACCGCCTTCAAAGCCGTTTACGCGGATCTCTACAAAAAGTACACGAAGCAAGTCAAAAGCAAACGATTCAGCATTGCATAAGAAAAGCCCTTTTCTGAAAAGCCGACCAAAGCACAACAGAAAAGAGCCAAGCCCACGACAAAAAGAGGGGGCAGAAATATTATACTCTGCCCCCTCTAAAAAAGCAATAGAGAAGGGACAAAAAATCATGAAAGAACTGACAAGTTACAACAGAGTGGCAGGATATCTCAATAAGGTTTTCGATTTACTAAATGAACGGTTTTTTGAAAATGCACTTTCAAGACCGACGATCACCATCCAAAGCACGCCGAAGGCATACGGTCACTTTTCCTTGAACGAGAACACATGGATTTCTAAAATCGGCGGCACGCATGAAATCAACATCGGCGCGGGAACGCTCGCAAGACCTATTGAAGATGTGGTCGCCACGCTCTTGCACGAAATGGTACACTATTACAACTACGAAAACGGGATTCAAGATTGCAGCCGAGGCGAAACATATCACAACGGAAAGTTTCGCAAGGCAGCCGAAGCTCGCGGACTTGTCGTGAAGCATAGCGACAAATACGGATGGTCGCACACATCGCCAAGCGATGAACTCCTCGATTTCGTTTTGGAAAACGATCTGACGGACATTCTGTTAAACAGAAACGAGCAGATGGGTTTTGTGAGCGGCGGCACAGGCGCGAAAAGCGGCGGCGGCATGAACGGCGGCGAACCTAAAAAGTCAAGCACGCGAAAGTACATTTGCCCTTGTTGCGGAATGAGCGTCCGCGCCACAAGAGTGGTTCGCATTGCTTGCATGGACTGCGGCGAACAAATGATAGTTGCATGAAACAAAAAGGGGTGGACGAAAGTCCACCCCACAGTTTCAAAACTTTTAAGTTATGGCGCGCGCGTCTGAAAAACAGAAAGCCGCGCCAAAACATAGTGTCAAATAGTATCAAAACATAGTGTCAAAAGAAAGGATGAAAAAATCATGATTTACGGGTACGCGAGAGTGTCAACGGCAATGCAAGGGCGCGATGGAAACAGTTTAGAAGAACAAGAAGCCGCCTTGAAAAAATACGGTTGTCAAGAGATCGTCACCGAAGCGTTTACAGGAAAGACAATGGAACGCCCAAAGTTTCAAGTCCTTTTGAATGAACTGCAAGAAGGGGACACGCTTGTTGTCTGCAAACTTGACCGCTTTGCGCGCACCACAATTGAAGGCGTGCAGACCGTCCGCGAATTGTTTGAGCGAAACATCAAGGTAAACATTCTGAATATCGGAATGATCGAAAACACGCTGACGGGCAATTTGATCTTGACCGTCATGCTCGCTTTCGCAGAATACGAAAGGGGCATGATCGTTGAGCGCACACAAACAGGAAAAGCCGTCGCGCGGCAGAACCCAAACTTTCATGAAGGGCGACCTCGCAAGTTCAGCCAAGAGCAGATCGATTTTGCGCTCGACCTTCTGAAAAACGGAAAGTCCTACCAAGAGGTAAAAATGCTGACGGGGATCAGCAAAAGCACGCTGATCCGAGCCAAGAAATAAGAGCCGCCGCAAGGAAATTGATCCTTGCGGCGGTTTCGTTTACGGATAAAGTTTTCCCATCATCAGATTCGTGACAAGTTTTTCGCGTTCTCTCAAAAACATTTCATAGTTTTCTTTGGTCAATGTGTCAGCAGATTCGACAAATTGCAATTCTTGTTTTGACGGATAACCGAGGTCCACAAGCGTTTTTTCGTCAAGCGGATATGCCGAGTCGGGACTCATGGCTTGATCTTGATAATATGTTCTATCGCCTTTGCTTCTGTTGTCAGAATAAGGGATGTAAACAAGATTGCAAACCGTAGACATGGGAACATCAATTTTTTGACTCAAAAAGAACTTTTTAATAACATTTTGCGGGACACAATGTTCTATGTCATATGCACCGATAATGGCTCTTGACGGAAGACGCAAAAAATAGTTGAGGAACAACTTGTATGTGGACTTGATGTTTAATTGAGGCGTAATGGAATTGGCTTCATGCAACCATTCAATGATCGTTTGTCTGAAACCATCTTCGGGAGCATCCAACAAGTAACGGCATCCTGTTGGTTTTGCAATAATGTTCTCTAATTTAGTATCACCAGAAGCAGACCAATGTTCTCGGAGAATATCATACAAGTAATGTTTCGGCAAATATGTTTTGAAGGCGGTAATTTCTCTGTGGTTGCTTTGAGTCCTACGCAATCCATTCTCTCTCGTTAAATCATATTTTAATTTGAAAATCGTAATAATAAAAGATGCAAGTTGTAAATCGGAATGGCACGCCAAACTTGTTTTCTGCTTTGTAGGTGCAGTGATATATGTTTCAAGACAATCAAAAACTTCCTTGCAACACTCAATAATCGCATCTTTTAATTCTTTGAAATTAACTTTTGCCTTAAACTCATCCAACACATCTGCAAGTTTTACCATGTTGGAATAAGAAAGACCAACCAATTCTGTCAAAATCAAAAAACCCATTGTTTCGATCTTTGCATCATCTGCACCTTGCGAAAACAGTTTGGGACATGCTTTTTGCAACGCCTTGCCAATTCCAAAGGCATATTCAAAAACAGTTAATTCCCCTGTGCTTTTCATTTCATCCGCATCATAGCCAGAGATTTCCAAACCAGATTTATCTTCTGCTATATCATATTTTTTTGTAATAAGTTCAATGAATTGAGTGTCGTTCTTTACAAAAATGGTATGATCAACCCAAGTCGCCGCAAAAACATCATATTTGGTAAGTTTTACGCCTTCTTGGTTTAACGCCTGATAAATCGAAGCCAATTCATCAGGTTTTCCTTTGAAAATTATTAGAGGAATAGTGATATCGTCTATCGACGCATTTTTCTGGAATGTATCAATGTATTTATAAACTTCGGATGCTATGGTTTTTTCATCTTTATCAGGAAATATTGCAACGGTTTTACATAACTCTCTTGCGATAGTGAGTGCAACATCAAATGCACTTACTTGTTGCATTTTACTTATGTTACTTACGAGAATACCGCGAATTTCATCACGAACACGAATCTTGTCAGCATCGGTGTATGCAGAAAAAGATGTTTCAGCATCAGAACTTGCCGCAATGATTCTCGCAAGATTTTCATCGGTTATTTCTGACGCTTCAAGATAACGGAAATAATCATTCGAATAATCGACCATCGTGGAAAAGCGTTGGAGACCGTCAATTACCAAATATTTTCCTTTTTCGTTCTTTTCGGAAAGCAACAAGGCACCGATGGGGAGACCATCCTTCAATGTACGAATAAATCGTTTCTTCTTCTCTTGTCCCCAAACCAACCCCCGCTGGAACTTCGGGATTTCGATTTTATCTCGCAGTTCAGAAAACTTTCGCGTTTCAATTTCGTATTTCAGCATTTTTACCCTTCCTTTTTCCAAACAATATTGTCTAAACGAGATTTCAAGCCGTCGTCATTTAATGTTCGCAGTTGTTTCAGTAAAGTCCTTATAGATGAACTGCGACGAATCTGTGTTGTTTCTGATAAAAGCGATAAGTGATCATAGCCATTGACCTTTTGCGTTTTCGCTTGATTGAGTAACAACTGAACACTTGGAACTCTAAAACATAATTTCATTAGAATGTTCTTTTTGGTTTCTTCGTCATGTATTAAAGAAAATGCGTACGATAATGCGGAGCGAAACACATGATCCCCTTCACAAACGGCAAGTCCCAAAAACGCGGCGGCTTTTCCGTGGTTTTCTCCGAACTTATAGTTCGCGCTTCTGTTTGAGTTTGGATCTTTCTTTAATTCAAACCCAAGTTGAGAGAAACTTATTTCCAATGTCTTCTTTTCCAAAAAGACGGTCGGAACAGAAGCAATGGTTTCTACTTTTCCGAATTGGGGAACGCGCTCTGGATCAAGTTGAGGTGCAACAATTTTGGAATCGACAAGAGCAAGTATCTCATCAACTTTTATGCTATACAACTCTCGCAATACATTCTGTGTGTCGGAGAGATCCCAACTGTCATCCAACTCAATCTCATCCATTAATATCAGTTTTGCAATAACACGCGCCGAAAGTTTAACATCGATATTGCCCACAATAACACCTTACTTTTTTATGAAATCTTCAAATCTCAAATCAAAATATCGTTGTGCGATTTCAGGATGCTCTGCTTCAAAATCAACGAGAGATTGCATGGAAGCGCCAAGCGTTGTTTTTGTTTTATGTAATGCTTGGTTTGCTTCACAAAATTGTCGAAAACTCTTTTTCTTGAAAATGCTTGGTTGATTCGCCCATCGTGCAAGAGTGACATACAAGTTGCGATATTTTGAATCTTTCCAAGGACACTCATTCTTGTTCTGAAAACGCATGACATACGGCAAACAACTATATTGCATTAAGAGTTCAATCCGTTTGAAAGCATTTTCAATATCCGTTGCATCCGTACTTTCAAAGCCGACAAGGACATAAAACTTTATGCTTTGGGAGTTCGAGTATTTCCGAATCATTTTCAGCTTTTTATGGATAAGATCGTAATCTGCAATGTTATCAAATGCAAATGTGTAATCGCCATCATAACTTGCGGAAAAAAGCATTTCGCACTTTTCCTCGGTTAAGATTCGTTCATCAAGACCTTGCTTGAACTTAAACGGCTTTTTTGTATCAATAATTGCTTGTAGAAGTTCTTTCCAACTTGGGCTTCCTAAAAAGTTGTCATCAAGAAGACAAATCTTTTTTCTGGATGGATCAAAGAACTCATCAAGAGGACTATGTGTAAAAACGCGATCGTATTTCTGATTCACACAAAACTTGCATTTTCTGAAACAACCGCGCGTAATAAAGCCAATACTGTAATCGGTGTATTCTTTGAAACGAACCATAAATGCAGATCGGTTAAAATTGCTTCCCCGTTCTTCTTTTGCTTTTTCAACCTCTTTCTCAATCCATTCATCGTAAAGTTGATAATCAGGCATATGGTGTTCAATTTCGCACGGAAGATCGGGGGCTTTATCAAAGAAGAAACCCGTTCCACCAATGTGAACTTTATCGGTTTTCTCTAACCAATCGGGGACAGGCGTATCCGTAAAAACCTTTGAAACAAAAACCTCATCGTAATCATCGAAATGGTCATAATCAAGGAGAAGGTCAACATGCGCGCCTTGTTCTTTCCAATAACCCGATATTTTCTCGCAAGCAAGATTGGGGAAACGATGCTTTTTTCTTCCTAAAAGGTCAGCATCAACAATACCGATTTTCACTTTTTCCCCCCGCTTTCGTCACAATGAGATCTATATCGACAATTATACCACATCACTCGCTTCTTTTCAATTATTTTTTGAAATGCACTTTTCACTTTCTTTTTCAAAACGGTTGTTGTATAATAAAACCGAGGTGAGATCATGAGCGATGAGTTTGGCGGACGCGGCAGAAAAGTAGATCAAAAGTTAAAGCCGTATCTTGTTTGGCAATATCTTATGAAATATTCCGACGCAGACCATGTGGTTTCTGCGTCGGAACTTGTTGCGTATTTGCAAGAAATCGGAATTGCCGCCGAGCGCAGATCGATTTACAAAGACATTGAAGAAATCAATAAGGCAATCTACATTTCAGAAAACGAGGATTGTGACATATTAGAAGCGGAAGAAGCCATCGAAGACGACAATGAAAAGCATGTCGTTTATGATCCCCACAAGAAGGGCTATTTCGTGCGCGATCGGCATTATCAACTTGATGATATTCGATTGCTTGCCGAGAGCGTTTATGCCGCAAAGTTTATCAATCAAGAGCAAACAGAGCGTCTTGTCGATGTGGTATGCGACTTGATTAGTGAACCGCAAGCGGAAAAAATACGGCATGATGTTTTCTTGACGGATCGTGTAAAAACAACGAGCAAACAGGTTTTCTACAATGTTGGTACGATCAACGAAGCCATGAGTCTTTCGATTGAAGGCGTGCCGCATGATCCCGAAAAGATTTCTTTCAAGTATTTGAAATACACTATTCAAGATGTGAAGCAGCAAGTCGAGCGGCACGGTGGCAAGAAATATGTTGTGAGTCCGTTCAAATTGTTGATGAACGAGGGCAACTATTATTTATTGGCTTATGATGATACCGCCGACGCGATCAAAACTTTCCGCGTCGATCGAATGAAAGATGTTGCATGCACAGGAGAACCACGGTGCGGCGAAAAGGTTTTCGAAAAAATAGAATTAGGCACATACGCACAACGGGTGTTTTCGATGTTTGGCGGCGAAAGAAAGCGCGTGATGATTCGCTTTGCAAACAAGTTATTAGATACCGCAATCGAGCGGTTTGGCACAAAAAACGCGCAGTATTCCACATCGGGCGATGAACACTTTACGGTTTCAACCGTTGTTGAAATTAGTGAACAGTTTTTTGGATGGTTGTGCGGCTTCGGAAATAAAGCGGCGATCCTTTCTCCGCAAAGCGTGAAAGATGAGTTTGTTTCCTATTTGGATGAGATCAAAAGTGAATACTGAAAAGAGTGGTAGCCGAAATGACTACCACTCTTTTTTATCCCATTTTTATTTTCTTGTTTTGTTGTTTCATCTTTTCCAACGGTGACATTTCATCGTAGTTTGTCGCAATTTCAGAATCGAAGATGTTGCAATAATGCCTTGTCATTTCAAGCGTGGAATGACCAAGTAGTTTTTGCAATCTGAACGCGTCGCCGCCACAATCGAGAAGGTACATTTTGGCAAAGGTGTGGCGGAACATGTGAATACTTGTTTTGCTAACTCCGCGCCGTTTATTGTAATTGTGAATGGTTCGGCGCAATGCTTCTTCGCTGAGCATTTCTCCCGTTACAGAGCAGAAAAGATAGTCCGCCCGCTCGCCGCTTCTGATTTTCAGATATTCGCGGAGAATACTTTTCATTTCGGTACAAAGTGGAATGGAAAGAGGGCGTTTTGATTTTGTGTGTCGCGCAAAAACAAGACAGTTGTCGAGATCGACATCTTTTATTTGAATGTTTCTCAAAGTGGCGGCGCGGCAACCGCAGTTGACAAGAAAGTTTACAATCACCCAATCGCGGTATTCGTAAAACTGACAGGTTTTCATGTTGGGCTTTTTCAGAAGGCGCGCGAGTTCTTCTTTTGTGTATGTTTCCTTTATATTGTCTTCGCATTTGAAGATTTTGCATTTTACAGATGTTATTCCTTCTCTGTTGCACCAATTCAGAAACACACTCAATGTGATAGTGTAACTCTTTATGGAGTTGGGCGACAGACCACTTTCGCGCATGGAAACAATCATATCATCCAAGTCCTTTTTTGTTAGCATAGTTATATCTTTGTTGATAAAAAGATGTTTCGAAATTGCTTGAAAGTGATTACGATATGTTTTGATTGTTTTATCCACAACGCCGTTTGATAGTTTATCGGAAATGAACTTTTCAAAACATTCTGTGATTGTATTTTCTCGCGGGATTTGGATTCCTTTCATGGTCTCTTGAATCTCCTTTTTGAATGATAAAATTCAAGAGACCACCTCTTTTGTTTGAGGGCATAAAAAAAGACCGCCAAACTACGCAAAAGCCCATAGTTTGGCGGTCGTTGGTCCGAGTGACAGGAGTCGAACCTGCGGCCTCTTGAACCCCATTCAAGCGCGCTACCAATCTGCGCTACACCCGGAAATGACTGCGAAAAGTATTGTACCACGACTTTTCACAGAATGCAAGTGTTTTTTACCAATTTGGTCTACAAAGTTGATGAGAACTTGAGGAAGTGATGGAAAAATAGTGGGCGAGGATTTGGGAATAGCTCCACCCGTAATCGTTGGCATAGATGACGGCACCTAATTGAGACAATCCGAGACCGTGACCGTGGCCGTGTGTTGTCAGCGTAAGATTGCCGCCGGCGGCGGAGGTAACCGTAAAGCTGGCGGAACGCAGTCCCAATGCCGAGCGGATGTGGGTGCCTTTGAGGTACACTTTTTCGCCGCCTCGCAAATAGTAGAGGTTGGTGCGATCAACGTAGGCACCGTCCCATGAAGTGGCATACAGCGGATACGCATCGGGTTTTTTGTCGTAATAAATTGTCTCCTCCATATAGCTTTCTACGTCGGAGAGAATGCTTTCAAAAGAAGCGGTGTAGGTGTCGGTCCACCGACCGCCGTATTTTTCTACAAGTGCATCGGTTTCGGGGCTGTATACCGAGCGGGCGTAGGGGAGATCCTCGGTATATACCTTGCCGCAGGAGGCGGTGGTGCCGGCGGCAGAGGCGGAATAAAACACGTTGCAGGGGGTTTTATAGCCGGAGCCGGTCATAAGTTTAATTCCCAGCACCTCGCCTACGGCATCGTAAATGCGTTTGTCGTTTTTGTTTTTCAAATTGACATCTTCGCCCATACTGATCGTAAAGGTTGAGCCGGCGGCACAGACATCACAGATGCGGGTATAGGAGACAACGGCGTGGGCTTTCCACGCCTCGGTAGAGTTTTTTGCATAGCTCGAGCTACCGAGCTCGTATTTGACGTCAGCGGTAACCGCTAACTGCAAATTGGCTTTGGTATCGCCTTTATACACCTTGCCGGTGGCACGGTTGACCACCTTGATTTTTTTCATAAAGGTGGTTTCTTTTACCGTGCTCGTTTTCAGCGTCGGGGTGGTGGCGGGCGAGGTGACAGCCGCCACGGCGGGCACGTCTTGCGGCTCGGCGTTATCGGTATTCAAAACGGTTTTTTTGGTAGGTGGAGCCGTCTTTTTTTGGGTGGTAGTCGGTGCTTTGGTGGTTGTGGTTTTAAGGGTGGTTGTCTCTTCTTTTTCGGTTGTGGTGGTTTCTTTAGTGGCTTCGGTCGCCGTTTCGGTCGCCGTTTCGGTCGCCGTTTCCGTTACGGTTTCGGTGGCGGCGGGCATTCCCGCTTTATAGGTTTTTACAAGATAAGACCAAAGCAGTGCCTCGTCGGCGGCGTTGAGGATTCCGTTTTGATTCAAGTCGGCGTTTTCGTCGATTTGCGGGTTTTGTTCGGCGAGGAGTAACGCCCGCATATCTGCACTGTTGACGGCACCGTCGCCGTTAATATCGCCGGATAAGGGCTGTGCGGTGGCGTATCCCAGCGGTGTTGTTGCCAACACACCCGCACAAAGAAGAGCCGTAAGCTGTTTTTTCATGGGCGTGTCCTCCTTTCGACAAGAATCCAAAACCATCGACAGTATACTACAAAAATTGAAAAAAAGCAAGGGTATGCTTCGGCGGCATACGGCATATACTCTTACAGCCTAAAATAGAAAGGACGAGGGATATGAGGAAACTCGGAAGAATGGTTTTGGCGTTGTGGATTGCGGCGGCGTTTTCGCTTTCGGCAACGGCACAGGCGTGGTTAATGGAGACAGAGGCAGGAGAAGATGTCAAGTCGCTGATTACGGCGGCTGAAGCAAAACAGTGGGAGCAGACTGCCACGGTGCCGCAAGAGGCAAGCGGATTGTCGGTAGGCGGCAAGGGGAGTATTCTTGTGGAAATGGATACCGGCACGGTGCTGTTTTCGCAGGATGCGGACAAGGAGCTTCCGATTGCTTCGGTAACCAAAATTATGACGCTTTTATTGGTGATGGAAGCGATTGACGGAGGGCGTTTACAGTACAGTGATGTTATCACCTGTTCGCCGGAGGCGGCGGGTGTGGGCGGCTCTCAAATTTGGTTGGAGGCGGGCGAAAAAATGACCGTGGATGACCTCCTCAAAGCCATTGCGGTGGTGTCCGCAAACGATGCCTGTGCCGCCATGGCGGAGCACTTGGAGGGATCGGTAGACGGTTTTGTGCTGCGAATGAACGAGCGGGCAAAGTCGCTCGGGATGGCCCACACCACGTTTAAGGATTGTTGCGGGTTGGATGACACCGCAACGTCCACGGCACGGGATGTCAGTGTGATGGCACGGGAACTGATGAAGCACAAGGAGATTACAAAATACACCACGATTTGGATGGATACGTTGCGAGGCGGGAAAAGCTCGCTTGTGAACACCAACAAATTGGTACGTTATTATAAAGGGGCAACCGGCCTCAAAACCGGCACCACCTCTACGGCGGGACATTGCTTGACGGGAACAGCCGAACGGGACGGATTACGCCTTTGTGCGGTCATTCTCGGTTGTGCCTCGACCGATGAGCGATTTTCCGGCGTGCGGGCGATGTTGGATTACGGATTTGCTCGCTATGCGGTGGTAACGCCCGCCTTTGACACCCGCACGTTGATGCCGGTAACCGTAAAGCACGGGATGACACGGCAGGTGAGCCCGACGTGCCCGTCGCTTGCCCCGGTATTATGCAAAAAAGGCGAGGAGAAAGACATCACCTGCACACTGACGCTTAAACAAGAGGTGCAAGCTCCGGTTGCCGCCGGCGAAACGCTGGGAAAAATCACGGTGACAAAAGGAAAAACAACGGTGGCGGTGTATGACGTGAAAGCGAAAGAAGCCGTGGCACGGTTGACCTTCTCGGCGGCACTTTGTCGGTTATGGGCAACACTTTTATAAAAAAAGACGAAAAACTTTTGTTAAAAGGTTGCAAATGGCAAGAAAATATTGTAAAATAACAAGTAAGAACGATAGGATAACGGCGAGTAACTCTTTTTAGAGAAACTATGGATGGTGAAACAGATTGGCCATTTCGCTTGAAACGCAATATACCAAAGGGTTTATTGATGCAGAAGATTGGGAAAATATCCAGCCTCGTGTGACCGAAGCCCACGAATTGCTTCACAGCCGCCGTGGTGTGGGCAGTGAGTTTTTGGGGTGGCTTTCGCTTCCCACGGACTATGATCGCCACGAATTTGAGCGTATCTGTCAAGCCGCCCAGCGTATCCGTGAAACCAGCGATGCCTTGATTGTGATTGGTATCGGCGGCTCGTATCTCGGTGCCCGTGCGGCAGTGGAATTTTTGAAAACCAGTTTTTACAATTCCATTGAAAAAACCACCCCGGACATTTACTTTGTCGGCAACAGCTTGTCGGCGTTTGATATTCAGGAAACCTTGCGGCTTTGCTCCGGCAAACGGATTTCCATTAACGTCATTTCCAAATCGGGAACCACGGTGGAGCCGGGAATCGCTTTCCGTATTTTCCGTGAACACCTCATTCGTATGGTGGGGCCGGAAGAGGCTCGCAAACGCATTTACGTGACTGCCGACCGTTCCAAAGGCGTGCTGAAAGCGTTGGCTGACCGTGAGGGATACGAGAGCTTCGTTGTCCCGAACAACATCGGCGGACGTTTCTCGGTGCTGACGGCTGTCGGCCTTTTGCCCATTGCGGTTGCCGGCGGCGATATTGAAGCCATTATGGCAGGTGCCGCCGCCGCCGAGGAGGAACTGCACACCCCGTATCTGTTCCAAAATCCCTGCTATCGTTATGCGGCTTCCCGCCACCTCTTGATGCAAAAGGGGCGTTCGGTTGAGCTGCTTGTCAGCGGTGAGCCTCGTTGCGTTCAGCTCGGCGAATGGTGGAAACAGTTGTTTGCCGAAAGTGAGGGCAAGAACGGAAAGGGCTTGTTCCCGACCACCGCTATTTTCACTACGGATTTGCACTCTATCGGACAGTTCATTCAACAGGGAACCCCGCTTTTGTTTGAGACGGCGGTTATGTTTGACCGACCCGCCAACCTGCTCGGAGTGGAGTTTGCCGCCGACAACTTCGACAGTTTAAACTACCTCTCCGGCAAAACGATTCACGATGTCAACCGTATTGCCCTGATGTCCGCACTTCTCTCCCACATGGACGGCGGCACTCCGAGCTTGTTGCTCACCGTTCCCGCCGCCACGGAGGACCATCTCGGCTATCTCTTCTATTTCTTCGAGAAGGCCTGTGCGATTTCCGCATATATGTTGGGCATCAACCCCTTTAACCAGCCGGGTGTAGAGGGGTACAAACGCAATATGTTCGCCTTGCTCGGTCGTCCGGGCTTTGAGGCAAGACGCCGTGATTTAGAGCGTCGTTTACGTTGATCCCGGTGTGTTAAAAAATGGCAGAATCCGCCCTCGGGCGGTTTGCAGATAACCAAAAGTGTAGGAGGAAAAACTATGATTACGTTAATTCTGGGTAAAAAGGGCTCCGGCAAAACCAAACGCCTCGTCGCAATGTGCGAGGATGCGACCGTCGCCTCGAAAGGCAATGTCGTATTTATCGAGAAAGGCGAAACCCTGACCTTTAACCTTAACCACCAAACCCGTTTGGCGGTTGCTGAGGAGTATGGCATTGCCGACTTTGGCAGCCTTTACGGCTTTATCGCCGGTCTGTTTGCCGGCAACTACGACATCACGGACGTGTTTGTCGATCAGACTTTGAAAATCGGCGGCGGCGATATGGATGCGTTCGGCGATTTCATTGAAAAATTAGCGAAGCTGGGTGACAAGGTTTCGGCGAAAATGGTTCTCTCCATTTCGGCGGACAAAGAGGAAATCCCGGAGAAAGTTCACGGCTACGTGGAAGAGCTGTAATACATAAACAGCAAGGAAGTATTTGTATGACTGAGAATACTGCGGTGAATGCCGCTGTGGAACCGTCAGAAAAGCCCGCTGATGTCGTCCTCCCCGTAAAGGAGGGCGATGTCAGCCTTTTTCCGTCCGGTGTCCGTGAGGTAGAGGGAGCTTTATACGACCGTGCCGCCATCCAAACCCACTTTATTGAGCGGGGCGAGGATTACGAAGCGGTGGTACGCCGCTATCTTGTGCCGGTGTGCAAGGAGGGTGACTTTGTCACCGTTTCCGAAAAAATCGTGTCGATGTGCCAGGATAACACCGTCGAGATGAAGGACGTTAAAGTCGGCTTTTGGGCAAAGTTCCTTTCGAAATTTGCCACCAGCAACAATCACGGTATCGCTATGGACGAGCCGTATAAATTGCAGCTCGCCATTGATATGAAAGGTTTGCCGCTGATTTTGTGGGCGTGCGTCTGCCATGCCGTGGCACGGTTGTTTGGCAAACGAGGCGTGTTTTACGAAATTGTGGGGCAGGAGGTCGCCGGTATTGACGGCTTTTACAGCCACTCGTCCTTTGAAATTTATCACACGCTGGCGGTGTTGTTGCCGAAAGACCCGAACGGCGTTTGCAAACAGATTGAGGAAGCTACCGGCGTGGCAACCACGATTGTGGATGCGAATGACCTGAATGTGGAAATCCTCGGCAAATCCCCGTCGCTGGAAAAGTATTCCGACGAATTTTTGGCGGAGTGTATCCGTGATAATCCCGCCGGACAAGATGACCAGCATACGCCGTTTGTCCGTGTTCGCAAAGTGGAAAGCGGGGAGGCATAAGGGTGCGTAGTTTGTTTGAAACGCACTTTCACACCACCGAAACCAGCATTTGCGGCTCGGTGCCTGCGATAGAGGGCGTTCGTGCCTATAAGGAACAAGGCTACGACGGCATCGTGGTTACCGACCATTACTTTTATGGCTTTTTTGACGGGCTCTCCGGCTCTTTTGAGGAAAAGGCCGAGGCGTGGCTTCGAGGCTATCGTACCGCAAAGGTGGAGGGCGACCGCATAGGCCTTACGGTGCTTCTCGGTATGGAGTGGCGTTGTCGGGATTCTGCCAACGACTATCTTGTGTACGGGTTTTCCGAGCAGGATATTTTGGCGTTGCCAACGCTTTCGGATTTATCGCCAAGGGCGTTTTCCGCTCTTGTCCGTGAGCGGGGATGGATGCTGTTTCAAGCTCACCCGTTCCGTCCGCATTTAACGAGGCTTGACCCGGCACTGCTGGACGGTATCGAGGTATATAACGGCAATCCACGCCATCAGTCCCGCAACGAGATTGCGAAGGTGTATGCCCGGGAAAACGGGCTTCTTATGCTGTCTGGTTCGGATTTCCACGAATGGGAGGATTTGGCACGTGGCGGGGTTTTCCTGCCCGGAAAAGTCCACACCATCGAGGATTTTACGGCGGTGTTGCGAAACGGTTCTCCCGCACGGGTGGAAACCCCGTAAAAAAATCACCAAAAAGTAAAATAAGTGTTGACAAACCTATAAAATATAGTATATAATATTCTCCGTGTTTGAGAGCCATTATGCGTTGGCCTACGGAAAAAGGAGGGCTGAGCGTATGAAATGGGACGTGCGTTCCGTGTTTACGGGTGTCGCACCGCATCTGCCGATTTCGGACAAGTTGGATTTTACCGACTTTGAATTTCAAGGCAGTTGCCCGTTCAAGGAGCCGGTTTTGGTGTCCGGAACGGTGGATGGTGCGGGAAGCGTCGTGTTGCTTCGTGCCGATATTTCTTATCGGATGGATGGCGAATGCGACCGCTGCTTAGCTCCCACCACCTACGAAAGCTCCTTTTCCATTGAGCGTGTATTGGTGACCTCAACCGAAAACGAGAGCGACGACCTCGTCGTTGTGGACCAGTTTATGCTGGATCTTGACGACCTGGTAAAAGCGGAGATTTGGATGGAATTGCCGACCAAAACTCTGTGTCGCAAGGATTGTCGAGGATTGTGTCCCTCTTGCGGGCAAAACCTCAATGAGGGGCAGTGCGGGTGCTCCGGCAAATCGATTGACCCGCGTTTGGCGGCTTTGGCGGATTGCCTCAGTTGACCAACAGATATATGGCAAAATCCTACAAGGAGGTGCTGACATGGCGGTACCGGCGAGAAAAAGCTCGAAAGCAAGACGCGATAAACGTCGCAATAACGTGTGGAAGATGGATGCTCCGGCTCTGATGAAATGCCCGAACTGCGGCGAATACAAACGCACGCATCGACTCTGCCCCAGCTGTGGTTATTACAACGGCAAGCAGGTTGTCAAAATCGAGGAGAAATAAGATCCATACGAAACGGGGAGGAGTATGTTATATATTCCTCCCTTTCTTTTTAGAATGATTACGCAGGGAGGGGATTTTGTGTCTGTTTTGATTTCGGGCGTTTTGCCACACAGCCCGGCGGCAAAAAAGAGAATACATGCCGGCGATGAGCTGCTTTCTATCAACGGACACGAAATGGCAGACGTGCTGGATTATCGGTTCTACGTAACCGAGGAGCGTCTGACTCTCCAGTTAAAAACTCCTAAAAAAGAGCGTACCGTCAAGGTACACCTTCGTGAGGGAGAGGAACTGGGGCTTACCTTTGATACTTATTTAATGGATAAGCAACGTTCCTGCCGTAACAACTGCGTGTTTTGTTTTATTGACCAATTACCAAAGGGAATGCGGGAAACGCTGTATTTTAAGGATGATGACAGCCGCTTGTCCTTTTTGTTTGGTAATTATATCACTCTGACGAACCTTACTGAGCACGAAATTGAGCGGATAATTGCGATGCATATCAGCCCGGTGAACGTTTCGGTACACACCACAGATCCCGACCTGCGTTGTCGGATGATGAATAACCGATTTGCGGGGGAAAGTCTTTCCACTTTACGTCGCTTTGCGGATGCAGGACTTTCCATCAACGTGCAGTTGGTGCTTGTGCCCGGATACAATGACAAAGAGAGCCTTTCACGCACGCTTGAGGACTTGCTTGCGTACCGCTCCGCTCTCCAAAGTGTGGCGGCGGTGCCGGTGGGACTTACGAAGCATAGAGAAGGGCTAACCCCTTTACGGCTGTTTACCCCCGAGGAGGCGGCGGATACCATCGACCGCATTGAAAAAGTTGCCGATCGACTGGAAAAAGAATGCGGCGACCGGCTGTTTTATGCGTCGGACGAGTGGTATTCTTTGGCGAATCGTCCGTTGCCCGCTCTTGAGAAGTACGGTGAGCTTCATCAACTGGAAAACGGCGTCGGTATGAGTGCCCTTTTCAAAAGCGAGGTGCGTGAAGCACTAAACGCACGAAGCGATGGGGCTCCGACCGCTAAAAAAACCATTGCAACCGGGACGCTTGCCGCCCCGCTGATTGCCGAATGTGTGGCGGAGGTAAAAGCAAAATTCCCCTCGTTGGATGCTAAGGTTATTCCTATCCGCAACGACTTTTTCGGCGAGAGCATTACGGTATCCGGCTTGGTGACCGGCGGCGACTTGATTGCCCAGTTAAAAGATACTTGTCCCGAGCAGGTGCTGCTTCCCGCCTCTATGTTGCGGCACGAGGGAGATTTGTTTTTAGATGATGTGTCGGTGGAGGACGTAAAAGCCGCCCTTTCGGCGAGCGTTCGGGTTACCGACGGATCCGGTGAGGATTTT
The DNA here is from genome assembly GCA_045598965.1 of Acutalibacteraceae bacterium. Taxonomy (GTDB): domain Bacteria; phylum Bacillota; class Clostridia; order Oscillospirales; family Acutalibacteraceae; genus RGIG426. Next base: position 24,880 of record JAZRVH010000007.1, read on the forward strand.
GTGGCGGCACTTTTGTCGTAATTATGAGAAAGGAGGGCGACCCTATGGCGAAGCCCATTGTGGCGGTGGTTGGCCGCCCCAACGTGGGAAAATCCACGTTGTTCAATAAACTTATCGGTCAACGCCTGGCGATTGTAAAAGATACGCCGGGTGTTACTCGTGACCGCATTTTTGCCTCCTGCGAATGGGGAGGCAGAAGCTTTTTGCTTGCCGATACCGGCGGTATCGAGCCTCGCACCGACGATATGATGTTGTCGAAAATGCGGGAGCAAGCTCAGTTGGCGATTGAACAGGCGGATGTCATCGTGCTGGTAACCGATGTGCGTGCCGGTGTCACCGCCAACGATGCCGATGTGGCGTCGATGCTTCAAAAAAGCGGGAAACCGGTGGTGCTTTGTGTCAACAAATGCGATACCATCGGGTCTCCCATACCGGAATTTTATGAATTTTATAATTTGGGGTTAGGTGACCCCATTGCGGTCTCGTCCGTTCACGGTCACGGCACCGGCGACTTGCTGGATGCGGTTATTGCTCATTTTCCTTTGGAAAAGGAGGAAACCGAGGGAGAGGATGAACCCATTCGTGTGGCGGTAATTGGAAAGCCCAACGCCGGAAAGAGCTCTCTTGTCAACAAAATTGTGGGCTTTGACCGCAGTATTGTGTCGGATATGGCGGGCACCACGAGGGATGCCTTGGACACGCCCGTTTCCAATGAACACGGCGATTTTATCTTTATTGATACCGCCGGACTCCGCCGCCAAAGCAAGGTGGATTCCGATGTGGAAAAATACAGTATTCTCCGTGCCCAAATGGCGATTGAACGTGCGGACGTGTGCGTGATTATGATTGACGGCGTCGAGGGATTCACCGAGCAGGACAGTAAGGTGGCGGGTCTTGCCCACGAAGCGGGCAAGGCGTGTATTATCGCCGTTAATAAATGGGATGCTGTGGAAAAGGACACCCATACGATGGACCAGATGCGTAAAAAGCTGGAAAACGATTTCAGCTTTATGTCGTATGCCCCGTTTATTTTTATCTCCGCCAAAACGGGTCAGCGATTGGACCGTCTGTTTGAGCTTATCCAATACGTGCGTGAGCAAAACACGATGCGTATTTCCACCGGTATGCTTAACGATGTGTTGGCGGATGCCACCGCCCGTGTGCAACCGCCCACGGACAAGGGCAGACGGCTTCGCATTTACTATATGACCCAGGCATCTACCAAGCCGCCTACGTTTGTATGTTTTGTGAATCGAGCGGATTTGTTCCACTATTCCTATCAACGGTATATTGAAAATCGTATTCGTGAAACCTTCGGGTTAGAGGGAACTCCGGTACGAATGATTGTGAGGGAAAAGGGCGAAAACGCATCGGCAACCCGTGCATAAAACCGGAAAAGAGGCAGGATGATGGCAGCGAAAACCCCCAAACAACGCCGTGCCGCTCGGGCGGCTTCCCGTCGCCGTCGGCGTAAACAAAATTTTATAACCTTGTTGATATTACTGGCTGTGTTGCTTTTGGCGGTGCTTTTGTTGGCACGTGGATGCCATACATCCACCGAAAAAACGGAAGCTTCGGCCATAATGAGCAAGGCGGAAAGTGAGACGACAAATCCGTCATTTGATGTTGCCGTGTCCGATACCAATGAGGAGTCCTCCTTTGTGTCGACACCGGAAAACTCGCTTGTGGAAGAAGCGGACGGAGTTACCCTTGTAAGCGGTGTGCCGGTGGTCAACAAAACCTACGGCGTGTCCGTGTCTTACGTTCCCGCCAATTTGGTGGATATCGGCAACAATATGCAGTTGGATGCCACCTGTTATGAGGCGTTTTTGAAAATGGCATCTCAAGCCTATGATGAGGGCGTGGTGTTGTGGGTGGCGTCCGGCTATCGGGATTATGCAACCCAAGAGAAGCTGTACGAAACGTATGCCGCTGCGGACGGCGAACAGGCCGCCGACAGTTATTCCGCTCGTCCCGGCTCGTCAGAACACCACACCGGCCTTGCGATTGACCTAAATACGGTGAATGAGGCGTTTGGCGAAACCCCCGAAGGAAAATGGGTGGTGGAGCATGGGGCGGAATATGGCTTTATCCTCCGCTATCCGCAGGGGAAAGAGGAGGAAACCGGCTATATGTATGAACCGTGGCACATTCGTTATGTGGGCGAGGAGCTGGCACGGAAAATCACTGACAGCGGGCTTTGCTTTGAGGAATATTTCGGTATCACCTCCGTGTATGCCGAGTAAGGAGTGCGGTATGGGATTCTTTTCACGCCGCCGTGAACAGGCGGCGGCAAACGAATTACAGCAAAAGCTGAATGGGCGTGCCATTCGCTATGCCGCCCGTCGTCAGCTGGACGAAAACGGCAGTCCTGTGGAAATTATTTTGGGCAAAAACGGTGCCGTGAACGTGAAAAACGGGGTCATCGTTGTGATGTGTGATGCCAAAGAGGTGTTTCGCTGCGACCTTGAGACCGCAGAATGCAGTGAGCTGATGAGCCTAAACGGTGCGGTGATACAAGGCATCAACGCCGTTACCGGCGAGACGGAAACGGTGGTTGCCTATTATACGAAATTTTGAAAAAGGCGGGCAGACCGCCTTTTTTCTTAACGAGGAGTGAGCAATATGCACGAGGGTATCGTGGTTATCGGCGGAGGACTTGCCGGGTGTGAGGCGGCGTATGCGGCGGCACAGCGTGGCGTTCCCGTCACGTTATATGAAATGAAACCGACCCGCCGCAGTCCGGCACACAAGACGGAGCTTTTGGCGGAGCTCGTGTGCTCAAACTCGTTAAAGGCACGTCGCATCGACAGTGCCGCCGGCCTCTTAAAAGAGGAAATGCGGCGGCTTGGCTCGGTCTGCTTACAAGCGGCGGATGTGTCGTCGGTGGCGGCGGGCGGTGCCCTTGCGGTGGATCGGGATGTGTTTTCGAGAGAGATTACGAAAACGATAGAGCATCACCCGCTGATTACCGTTTGTCGCAAGGAAATAGAAAAAATCCCCGAGGACGGCGTGGTTGTCGTGGCATCCGGACCGCTGACCTCGGATACGCTTGCCGCCGATATTGAACGGCTGTGCAAAGGTGAGGGCTTGCATTTTTACGATGCTGCTGCCCCGATTGTTACCGCCGAAAGTGTCGACCCGGAGCAATCGTTTTGTGCGTCCCGTTACGGCAAAAATGCCGACGAAGCCACACAGGGCGATTATCTTAATTGCCCGCTCAACAAAGAGGAATACGAGGTGTTTCATAAAGCACTTGTCGAGGCGGAGGTTGCACCGGTACACGGCTTTGACAAAGCGGATCCGTCGGTGTATGAGGGATGTATGCCGATTGAGGTGCTCGCAAAGCGGGGGAGCGATTCCATTCGTTTCGGTCCGATGAAGCCGGTGGGATTGCGTGACCCTCGCACCGGCCATCGCCCGTGGGCGGTGGTGCAGCTGCGTGCCGAAAACCGGGAGCGTACGCTATATAATTTGGTGGGATTTCAAACCAACCTGAAATTTCCCGAGCAAAAACGGGTTTTCGGGATGATTCCCGCTTTGAAAAATGCCGAGTTTATGCGGTATGGTGTCATGCACCGCAATACTTTTCTCAATTCGCCGAAATTGCTTGATGCCACCTTTGCGTTTCGGGCACGTCCCACGCTCTTTTTTGCGGGACAGATGACCGGCGTGGAAGGCTATATGGAGTCGGCGGCATCCGGCATTTTGGCGGGAATCAATGCGGTAAAAACGCTCAAAGGAGAGCCGCTTGTAACCTTGCCCTCGACCACCATGATGGGAGCTTTGTTTGCGTATATTGCCACGGAAAACAAGGACTTTCAGCCGATGGGAGCCAATTTTGGCGTTATTCCGCCGCTTTCCGAGCACATCCGTGATAAACGGGAGCGGTATGCCGCCCTTGCCGAACGGGCACTGGAAGATTTGGGAAAAATCGAAATATAAACATCGCTATCGGTCATAGCCTCGTAAGGTGGGTATTCCTTGCGAGGCTTTGGTGCTTTCTTTAGGGCATTTACAAAAAGAAAGCCTTTACTTTTTCCTATAAATGGGATATACTATACCCATAGTTGCTCTACGGAAATCAATGAAAAAGAGGAGGGAATACCGTGGAAAAAACGAAACGACTTCGCCGCTTTTTTCCGAAAGATAGGTATGCTCTTTTGGCATTCGGACTTGTGTTCGTTTTGGCACTTGTCATGTTTTTGCCCTTTATTTTAACGACCCACGGCTACTTTACCTACTACGGTGATTTTAACGCCCAACAGATTTCCTTTTACCGTCTGGCACATGATGCGGTGCGTGCAGGCGAATGGGGCTTTAACTGGAATACCGATTTGGGCGTAAACTTTATCGGCTCGTACAGCTTTTATCTCCTCGGAAGCCCGTTTTTCTGGCTAACCATTCCGTTTCCCTCTGCCGCCGTGCCGTATATGATGGCACCGCTTCTTATCCTCAAAATGGCGTGTATGGCGTTGGGAGCCTATCTCTACCTCAGACGTTTTGTGAAAAGCGAATATGCAGTGCTTGGTGCCATGTTCTATGCGTTTTCCGGCTTTTCGATTTACAATATCTTTTTCAACCATTTTCACGAGGCGATGGTCTATCTGCCGTTTATTCTGTTAGGGCTTGAGCGTCATCTCAAAGACGGAAAGCACGGAATGTTCGGTCTGTTTATTTTCCTGTCGGCACTCAACAACTACTACTTCTTTATCGGTCAGGCGATTTTCTTGCTTCTCTATTTCGGTATTCGTGCCTGGTCGGGAGAATGGCAGTTAAATGCCAAAAAAGTGGCGGGTGTGTTTTTGGAAGCCGCTATCGGTACTTGTGCGGCGGGAATTTTCCTGCTTCCGTCATTTTTTGCGGTTATCCAAAATAACCGTACCGGAAATTTGGTGGCGGGGTGGAACGCTTTGTATTATACACAGCCTCAGCGGTTGTGGGATATTATTCACAGCTTCTTTTTCCCGCCGGATATTCCGGCAAGACCCAACTTTTTCCCCGATGCGGACAACAAATGGTCGTCGATGTCTGCCTGGCTTCCTATGGTGGGAGCCACCGGTGCGATTGCGTATTTTCAGTACACCTCCCACAAGGATTGGCTGCACCGTTTGCTGATTGTGTTGTCGGTGTGTGCGATTATCCCGTTTTTCAACGCCATGTTCCAGCTGTTTAACTCCCAATACTATGCCCGCTGGTTCTATATGTTTACGCTCATGCTGATTGTCGCCACCGTGAAGGTATTAGAGGATTCCGAGCCTCGGGAGGACGGACTTCCTACCGACGTGCGGTGGGGTCGTGCTTTTGGGTGGAGTGCCGGCGTGATTGTATTCTTCACCTTGATTATCGGCGTCATTCCCAACAACTGGAAGCCGGAGGACGGCAACTACGTGTTTGGCCGTGAGAATACTCCGGAGTTGTTTTGGGCGTATGTCGTTGTCGCCCTTACCGGACTTGCGGCATTGGCGGTGTTGCTCTTTATGCGTAAACGGTCAAAGGAATTCTTTTTCCGTTGGACCGCTTTGGCTTTGTCGGTGGTATGCCTTGGGTACAGCTGGATGATGCTCGGACAAGGACACGGCGTATCCGTATACGTGCCGGAATTTGTGGTCGAACGGGCCATTGAGGGGATTGACAAGGTGCATTTGCCTACGGACGAAACCAATGAGTTTGTGCGATTGGATTCACCCGATTGCATCGACAACTTAGGAATTTACTGGGAGCGTCCGTGTATCAATGCGTTCCACAGCATTGTGCCCGGCTCTGTCCAAGAGTTTTACGGCACTATCGGTATCCAGCGTTCGGTTGGAAGCCGCCCGGATACCAGCCATTATGCGTTGCGGTCGCTGACCTCGGTGCGTTACGTGGTAGACTACTCTAACAAAGAGGAGCCGAAATACGAAAAGGCGTCCAGCAAATATTTTGCGGATTCCTCCTCTACAACAAAAATGCCCGGCTATTCCTATGTAGATACCACCAACGGCTTCTTTGTTTATGAAAACCAAAACTATGTTCCGATGGGCTTTACCTATCAAAACTATGTAACCCGTTCGGAATATGAAACGCTTACCAACGAGAACAGAGAACTGTTGTTGCTTCGTGCTTTGGTGGTGGAGGATGAAAAAGAGGGCGAGGTATCGTCGTATTTACACCACTTAGACGTGGGAAGCCAAACGTTTTCTTACGATTGGTTTGTGGTCGATTGTCAAAACCGTCGAGCCGGTGCGTCGCAAAACTTCGCCACCGATAAGAAGGGCTTTTCCGCTTCTATCACCCAAAACGAGCCGAACTATTTGTTTTTCAGCGTGCCGTTTGAAAAAGGCTGGTCGGCAACGGTCAACGGACACGAAGCGGAGATTTTGAAAGCGGATGCCGGCTTTATGGCGGTGTTGTGTCCGGCGGGTGAGTCCGACGTTGTGTTTACCTATAAAACGCCGGGTCTTGCCGGCGGAGCGGTGGCATCGGCGTGCGGAATCGTGGCGTTTGTCTTTTATGTGTTGTTTTGGGGAAAGCTTCCCGAACCGAAACCCCGCAAAAAGAAAGTAACGGTTGACGAGACGGCGTGCGAGAACGATGCGTTGGAAACTGAGGAAGAAATCCAAAAAGAGGTTTTGTAAAACCCCTTTACACCGACCGAAACTTATGGTATACTGTATCGGTAACAGTGATAGGAGGAACTTGTGATGGCTGAAAAGAAAGAAACCGCCGCCAAGAAAGAACCGGTGGCGAAAAAAGAACCGGCGAAAAAAGATACTGCCGCCAAGAAAGAATCGGCGGCAAAAAAAGAACCGGCGAAAAAAGCCCCCGCCAAAAAACCGGCGGCGGAAAAATCTCCGTTTTTGCTGTATAAAGGGCGTCCGCTCGTTCGCTCGGGCGATACGCTGTATTACGGCAAGATGAACGAGGAATACGTGGTGATGTTGCAAATCAAATCCAAAACCGAGAAGAACGGAATGACGGTGGCGGATAAGGTCTCGGTTCAGGTGATTGCCACCGACCCGAACATCAATATGAGAAACCGCATCATCAAAACAAGCGAAAAAACCGGCCTTTACAATGCCATGGAGCTCGGTGAGATTTGGCTCACTCGTGCCCTTGCCGGTAAATTGTCGTAAAAAACAAATAAAAAAGAGCCGTGCAAAGCACGGCTCTTTTTCTATGCCATTTTATTCTTTCGGCTGATCGGCGACACCTTTGTTGAAGATAAAGAGTTTCGAAAAGACGTAGTTGAGAATCAGCACGATGATGTTGCACAGGATTTTGGAAATACCGCCGGAGACGTGGAGGATATCCACGAGCAAAATCATACCGAACAGGTCGATAAGGTAGGTGAGAGCACGGGCACCGAAAAACATACCCGCTTCACGTGCCAACTCCTTGAAACCGGTGGTTTTGCTGTGAAAGACGAACACTTTGTTGGTAAAATATGCAAAGATGACGGCGGCGAACCAGGCGATTGTTGTGGACAGCCAGGTAGGCATATGCAGCCACAGGTCACATACGTTAAAGGTGACGAGGTTCGCAATGGTGGCGAATACGCCGAAGATGAAATAGTCCACAATCTCCCGAGAGACGACTACGCACACGAATAAAACCAGTGCCATTCCGACTACGCCGCCCAACATAAAGAGCAGAGCGATTATGTCAAAGTCGTTTCCTTGTATCATTGGCAACAGTGACCCCAGTACGGACAAAAGCCCGCCTACGTAAACGGCAGGAAGAAGGGCTTTGACACCCTCTTCTCGGCGTTCACAAGCCGCAAGCCATGCAAACCAAGTGGGAATTGCCAGCACGCCGGCGTAGAGGAAAAACAGCATCCATTTGCCGCCGAACAAATCCACCATGTCGCCGATAAGCAGTTTGACAATGGTGTACATAAGACTTTCGCCGGAGGCAATCAACGCCGTGTGGGCAGAAGTTGGGAGGAATTGCACCACGCAGATGCCGGCGGCAGATAAAACGGTCAGGAGAATCCACAGCGTTTTATGCCAGCGTTTGCGAGGGGCTTTTACGGTTTCGGGAGTGTTCACTTCCGTCATAGAAGTCACGTCCTTTCTTATGAAACAATCAGTAGGATTTCATCGTGTATTTGCCGTCGGGATTGTATAATACAAAGGCGGCGTCTTTTCCACCTTGGGCACGCAGAGCGTGAAGCTCGTTGGCTATGGTTTCGTCGGGCATATCGTACGCTTGCACAAACGGAAGAAGCAACGGCTGTTTTGCTTTGTCAATAAGCTTCACTCGAAGGGCGGTTTGTTTCAGCGTAAGCTCCACGGCTTTTTGCGGGTCGCTTTCCGGATGGCGTAACGTTTCTTTGCCGACCGTCAGCACGTCTCCCAGCGAATCCGGGAAAACAAGAGGGGCAATAGCATCCGCTCCGAAGTTTAACGGGTTGCCGCCATAGACGGCTGTGCTGTCGCTAAAGGTGGCAAGTGCCGGAACGCATACCAGGATTTTGGCATCGGCGTTCACTTTTTTGGCGGCGGATTTTGTGTCGGTCACAAACTTCGACAACACATCCAGTTTAGACAGATTGGAGAATTTTGTCGAGCCAAAAGAGGCGGCGTAGGTTTGGTAAGGGAACTGGACGCCGGTGAGCATAACATTCTTAAAGCCGATGCCCACAAGCTCGTTGACATAGCCTTGGATATAGGCGTGTGCCTCCGGAGCATAGGGGTTGAGCCACGGCTTGCCGCCACGGGATTTGGTGTTGTCCAGCCAGATAAACGAGGCATCGCCGGAATACAGCACACGAGCATCGTCTATTTCGTATGCGGCGGTGGGGTCCTCAAAACAGCAAAGACGGGGAATGGCACACACTCCCTGCTTTTCGCAGAAAGCGGAAAACGCTTTGAGGTCCGCTATGGACAAGGCGGTTTTGGAAATGCACGCCGCTTTTTTTGCTCCCGCTGTTGCGGAGGCATAGCTCACGGTACCGATGGCATCTTTCAGGTCGAATACCACAGCGTTAAGACCCGCTTTAACGGCGTTCTTTACCTGCGTCTCACGGGTGTCCTTGTTCATCAATGCCGCCGAGGTCATATAGAATGCGTGAGCCTCCGAAAGAGAGGGGATTTGCGGCGTGGTGGGTGCGGCGGTTGTCGTAACGGCGATGGTGGTGGAGGTGGGCACAGAAACTTCGCTGACAACTGAGGTTTCCGTTGCCGGCTTTTTGTGGGATAAGGTGGTGCCCAGCCATTTGGCGGTCAACACCCCGAGCCCGCACAGTGCCACCAGCAAAACGACTCCGCCGATGGGCTTCCACGGGATATGGAACCGACGCCGCCGGGAAAAGCTGTGACGGTTGCGACGGATTTTTCTTCTTCGAGCCAAGATGAACGCCTCCTTTTAGACGTTAACAAGTAATCTACGTAAATAAGATATGCAAGAGAGTTAAAAACTCAATAAATAAGCGAAATACACAAGGGCGTTAAATAAAGGAAATGTCGCCGCCAAATCCGCACAGTGCCAAGGCTAAAATGCCGAGATAAAGGAACTGGGCGGGAAGTCCTGCAAAGGCGTGGGGCATTTCGCTGTGTTGCATACGGTCAATTCCCTCGTAAAAAAGGAGATAGACGAGGAAAAATCCCACCGCACCGCCTGCGGCAAGAGCCACATCGAGGAGCAGACTGCCACCGAATTGGTGGGGAGCAATCAAGGTAATGCCGGTGACGACGGTGTTGATGGCGGCAAAGGGGAGCATCGCCCGAACCCCCTCATACACACGGGGCAAAACCCACTTAAAGAGGAGGGAAATCAAAAGATACCACACCGCCGACAACGCCACAATCACCAAAGGCCGAACGAATTCTGCGTTGGTGTTGCCGGGAAGCAGCGGGTCTATCGGGTGAAAGGACAAGGTGGTCAGTATGGAAAACAGCAGGAGACACAAGGCGAATACAACCCGGTTTTCAGGGCGTCGGGTTACACGAACGGTCAAAGCGGAGCCGATGCCGGTGGTAAGCACGAGGTTTTGGGTGAAGGCAGAGGCGAAAAACAACAAAAGTGCTTGATGGGCATTAGTGATTGCCATTGTCGACACCTCCCTCGTTCGATAAAACGGATGTTTTATTTGCCAGGTGGTTGCCTCGCTGTAACAGTGCCGCCAAAAGCCCTAACAGAATAAAAGCGGCAAAGGGGAGCGATGCTTGGGGCAAGTCGATGGAAAGGGGCAGGGGAATATCCCACAGCGTCCGTTTGGCGGCGATTTCCCGCAGAGCACCGACCAGACACAGCACAAATCCAAACCCGAGCGAGGAGGCAAAGGCATCCAAAAATCCGGCACGGGCATCAAAATCGCTGACCGCATTGTCGCCATGATAGGCGAACAGCGTCGTCACCGCCAAAAGCGGTAAGAACAGGTACAGTGAAGCGTATATTTCGGTGGAAACGGTGGTGTTGATGAGATAGGCTTCACCGCACAGAAGTGCCGAGGCACATAACGTGTGGATCGGAATACGCAGTAAGGACGGCAACTTTTTGCCGACAGCCAGCATAAAAAGGCTGGTGATAATCAGCGTGACGGTGGTGCAAACGAACATGGTTACGCTGGTTTTTAAGGTGGTAGCACCGCCGATAAGCGGGCAAAGGCCAACGCCCTCCACCAGCACGAGGTTGCTCTTGAATGCTCGATTCACAAACAGCGAGCGATAGTGTTTTCGGGAACGATGTTTCATTCTGCCTCACGCTCCTTTCGTCTCTGACGGCGGGGACGCAGTAAATGCCATGCAAATCGGTCCACCGCACCGGAACAGGCGTTGCAAAGAAGCAGAGCAAAGCAGAAGCCCTCCTCAAACTGGCCGATGTGACGCATAATCATTGTAAGGGCTCCCACCATTACACCGAAAATGACGTGAGCTAACGGGTGACGGGGAGAGGTGACCGGGTCATTGAGCATAAACACCGCACCAAATACGAGGTATCCGGAGCAAAGCTCTACAAGAACGCTTTGATACCAGGTGATATCGGTTGCTCGGGGGAAAAGTGCCGCCGCCACAGCACAGGTGGCGAGGCACGAGAGCGTGAGCAAGGGAGCGGCACTGCGACGTATAAACAGATACACTGCACCGGCACAAATAATCAAAATAGCAACGGCACCGATAGGGCCGGTGACTTGACCAATCAGCAAATCCACCCACGAAAACGAGGTGCTTCCGCCGGTTTTGAGTAATCCTGCGGGAGAGGCCGCTACGTTGACGTTCGGATTCCAAACGGTAAACGGAATAACCGCCTCTCGAGCCGGATAGGAGAAAACGTGTTTTGAAAAACATTCGGTGACAAACGCAAGTCCGGCGGCGGCGGGGTTAAAGAGGTTGTGACCGCTTCCGCCGAAAGGAAGCTTCACAATACACACAGCAAAGGCGGTGGCGATTACGGGCACAAACAAGGGGACAGATGCCGGCAGTAACAGAGAAACAATAAGTCCCGTTACGACGGCGGTGCCGTCAGAGAGCGTTGTGCGGCGACGAGCAATCCACCCGCCGATGAGTTCAAAGAGAACCGCACTGAATACCGCAGTGCCGCACACGAGAAGTACACGCATTCCAAACAAAACACAGCCGAAAATCACAGCGGGAAGCAGTGCCAATATGACGTCAACGGAAAGGGAAAAAACTTTTGCCTCGTTTTGGGAGAAGGGGGCTTTGAGCGAATTATTCATAGTGATGCACCCCCCAATTCAGCAATACCCGTCCGCTTTCCTCGATGCCTTGCTTTACTCGTTCGGACACGGGGCGGTTGGCGGGGCAGACAACCGAGCAGGCGTTACAGCCGTCGCAATCTGTTACCGACAAAGCGGGAAGTTTCGAAAATTGCAAATTTTCCACCCGCCGTGCAATCTCATAAGGCAGCAGGTGTTTATGGCATACGGCGGCACAGCGACCGCAACCGATGCAAGCGTGAATAGCGGGCGATTTTCCGCCTTTGAATGCCAGTACGCAGGTGGTACCGGATAAAATGGGAAAGGTGTCCTCGCTTACGGCAATGCCGGTGAAGCTGTCACCGATAACATAGTAGGCGGGCTCGTCAATGAGACCGCACAGCGAGAATACCTCCGACAAAGGGGTGCCGAACGGCACTCGCACGTTGGCGGGAAGAGAGACGGCGTCGCCGGCGACGGTGACGGTGGCGAAGCCCTGCGGTTCGGAAAAAGCACACGCACGGTAAAGAGCAAGGCACGCCTGCACGCCGATGCGGGCGATGGGACGCCCTTTTTTCTCAACCTTGTGAGGATAGGTGTCACGGTGGTCACGCACAAGGCGACCCTTGGGGAGAATGGCGGCAATTTCCTTATAAGCGGCGTTGCCTGCCCGAAGCAATACATGGTAGTCACCGGCACCAATCGTTTTGGCGGCAAGCATCAATCCGTCGGCACACAAAGCACCGTTTTGCCGTAACGTGGCAAGAGCGGCAGAGCCGTAAGGCTGGTCCTCTACGGCGTCGGCAACCAAAAGCGGCTCGGTACTCTCTGTAAAGGTGGTTAGCTTGTCAGCTAAATTCATACCGTCCAGCTCGTCTACAATGTGAGCGGCACGGCAAGCGGCTAAAATTTCGTCCGAAGAGAGAGTGAAAACGTCGATGGGGGCCGGTTCTTCTTCCGTGAGGGCAAGGGTGTCCAGCTCGAGATATTCCGTATCCCCCCACAAAGGATGATGAAGGGTGACGTTTTCGGCGATAGCTCCGGTGACGGGAGCAAACAGCGGGTGTTCGCCGTCGGTCAAAATTTGACCACGCTTCACCGTGTCGTATAATCCGACTAACGGGGTGAGCGGTTGTCCGTTATCCCTCAAAGGCAACAGCAGTTTGGGCATACGGCACAAATCCAGTGTAGGTAAACTGGCGGCAGGCTCTTTTTCCGAGGGGAATGAAAGAGCGTATTGCGGATAGGTTACGGACAAGACGACACCTCCTTTTAACAGAATTTCCACCGATTCCCGCTTGCAAAAGCGGCGGTGCCCTCATAGAATGAAAGAGGGGGGCGAGTGCCATGGAGCGGGAACGGTTAGGTAACGGATGTTACCGTGTATTTTTAAGTGATGAGGAATTGCAGGATTGGGGTCTTTCTTTCGAAAGACTTTCCATGCGTTCCCCGTGTACCCGTGCATTGTTATCGGCTTTGTTGACCGATGCATTCGAGGGAGAACTGCTTCCCGCCGACGGGATAATTGCCGAGGTGTTCCCGGTTGAGGGCGGGTGCTGTCTTTTGTTTTCACGGGAGAGCAAGCGGGAAAATGCTACATATAACAGCAGTCCGCTTTGCGTGGTGTTCTCGGATGTAGATGCGTTGTTTTCTTTCTGTAAAGCGGCGGCGGGAACGTGTCCTGCCGGCGGCAGTTTGTACGTATATGACGGTTGTCCGTGCCTTGTATTGATTCCTACTCCGGCAAGAATGGCACAGACAACGGCGTTGCTCTCACAATGGGAATGTTCGGTGCAATACGGCGAAGCCGCTGCCGCTTTCCTTGCGGAGCACGGGTCGCTCGTGTTTGCGGGTGATGCGTTAGAGCGATTGAACGAACTTGGTTAAATCGGCGGCATCGGTGTCGTTGAAAAACGCACTTCCCACCACCACAACATCACAGCCGGCATCGGCACAGGCTTTGGCGGTATCCCGGTTGACACCGCCGTCGATTTCAATGACAAAGTCAAGCCCACGGCGTTCCCGCTCTTTGACGAGTGCCTCAACCTTCGGCAGCATATCCGCCATGAAGTGTTGACCGCCGAAGCCGGGCTCCACCGTCATAATCAGCACCAGTGCCAAGTCGTCCAAATACGGGAAGACCTCCTCAACCGGCGTGTTGGGTTTGACGGTTAATGCCGCCTTTTTCCCACGCTCTTTGATGTGGGCAATGGTGTCGGCGATCGGAGCATCGCTTTCAATATGAAAATTGACAATATCCGCTCCCGCATCGATAAAGGCATCGATAAGGCGATCGGGATATTGCATCATCAGGTGTACGTCAAAGGGCATGCTCGTAATCGGACGAAGCCGTTTAATTACCGGCGGTCCAAAGCTTAGGTTTGGGACAAACACGCCATCCATTACGTCCAGATGAACCATATCCACACCGGATTGCTCAACGAATTTCAGTTCCTCACCCATTTTTGCGTAGTCACAGGTAAGGATAGAGGGAGAAATCTGCATAGCGTACACGCTCCTTATAAATCGAGAATTTCGGGAATTTGCGAAAGGGTGGTGACGGTGGGGACATTCTTCGCCAGATGCAGGTCAAACGCATCCACATATATCACACCCATTCCGGCGGCGGTTGCCCCGGACAAATCGTAATAGGGATGGTCGCCGACATAGAGACAATCGGCAGGGGAAACGCCGAGCCTTGCGGCGGCACGACAGAAAATTTCGGGGTCGGGCTTGCGAATCCCCTCATCTCCCGAAACAACGGACAAATCGAGCAGCGGTCGAAGCCCGGAAATGTCCAGCTTTCGGCCTTGCATAGAACTGTATCCGTTGGTAATCAGACCAACAAGCAATCCTTTTTTTCGTAAAAGCTCAAGGGTGGCTTGTGCGTCATCAAACAACACGGTTTCCGATGCTAACACTTGCCGGCATTCGGCGGTCAGCTCGTCGATAGACGGCGGATTTTGCCATTGCCACAAATCAATAAGCTCTTGAAAATAGTCGGGATAGGGAATGTACTTTGAGCCGTTTATATGAGCGTGACCGTCGCCGTTGCGATGCCACATCTCGACGGCACGTTCCTCCTGCTTTTCGGGAGACAGTGTCGGAAAATGCCGTTTAACGAAGCGGTCGGCATAGCGTTTATATGCCGCCGGACGGCTTTGCAGTGTATCGTCAAAATCGAACAAAATCGCTTTCACCTTGCCGCTTGCGGTGAGGTGTTTTTTTGCGGTTTTTCGGTCGATTTCCAGTTGTCGTTTTAAGTCGTTTTCTGACGAAAAGGTGCGTTCCTCTCGCAAAAAGCGAACAAGGGAAACACGCAGTTCTTTGGCGTAAAGGTCGCCGGAATAGTCGAAAATCGAGGTTTCACAAAGCGGAACATTATTTTCGAAGGTGGGGCGAACGCCGATGTTGGTTAAAGCGGAGTGGACGAAGCCGTCCACCTCAACCGTCGAGAGGTATACGCCGTGTTGCGGCACGGCGAATCCGGGCTTTAGGGGAAGATTGATGGTGGGAAATCCCAGTGCGGTTCCACGCCCGTCGCCGTGCTCCACCGTTCCGCCAAGGGAAAAGGGGTGGCCGAGCAAGCGGTTGGCGAGGGGAATATCGCCATAGCTTAAAGCGTTTCGGATGCGGGACGAGCTGACGGGCTCATGATCGCAAAGCACCGTTTCGGCGACGATAACCCGAATTCCCTCGGCGTCGCAGAGTGTTTTAAGCAGTGCCACATCGCCGGTGCCGCCGCTTCCAAAGCGGAAATTTTCGCCGCAGGAAACGAGAGCGGCGTGCAGTTGTTCTTTCAGCACGTTTTTTACGAACTCGGCGGGGGAAAGTGTGCAGATGGCAGAAAAATCTGCCAAAACGAGCTCGTCTGCACCGGTTTTCTCGATACAATCGCATCGGTCGGCAAGGGTTTGCAGTCGAGCGGCGTTTTTGGGAAGAGTTTTCTCGTCCGAAAAGGACAATACCGTGGCGGTCAACCCGTCAGCATCCAAAACCTTTGAGATGACGGCACGGTGACCGATATGCATTCCGTCAAAAAGCCCCAACGCCACCGCACGAGGTGTTGCGGGAAATCGGGTGTTGACGGAAGTGAGCGAATAGGTTTGCAAAGCCGATTTCCCCTTTCCGTTCCCCACCTAAGCGGGGAAGAGTTTTGATACTTTCAGTTCGCCGTCCTGCGGCACACCTAACCCTAAAAACGAACCGTCCGGTGCTTTTACTCGCACCGTTGAAGTGACATCGGTATGCAGACGGTCGAGGGCCAAGGCTCCGCCGTTTGAAAAGCGGACGGCTTGTGCGGGAGTGACCGTAACGGCGGGGTAAGGGGCAAAGATGGTTTCGGTGGGTTTCAAATGGGCGTGAATTTCGTCCTCGGTCATCGTCTTTGCCTCTTCCAGTGTCACACAATCAGCGAGGGTGTAGCCTGCCGCCATCGTTCGGCACAGAGAGGTCATAACGGCACCGCACCCCAGTGCTTGTCCCATATCGTGGCAGAGGGTGCGAACATAGGTGCCTTTGGATACAAAACAATCGAAAATTCCCTCGCCCGTTTGCTCGTTGTACTCTACAAGTGTCAGCTCATAGACGGTGACGGGGCGAGGCTCCCGTTCAATTTCAATGCCTTTTCGTGCCAACTCGTATAGACGAACGCCGTCCTTTTTGAGGGCGGAAGTCATCGGCGGCACTTGCATAATGTCACCCTGCAAGGGAGCGAGAGCCGCCTGCACAAGGGTGACAGAGGGGAACCTGGTGACACCGGTTTCGGTGACATCCCCCCAAATGTCTTGGGTGTTGCTTGTAAAACCGAGGCGAAATCCCGCCCGATAGCGTTTGTCGCCGCAGGGCAGAATATCCATCGCCTTGGTGGCGTTTCCGCACAAGATGGGAAGCACACCGGTTGCCATAGGGTCAAGGGTTCCTCCGTGCCCGATTTTCTTTTGGTGCAACACACCACGCATCACGGCACAGCAAAGGAACGAGGTCATTTCGGCGGGTTTTTCAAGGCAAAACACGCCGTTTAACACCGAAGCACTCATACGGGAGATTCGTCGCCGTCGCCGGCTTCAATGTGCGGCACAGCGGTTTTGACGGCGTTCAAAATGCGGTCCATCACGTCGGAGAGTGTGCCCGTAAGCGTACAGCCGGCGGCAGCAGCGTGTCCGCCGCCGCCCAAGAGCATACAGATGTCGCAGGCGTTGGCTTTAGAGCCGGTTCGCACGCTGATTTTGAAGCGGTTATCGTCCACCTCACGGAGTGTGGCACCCACCCAAACTCCCTCAATTTCACGGGGGATAGAGGAGAGGCCCTCCATATCGTTTTCAAGGGCGTTGGATTGTTTTAACATCTCCACCGTCAGCGGCATAAGGGCACAGCGACCGTCCCACTCATACCGAATGGAGGCGAGTGCCAAACGCTCCAGCTCCATTCGACGGCGGGATTTAATGTCAAACATTACCCGGTTGATGTAATCCGAACGGATGCCCACGTCCAGCATATCTGCCGCCATACGGTGGCACAGAGCGTCGGTGTTGCTGTAACGGAAACAACCGGTATCTGTCGCCATGCCCGTATACAAAGCTTCGGCTATTGCCGGCGTAACCGTCACGCCAAGCTCTTTAATGATTTCATAAATGAGCATAGCGGTGGCGGCGTAGTCTTTATACAGCAGGTTTTCCGCATAATACGTGTTGGAGGCGTGGTGGTCGATGCAAAGCTCAACCAGCATGGCGTATGCTTCCAACTCCTCCCCGAGTAAACGGGGATCCGCCACATCGACCGCACAATAGTGGGAGGGGGTAAAATCGTCCCACTTGGCGGGCTCGGTGATATACGCATATTTTCCCGGAATGACGTCTGAGCAGACAACACGCACTTTTTTGCCCATCTGTTGCAGGGCTTGACCCAAAGCGTAGGCACTGCCCAAAGTGTCGCCGTCGGGATATTGATGGGTCAGAATGAGCCAGTTATCGCCCGCTTTCAAAATATCGCAGGCACGAGCCAACTCTATATTCTGACACGCCGAATTGATTTTAGTCACGTTGCATCCTCCTTTTTAAGAGATTGCAGAGTTTCGTTGATATGAGCACTGTAGGCGATGGAGTCATCCGCCACAAAACGCAGCTCCGGCACATGGCGTAGTTTAAGGGCAGAGCCCAAGCTGGAACGCATATAGCCGGCGGCAGACTTTAAGCCTTCTACTGCATTTTTGGCGGCTTCCATTCCGGAAAGTGCACTGACATACACCGTGGCATAGGACAAATCGTTGGACACATCCACACGCACGATGCTCAGCATACTGTCTTGTACACGGGGATCTTTCACCGTCCGCAAAATGGCGGTCAATTCCCGTGCAATATCTTCACTTTGTCGATGAACACGATATCCTGCCATCGAAATCCCTCCTTTTTGGGAACATGGGGTTGACGTTCGTCCGCCTTAGTCACGATACTCCTCAATGATATAGGATTCGTAGATGTCGCCTTCCTTGACGTCGGCGAATTTTTCAAGGCTGACACCGCATTCGTAACCCTGCATCACTTCTTTTTGGTCGTCCTTAAATCGTTTGAGGGAGGACATCTTGTCGTCGGCGATGATGATGCCGTCACGCACCACACGGATTAAGTCGTTGCGGCAAATTTTGCCGTCCAGCACGTAGCAACCGGCAACGGCACCAACGCCGGAAATGCGATAGACCTGACGAACCTCCACACGACCGTGAAGCACTTCACGGGTTTTGGGTGCCAGCATACCTTTCATGGCGGTGGTGATTTCCTCAATACAGTCGTAGATGATGCGATACATCCGCATATCCACCTCGGCACGCTCGGCGGCTTCTACCGCCAGCGGCTCGGGACGGACGTTAAAGCCGACAATGATAGCGTTAGAGGCATCGGCCAACATAATATCGCTTTCGTTGACAGCACCTACCGCTCCGTGAATAACACGGACACGGACATCCTCTTCGCCGATTTTTTCAAGCGATTGGGTAACTGCCTCCACCGAACCTTGCACGTCGGCTTTGACAATGACCTTGAGCTCTTTCATCTCGCCCTCTTTCAGCTGATCGAAGAGGTTTTCGAGAGTAACCTTCTTGTAACGGCTGAATTCTTCCTCTTTGGCAATCTGTTTGCGTTGTTCCACCAGCTCACGTGCCAAATGCTCGTCGGTAACGGCGTTGACGACGTCACCGGAGGTGGGCACACTGTCGAGACCCATAATTTCCACCGGGACAGACGGGCCGGCAGAGGTGATTTTGTTGCCGTTTTCGTCCACCATAGCACGAACACGACCCACCGCCGCACCGGCTACCACAATATCGCCGGAGTGGAGGGTGCCGTTTTGCACCAAGATAGTGGCAATGGGGCCACGACCCTTGTCCAAACGGGCTTCCACGACGGTACCTTTGGCGGCACGGTCGGGGTTGGCTTTCAGCTCTTTCATTTCGGCAACCAACAGCACCATTTCGAGCAAACGGTCAATGCCCATACCGGTATGTGCGGACACGGGGACGCAGATGACGTCGCCGCCCCACTCCTCGGGCACTAATTCGTACTCGGTGAGTTGTTGCATCACTCGGTCGGGGTTGGCTTCCGGTTTATCCATTTTGTTGATGGCCACGATAACCGACACACCGGCGGCTTTGGCGTGGTTAATCGCCTCAACCGTCTGCGGCATAATACCGTCGTCGGCCGCTACCACCAAAATGGCGATATCGGTAATCTGGGCACCACGGGCACGCATCGAGGTAAATGCGGCGTGGCCGGGAGTGTCCAGGAAGGTGATGGTCTGTCCGTTGCAGGTAGCACGATACGCACCGATGTGCTGGGTGATACCGCCCGCCTCACCGGAGGTAACGTTACTTTTGCGGATGTAGTCAAGAATAGAGGTTTTACCGTGATCAACGTGGCCCATAACCACCACGACCGGGTCACGGGGCGAAAGGTTGCCCTCGTCATCGTCGCTGTCGTCGATGATGCGTTCCTCGATGGTGACAACCACCTCTTTTTCCACACGGGCGTGGAATTCCTCCGCCACGAGGAAGGCGGTGTCAAAGTCGATTTCCTCGTTGACCGACACCATCATACCGAGCATCATCAATTTTTTGATAACCTCGGCGGCGGTGGCTTTCAAACGGTTGGCGAGCTCGCCGACCGTGATGGTTTCGCCCACCTTGATGGTCATATGTTTCTTTTGACGTTCTTGTTCAATACGTTTCATCCGCTCGGCCTCGGTCTCACGACGTGCCTTTTGCGGCTTTCTGTACTGTTGCGATTTTTGGTTGATTTTTTGTTTCTTCACCGCATCGCCGCCACGGAACTGGGACGAGCTTTGTGCCATACGGTCAAAGCGTTCGTCGTATTTGCCGATGTCCACCTGTGCCGAACGGGTGTCAACCGTGCGGCGTTCTTTTTGCACCTTCGGAGCGGCGGGGGAGGCAGGTTTGTCGGCTTTCTTTTGGTTGCCGGTCGTCATACCGTTCATAGCGGCGGGAGCGGGGGCTTCCTCTTTTTTCTCCGCCGGTTTATCCTCTTTGGCGGATTCCGGTTTCGGTTCATTAGCGGTGGCGAAATACGCATCGAGATTTTCCGGTGCAAACTGCTCGGTCAGCACCTCAAAGATAAGGTCGAGCTCTTCTTCCTCCAACACGCTGGCAGACTTTTTATTCACCTGTGCTTTTGCGGCGAGCAGGTCGGCAATCTCTTTCGGGGTCATACCGAAATCCTTGGCAATATCCGCAACACGAATTTTTTGTTGAGTCATAGTTATTCCTCCTTCATAGTGGGACAGCTTTCACGGATGGCGTTTGCAAATCCCTCGTCGCAGACGGCGACGATGCCCAACGGGCCACGTGTGCCCAACGCCTGACCGATTTCCTCTTTTGTCAAGGTGATAGCATAAGGGGCGGGGGCGTGGGACGGTGCTTTGAACGCCCATTCTTTTTTCGTTTTTTCAGAGAGGTCACAGGCGACGAATATTCCTTTAACCCGACGCCGTTCGGCGGCGGCAAGGGCGGCGTCAAATCCGGTGACGACAGCTCCGGCTCGTTTGGCAAGACCGAGAAGTCCTACCGTCTTTTGGTTATCCGTTTTCGAGTCCCTCCTCTAAACGGGCGTAAACCTCGTCGGGGATTGTGCATTCAAAGGCACGTTCCAGCCGTTTGGCTTTACGGGCTTTGGCAAGGCACGCTTTATCGTGACAGATATAGGCACCACGTCCTGCCTTTTTGCCGGTTTCGTCCGTGCTGATTTCTCCTTCGGGAGAACGCACCACACGGAGCAGTTCTTTTTTTGGTTTTTGTTCGTTACACCCGATGCACTTACGCAACGGAATACGTTTTTCCGCCATAGAGCGTTCTCCTTTCTCTCTTATTCTTCGACCGCTTCCGCCGGTTGCTCCGGCTCATCCTCGCCGAAGAACCCGCTTTCGGGACGGATATCAATTTTCCAGCCGGTCAGTTTGGCGGCAAGGCGGGCGTTTTGACCTTTGTTGCCGATAGCGAGAGACAGCTGAGCATCCGGCACGGTAACACGGCAGCTCTTGGTGCCCTCGGCGTCCGGCGTGACCGACACGACTTTGGCGGGGGACAGAGCGGCGGCAATAAAGGTCGCCGGGTCTTCGCTGTATTCCACGATGTCGATTTTTTCGCCGCCCAGCTCTTGGGCAATGCTGTCCACACGGGAGTGGCGGGGGCCGATGCACGCACCGACCGCATCCACGTTTTCGTCGTTGGAGGACACCGCCATTTTGGTGCGGCTGCCCGCTTCACGGGAGATGGCTTTGATTTCCACGACGCCGTTAAAGATTTCCGGAACTTCCATTTCAAACAGGCGTTTGACAAGACCCGGATGGGTGCGGGAGATGAGCACACGGGGACCACGGTCGCCGTCACGAACGTCGGCGACATAAATCTTCACATACGTGCCTTCACGGATAATCTCATCCGGCATTTGCTCTCCTTTGATGAGCACCGCTTCGGAACGGCCGATTTCCACGGTGGCGTTGCCGGTTACCGGGTCGACACGGGAGACCTTTGCCGTAACGAGGTCTTGGCTGTGACGCTGGAACTCTTGCAGCTGTTGTCCACGCTCCGCCTCACGGATGCCTTGACGAATAACGTGCTTGGCAGTGATAGCGGCAATACGTCCGAATTGTTTGGTTTGTAACGGGATGCGAACCACCGTGTCCAGCTTGGCTTTTTTGCTGATGGCTTGAGCATCCGCCAGGTTGATTTGGGTGCCGGGGTTTTCCACATTCTCCACCACGTCTTTAAGCAGGGTGACGGTGAACTGGTTGGTTTCCGGGTCCATGACAACCTCCACGTTGTCCTCTGCACCGAAATCGTGTTTTACGGCAATCACAATTGCCGCACGGATTTTTTCCAGCAGGTAGCCGGACTCGATGCCTTTCTCTTTTTCGAGAAGAGACAGTGCCTCGAAAAATTCTGCGTTGAATTCATCTTTCTTTTTCATCAATTATTCCTCCTCGCCCAAAGGCGTTCATTAGACTGTTTCGTCGGTGTCGTCGTCCCATTCCTCAATGAGGTGAACGCTTGACACGTCTTTTTTATCAAAAACGAGCGGTTGCTCGTTTTCGTCCGTAATAACGATTTGCCCGTTTTCGCAGGGCTGAAGTATGCCGCCGAATTCCCGTACGCCGTCTTTTGGGGCGAACAGCGTAACGACAACGGCATCTCCCTCGCACCATGCAAAGTGTTCGGGACGGGTGAGCTCCCGCTCAATACCGGGAGAGGAAACCTCCAACGTGTAGGAGGCGGCAATGGGGTCTGCCTCATCCAGTACAGGGTTGAGGGCACGGGTGAGTGCCACGCAATCGTTGATGTCCACGCCGCCGTCTTTGTCTATGAAGTAGCGAAGATACCACGAGGCACCCTCTTTTACATACCGCACATCCCAAATGACAAGCCCCAGCTCTTCTGCCAAAGGCTGTGCCAGAGCACGGCATACGTCGACGGTGTTTCCGCCTTTTTTTGAAGCCAAAACGTCCTCTCCTTTCAAAAAGGTCAATACAACACAAAAGAGCGGGTCGCCCCACTCCTTTACCTTAACCTTATCTTTACTGTACCCCACTATACCACACCCGTTCACAATTTGCAAGCCTTTTTACAAAAATTATTTATAGGGACTTGAAAATCTCACCGCAAAATGGTATACTAAACGACGGAAACACACAAGGAGGAACGAATTATGTCGAAAGTGATTATCAGTGCCGACAGCACCTGCGACTTGTCACCGGAGCTTGTCGAACGCTTTAACATCCACATTATTCCGCTTCACGTTACCCTCGGAGAAAACACATTCTTCGACGGCGTAGATATGAATGCCGAGGATATTTACACCTACTACGCCGAGAATAAAGCACTTCCCACCACCTCCGCTATCAACATCGGCGAATATGAGCAGTTTTTCAACGATTTGCTTAAGGAGGGTGACGGTGTGGTGCATATTTGCACCGGCTCCGCTATTTCCTCCTGCTACCAAAATGCGTGCATTGTTGCGGGAGAATTGGAAAATGTCTACGTGGTGGACAGTCGCAGTCTCTCGACCGGTATCGGCTTGCAGGTGATTGCAGCGGCAGAGCGTGCCGCCGCCGGAATGCCCGCTTCGCAGATTGCCGCCGAAGTGGAGGCGTTGCAGCCGCATTGCCACGCCAGCTTTTTCCTTGACACCCTTGAATATCTCTACAAAGGCGGTCGTTGCTCCGCCTTGGCGATGTTCGGTGCCAATGTGTTGAAGCTTCGCCCCGCCATTTTGGTGGATTCTCAAACCGGTGCTATGGGTGTGGGCAAAAAATATCGTGGCACCTATGAACGGGTGATGGAGGACTATATTCGTGACGAGCTGTCCGGCAAGGATATTATGACAGAGTACGCTTTTGTGACCCATTCCGGCGTGTCGCCCGAGCGGGAGGCTATGGCGGTGGAGCTTGCCAAAAAATACGGCAAATTCAAAGAGATTTATACCACGAGGGCGGGTTCGACCATCTCGTCTCACTGCGGTCCCAACTGCCTCGGCGTGTTGTATTTTACCAAGTCATAAAACGAACGAAAAGTGCAAAAGCCTTGTCGATTTTGACAAGGCTTTTTCCTTTAGAAAGACTTGCAAAAAGCGGGGGATTATGGTATACTCAATGGTGAAATTTTTTACCGAAAGCGAGTGAACGAAAATGGCAAAAATCCAAATGAAAACGCCCCTCGTGGAAATGGACGGCGACGAGATGACTCGGGTGCTCTGGAAAGGCATCAAAGAGAAGCTCATTTGCCCGTTCGTCGACCTGAAAAGTGAGTACTATGATTTGGGACTTCCCTATCGTGACGAGACGGAGGACCAGGTGACAAAAGATGCCGCCGAGGCGATTAAAAAATACGGCGTCGGTGTCAAATGTGCCACCATCACCCCCAATGCTCAGCGTGTGGATGAATATAAACTGAAACAAATGTGGAAAAGCCCGAACGGCACCATTCGTGCCATTTTGGACGGCACGGTGTTTCGTGCCCCCATTCTGGTGAACGGCATCCATCCGACAGTCTCCACTTGGAAAAAGCCCATCACGCTTGCTCGTCACGCCTACGGCGATATTTATAAAAACACCGAAATGCGTGCCCCGGCGGGAAGCCGTGCGGAGCTGTGCGTTACCGACAAAGACGGCAACGAGACTCGCACGCTTATCCACGATTTTGCCGGCGACGGTGTAGTAATGGGTATGCACAACACGGACGCCTCTATCAGCGGATTTGCCCGTGCCTGTTTCCGCTTTGCTCTCGATTGCAAACAGGATTTGTGGTTCTCCACCAAAGACACCATTTCCAAGACGTATGACCATCGATTTAAGGATATCTTTGCCGAGATTTATGAAAACGAATTCAAAGCCGCCTTTGAGGAAGCGGGCATCACCTATTTCTATACGCTTATCGACGATGCGGTGGCTCGTGTGATTCGGTCGGAGGGTGGCTTCATCTGGGCGTGCAAGAACTACGACGGCGACGTGATGAGCGATATGGTCGCTACCGCTTTCGGCTCTCTTGCCATGATGACCAGCGTGCTGGTTTCGCCGGACGGCAACTATGAATATGAGGCGGCTCACGGTACGGTGACCCGTCACTACTATCGCTATCTCAACGGCGAGCAGACGTCCACCAACCCGGTTGCCACGATTTTTGCGTGGAGCGGGGCACTGCGTAAACGTGGCGAAATGGACAATTTGCCGGAGCTTCAGACCTTTGCGGACAAGCTGGAAAAAGCCACCATTGATACCATCGAGGGCGGCGTAATGACAAAAGACCTTATCGGTCTTTCTACCATCGAAAACAAGCGTGGTGTCAATTCCGAGGAATTTTTGGATGCGATTGCCGAAAAACTTGCAAAAACCCTGTAATTTCTCTTGAAAAACGGAAACAAATGGGTTACAATATAGAGTGGTTGAAAAAATAATGTGGAAAGGAACCTGACCTATGTCTATGCTCAACAAAAAAACCGTAGAAGACCTCAACGTCAAAGGCAAACGTGTTCTCGTTCGCTGTGATTTCAATGTGCCGCTGAAAAACAGCGTTATCACCGACGAAAACCGTATCGTGGCGGCACTGCCCACCATCGAGTATTTGCTGAAAAACGACGCAAAAGTTATCCTTTGCTCTCACCTCGGCAAGCCGAAGGGTGAGCCGAAGCCGGAATTCTCGCTGGCTCCGGTTGCCGCTCGTCTGTCCGAAAAACTCGGTAAAGACGTGGTGTTCGCTGCGGACGATACCGTTGTGGGCGACAATGCCAAAGCCGCTGTCGCCGCTATGAAAGACGGCGATGTGGTTCTCCTGCAAAACACCCGCTATCGTGTAGAGGAGACCAAAAACGGTGAGGAGTTCTCGAAAGAGCTCGCCTCCTTGTGCGATCTGTTTGTCAACGATGCCTTCGGTGCGGCTCACCGTGCCCACTGCTCCACGGTGGGTGTGGCTTCCTTTGTGGAGGAATCCGCCAACGGCTATCTGATGGCGAAAGAAATTAAATTCCTCGGTGCGGCGGTGGAAAACCCGGTTCGCCCGTTCGTTACCATCCTCGGCGGTGCAAAAGTTGCCGACAAGCTGAATGTTATCGAAAACCTGCTCAATAAAGCCGACACGTTGATTATCGGCGGCGGTATGTCGTATACGTTCTTGGCGGCGAAAGGCTACGGTATCGGCACCTCGTTGTTTGATGCCGAAAAAGTGGACTACTGCAAAGATATGCTCGCTCGTGCCGAAGAAAAAGGCGTGAAAATCCTGCTTCCGGTGGATTGCAAGATTACCACGTCCTTCCCGGATCCCATTGACGCTCCCATCGACGTGGAAGTGGTCGCTGCGGATGCCATTCCGGACGACAAGATGAGCCTGGATATCGGCCCTGCTACTGCCAAACTGTTTGCGGACGAAGTGAAAAATGCCAAAACCGTGGTGTGGAACGGCCCGATGGGCGTGTTTGAGAACCCCATCCTGGCAGAGGGCACCATCGCTGTGGCGAAAGCCCTTGCACAAACCGATGCTACCACCATTATCGGCGGCGGTGATTCGGCGGCGGCTGTCAACACGCTCGGCTTCGGCGATAAAATGAGCCATATCTCCACCGGCGGCGGTGCGTCTCTTGAATATCTCGAGGGCAAAGAGCTTCCCGGTATCGCCGCTATGAGCGACAAATAAGAAATGAAACTTAAATTTTAGGAGGATTTTACAATGGGTAAGTATGTTATTGCTGGTAACTGGAAAATGAACAAGACTCCTGCGGAGGCCACCACCCTCATCAACGAGCTGAAACCGCTCGTGGCGGATGCTTCCTGTGACGTGATTGTCGGTGTGCCGTTTGTCGACCTGCCGGCGGCTCTTGAAGCCACCGCAGGCACCAACATCGGTGTGGCGGCTCAGAACTGCTACTGGAAAGAGTCCGGTGCTTTCACCGGCGAAATCTCTGCCGCTATGCTGAAAGCGATGGGCGTCGATGCCGTCATCCTTGGTCACAGCGAACGCCGCACCTACTTCGGCGATACCAACGAGACGGTTGCACAGCGTGTGCGTGGTGCGTTGGATGCGGGCCTCAAAGTCATTTTGTGCGTGGGCGAATATCTCGAACAGCGTGAGCAGGGCGTCACCGGCGAAGTGGTCGCTATGCAGACCAAAATCGCTCTCGGCGGCGTGTCCGAGGAAGAGCTGAAACGTGTAATTATCGCCTATGAGCCGGTTTGGGCTATCGGCACCGGCAAAACCGCTACGGCACAGCAAGCCAATGAGGTCTGCTCTCTTATCCGTACGACGGTTGCCGGCCTTTATAACGAGGCGGCGGCGAAAGAGCTTACCATTCAATACGGCGGTTCTATGAACGCCGGCAACGCTGCTGATTTGCTGGCTCAGCCGGATGTGGACGGCGGTCTTATCGGCGGTGCTGCCCTTAAAGCCAATGACTTCTCTATCATTGTGGCGGCGGCGAAATAAGTAACCTAAAACAATCGAACGGGTGCGAAAATCGCACCCGTTCTTTGTCAAATTTCTTTTGAAAAGAAAGGGAATTTCCAATGAAAAAACCCGTAACCTTGATTATTATGGATGGCTTCGGCATTAACCCCGACGAATACGGCAACGCCATTCGTGCGGCGGCAACCCCGAATTTGTCCCGTCTGTTCGCTCAAAACCCCTGCACCTCTATTGCCGCTTCCGGTTTGGATGTTGGCTTGCCGGACGGTCAAATGGGCAACAGCGAAGTGGGCCACACCAATATCGGTGCCGGCCGTGTGGTGTACCAAATGCTGGTGAAAATCAGCAAATCCATTGAAGATGGCGACTTCTTTGAAAACAAAGCCCTTTTGGATGCCATGGAAAATGCTAAGAAAAACAACGCAGCACTTCACCTTATCGGTCTTTTGTCCGACGGTGGCGTTCACAGCCACCAAGAGCATCTCTACGGTCTTGTGGAAATGGCAAAACGCAACGGACTGGACAAGGTGTATATCCACGCTTTGATGGATGGCCGTGATGTGCCGCCCACCTCCGGTGTGGAGTATATGCAACAATTAGTCGACAAGCTGGGTGAAATCGGTGTGGGCAAAGTGGCGACGGTGATGGGGCGTTACTATGCGATGGACCGTGACTTTGCGTGGGATCGTGTGGAAAAGGCCTATGCCGCTATGGTATACGGCGAGGGAGAGGAAGCCTCCTGCCCGGTGAAAGCTCTGAAAGATTCCTATGCCAAAGAGGTAACCGACGAGTTTGTGGTGCCGGCGGTGTTGGATAAAGAGGGAACGATTAAACCGAACGACAGCGTGGTGTTCTTCAACTTCCGTCCCGACCGTGCTCGCCAAATCACCCGCACCTTTGTGGATGAAGCGTTTGACGGCTTTGAACGGAAAAACGGGTTCTTCCCGCTTCATTATGTATGTATGACCTCTTACGACGCCACTATGCCCAATGTGACAGTGGCGTTCCCGCCGCAGGAGTTGACCAAAACGATGGGTGAGGTTATCAGCGACGCCGGTATGACCCAGCTTCGCATCGCCGAGACACAGAAATACGCTCATGTTACGTTTTTCTATAACGGCGGCGAGGAGAAAACCTTCCCCGGCGAGGACCGAATTTTAATCCAGTCTCCCGATGTTCCGACCTTTGACCTGCAACCGGAAATGAGTGCCTATCCCGTATGTGATGCGGTGTGTGAGCAAATCCTGCAGGGTAAGTACGATATGATCATCTTAAACTTTGCCAACTGCGATATGGTGGGTCACACCGGTGTATTTGATGCCGCCGTCGCCGCTGTGCAAGCGGTGGATGAGTGCGTGGGCAAGGTGGTGGATGCCACCCTTAAAATGGGCGGTGTGGCGATGATTACCGCCGACCACGGCAACGCCGACAAGATGTATGAGCCGGACGGTTCGCCTTTCACGGCACATACCACCAACCCGGTGCCGTTCTGCGTTGTCGGTAAGGAATGCACCCTCCGTGAGGGCGGCCGTCTTGCCGATATTTCGCCGACAATGCTCGACGTGTTCGGCATCGAAAAACCCGCCGAGATGGACGGCGAATCCCTTATTGTGAAATAAGAAAATACAACAAAAACCCCTGACCTTGCGGTCAGGGGTTTTTGTTGTTAAACATTCAATTTTTCTCGCTTTTGCCGATGAAGTAGGTGCCGAAGAAGATGACTGCCGAAACGAGAACAATCATCGGGCCTGCCGCCGCCGCATGGAAATAGGAGAGAAAGAGCCCTACCACGCCGGCAAAAACGCCAAACAACAAGGCATAACCGTGGTATCCTCGCATATTGCGGGCAACGTTGCGTGCCGCCGCCGCCGGAAGAATGAGCATGGCATTGATGAGAAGCAATCCCACAATGCGGATAGACAGCATAACGGTGACAGCTGTGACCACCACAAACAGGTTGTCATACAGCCGCACGTGGATGCCTTTACTGCGGGCGAGAGCGGGGGAGATGGCGACAGCATGGAACCCGTTAAAGCAGAGAAGCCAGATGGCCACCATCACTAAAAGTGCCCCGCCCAAAACCCATAAATCGGTGGTGGTAACATTTAGGATATCGCCGATTAAAATCGTTTGGTATTTGGCAAAGCTTCCACGAGAGAGAAGCACAAGACCGAGAGCCACGCCGCAAGAGGAAAATACCCCAATAATGGTGTCGGTGGAGGCGGCTTTGGAATGGCGAACGGCGTTGAGGCTGAGAGCAAATAAAACGGCAAAAATCAGCATGGCGGGGGTAACGTCGGTAAGCCCGCACAGCACGCCGATGCCCATTCCTGTTAAAGCCGAGTGCCCGAGTGCATCCGAGAAAAATGCCATGCCCCGGTTGACCACCATCGTTCCCAACAGGGAAAACAGCGGCATAATCAGCAAAACGGCCAGTAATGCGGTTATCAAGAATCCATAGTCAAAAAAGGAGGTAAACACATCCATCTTAAGCCCCTCCTTTCGGAAATGCCGTTGCAAACGCTTCCGAGGCGAAAACCTCGTTTGGTGTGCCCACCGCTTTCACGGTTTTATCCAACAAAACAACCCGTCCGGCGGCACGTTTTACAAAATCCAAATCGTGAGAGACGAGCAGCATCACCATGTCGTCGGTGCGGCGAAGCGTTTCCACCATTCCGTAAAAACGGTCAAGGCCCGCCGCATCCACGCCGGAGACCGGTTCATCCAAAATGAGAAGGTCAGGGGCGGGAATGGTAGCAATGGCAAGGAGAACTCGCTGAAGCTCGCCACCGGATAACACACCGGCACGTTTTTCCAGTAAATCGCCGGCTCCGAAACGCTCAAAGTGAGAGCGAAGTGACGCCACTTGTGCCTTTTTCGGCGGCAGAAACGCCGGTCGGTGCGAGGTAAACGCCAACGCCATATCAAAGACGGTGGCGGGAGAGGTTTTGTCAATATCCAAGTGTTGGGGAACATAGCCGATTTTCGGCTTGTGGGGTGTCGGCGTGCCGTTGTGACCGCTGAATGTAACGGTTCCCTCGTGCTTCATTTCGCCCAAAATGGCTTTGAGAAGCGTGGATTTGCCTGCTCCGTTGCGGCCGATAATAGCGGTCAGCTCGCCGCAGTGGGCGTGGAGGCACACGTCATGTAAGATTTCCTCTTGTCCGTCTTTTACGGAGATATGTTCAATTTTCAAACAGTGTAATCCGCAACCGTGGCTCAAAACGTCACCCCCGTAAGTGTTTTTATATTTTTCTCCATCGCCGTAAGCCAGGCATTTGCATCATCCGTGCCGGTGGTGGCACAGTCGAGAATCAGCGAAACGCATTGCGTGGCGTTTTCGGCAAGCGAGTCATAGGAAAGGTCGGCGTATTGGCTGTCATAAAGGAAAAGCACGTCGCCGGCTTCTTTGATTTCTTCGGCGGCTTCTACCAATTCATCGGTGGGGACACCGCTGTCCTCGCCTACCGAGAGGGAGGCCACTACGTTTAATCCCATTTCGTCTGCCAAATAGGCAAGCGAGTCATGAAACACGACTACATTTTTGGTAGGAAGCGTTTCGACGGCGGTTTTTAAGGCTTCCGATGCCGTCAAAATCTTTTCGGAATAGTTTCGGGTGTTCTTGCGATACGCCACGGCGTTGTCCGGATCGACAAGGCAAAGCCCTTCACAAAGGTTGGTCACTTGTTCTATGTATCGCTGTGGCCCTGTCCACAGATGAGAGTTGATGTTGAGCTTGGAGGAGGTGGCTTCGAGAAATTCCTCCTCGGTGAGCTCGTGCTGTTCGTCCTCATCCTCGTGGTGATGATGATGGTGTTCGTGGCCGCCGGCAAGCAGTTCAATGCCTTGGGAACAGTCGATACGAGGAAGCGTGGGGCGGGCGTCGAGTGCGTCGTTTAAGAACAATTCCGCTTCTGCACCGTTCACAATGACGACGTCGGCGGAATCTAATGTCATTGCATTCTCCGGTGTCAGCTGGTAATCGTGGACACAGCCGGTTTGCGAACCGGTTAAGTTTGTAAGGTTGACTCCCTTTACATCGCCAATGACGTTTTTGGCGGCGATATAGACAGGATAAAAGGAGGCGACGAAGGTTTTTTCATTATTTTTCGGTATGGATGGGGCGGCCCACCAAGCGGATGCCGCCGAAAGTACGGTAAGCACCCCTAAAAACGCAATCGTTTTGGCAAATGATGATTTCAAATTCAGTAACTCCTTTATTTTGAGACGATTTTTCCGTCGTGTAAACGTATGGTGCGGGGGAGAGCGGTGGCAACGGCGTTGTCGTGGGTGACTAAAATAACGGTGTTGCCCCGAGCGTTCCAGCGGGTGAGCAGGTGCATTACCTCATCGGCGGCGGCACTGTCCAAGTTGCCGGTGGGCTCATCCGCCAGCAACAGTGCGGGACGGGTAACCAAAGCACGGGCGAGAGCGACTCGCTGTTGCTGTCCGCCGGATAGTTCAAAGGGGCGATGCCCCATGCGGTGGGAAAGCCCAACCGCCGAAAGAATGCTTGCCGCTCGGCGTTTGCGGGTTGCCGGCGAGATGCCGCAATACACCAGCGGCAACTCCACATTTTCGAGAGCGGTTAAGGTAGGGAGAAGGCGAAAATCCTGAAAGACAAAGCCGATGCGGTGTGCCCGCAAGGAGGCCCGTTTTTCGGGAGACAGCCGGGTCACGTCCGTGCCTTTGAAGCGGTACTGTCCGCTTGTGGGGGAGGAGAGACAACCAAGTAGCTGGGTCAGTGTGGATTTTCCGGAGCCGGAACGTCCGATAATTCCTAAAAACTCCCCATTTTCCACGCAAAAAGAGATGTCGGAAAGGGCGGCGATACTGCCGCCTTTTTGGGGATATATTTTGTGGATATGCTCCAATTCCAAAAGATTCACGGTCAAAAACCACTCCCACTATACACCATTTTGTTTAGTTTGTCCACTTTTTTTATAATCTTCAAAAATTCTTACGAAAAGGTGGTTTACAAATAAGGGAAAATAGTTTATAATATCGAATTAGAATATTTCTGTAAGAACGGAAAGGAGTCCCCTGAAAATGAAAGTTATGAAACGTGCTCTTGCGGTAGCTTTGTCGCTGATGCTTGCGGTGATTGCAGTCGGTTGTTCTACGCCGGCGGTGGCGATTTCGGTAGGCGGTTACGACTATTCGACCGCAGAATATCTGGCGTATCTCTACCAAAACACCAACCAGATTTATCAGTATTACTCCTACTTTGGTGATGTTTCCACCATTTGGAGTCAGTCGATGCCCTACGAAAATCCCTACGCTTTCGGCGATGAGGATGAAACCTCTGAGGTTTCGGTGCCCGAGACGACGACCACTGCTACCGGCTCCGGCATCCAAATCGAGGATAAAGGGCTCTTGATGGCGGATTACATCAAACAAGCCACCCAAGACCAGATTGTCTATTTTGCGGCGTTGCAAGCTTTGCTTGACGAGAACAAGCTGGCCATCAGCGACGAGGATTTGGCAGAAGCCGATAGTGTGATGGCATCGCAGGATGAGGCGAAACTTTTGGAAAAAGGGTTCTCCCTCGACAATTTCCGTAAAGCCTATATCAACAACACCTATCTTGAGGATACCGTATTTAACGGACTTTACGGTCTTGAGGGCAAAACGCCCACCAAGCAGGCGGATATCGACAAATACTTTAACGACAATTACGTTTCCTATGAGGTTATCCAGATGAGCCTCGAGGATACCGAAGGAAACGCTTTGACCGATGCGGAAATCGCAGAAAAGAAAGAAAGCCTTGAGGAGTATCGCAACGTGTTCTACGCCACCGGCGATTTTGATAAAGCCATTGCGGTGTACGATGCGGATACCACTGCTGACAGCGAAGAGAAACCGGAAACCTCTGCCGAGACAGAGGAGCAAAAAGCCTATGACGGCGAGCCGGCAGAGGACGTGACTTCCGCCACCTCCCAAAATATCCAAACGACGGATATGAAAGGGGATAACGTGGAAATCAACCTGCTCAACAAGGTGAAAGAAGTGAAGTTCGGTCAAGCGGAAATCGTGGAATACACCACCGTTCAGGGAACGAAAATGGCGGCTCTGGTTTACCGTGTAAATCCGGATGCCAAGGGCTCCACGATCCGTGAGAACAATCAGGATGCGGTGCTTCGCTCGCTGCATCAGGATGATTTCGAAAAAGCGGTGAAAGCCAAAATGGATGCACAAAAAGATTCGGTGAACATCAACAAGCGTGCCGTGAAAATGTGCAACCCCGAGGACTTCGTCGGTTAAGAAAAACAGAAAAAGCCGTTGCAACGAATGTTGCAACGGCTTTCTTTTTTACTTATGAGAACAACGATTCGGCGATGCGTACGGTGTCCATTGCATCCTTGGCGTAAAAGTCCGCACCGATTTTTTCGGCGTATTCCGCCGTAAGCACCGCACCGCCCACCACGGTTTTTATCTGCGGCACCCGTTCACGGAGCAGCTGAATGGTTTCCTCCATAGCGGGGACGGTGGTGGTCATCAGTGCCGAAAGTCCCACAAGACCGACGCTTTGCTCGATAGCGGTTTTGACAATGACTTCGGGAGGAACATCACGGCCGAGGTCAATTACCGTAAACCCGTAGTTTTCCAAAAGCAGCTTCACGATGTTTTTTCCGATATCGTGAATATCGCCCTTGACGGTGGCCAGAATACATTTGCCCGGACGGGAGACGGTTTCGCTGTCGCTCATAGCGGTTTTGATTTCCTCAAATCCGGCGGCGGCACACTCGGCGGCACGAAGCAGCTGAGGCAAAAACACCACGCCTTGTTCATACCCTTGACCGACACGGTCAAGAGCGGGGATAATTTCATTTTCCACAATAGCAAGCGGAGCGGTATCAGCGAGCAAGGCTTTCGTTTTGGCGATTGCCGCCTCTTTCATTCCCTTGCAGATAGCGTCGGCAAGGGTCTCGTCGCTTGTCGCTATGGTCTTTGCGGGGGGCGTGTCCTCTAAAGAAGCGGCGTAGGCGATATACGCCTCGCAATTCGTATCTTGTGCCAGCAAAACGTCACGGGCATAGGCGTTTCTTTCGGTTTTCGGGGCGGCGGGGTTGAGAATGGCCGCCGACAGCCCGTTTTCTTTGGCAAGTGCCAAAAATTCGCTGTTGAGTAATTCCCGATGGGGCAATCCGAAAGATACATTGGATATGCCGAGAGAGGTTTTGCACTTTAATTCCTGCGAAATGCGGCGTACGGCCTCTAATGTGACAAGAGCGGCGTTTTCGTCCGCACTGACCGTCATGGTCAGCGGGTCAAACACCAGTTCATCCTTGGAAATTCCGTAAGTTTCGGCGGTGTGAAGAATGCGTTTTGCAATTTCCACTCGTCCGTCGGCATCGGCGGGAATACCGTTTTCATCTAAGGTAAGTGCCACCACAACGCCGCCGTATTTTTTGGCAAGAGGGAACACAGCTTCCATAGATTCTTTCTTTCCGTTGACCGAATTGAGCATCGGTTTTCCGATATACGGGCGTAATGCTCGCTCCATGGCTACCGGGTCAGAGGTGTCAATCTGTAAAGGCAAATCGCTTACCGCCTGCACCTCGGCGACCACGACGGGTAGTAAAGTCGGCTCGTCAATTTCCGGCGTGCCGACGTTCACATCCAGCACGTCCGCTCCTTGCTCTTGCTGGGCGGCGGCAATGCCTAAGATGTAAGTCATATCCCGTTCCACCAGTGCCTGGCGAAAACGCTTTTTGCCGGTGGGGTTCAGCCGTTCGCCGATGACGGAAAACGTGGAAAGGTCAACCGCTTTACAGCCAGAGCAGACCATGGTTTTGTGTTTTTCGGCTACGGGAACCGGTGACAGCCCACTGCACGTGGCGATAAGTGTCGCCAAATGGGCGGGAGTTGTACCGCAACAGCCGCCGACGAGCCGCACACCCTTTTTCACGAGGGCGGCAACCTCCTCGGCGAATTCGTCGGGGGTAACATCAAACACCGTTTTGCCGTTTTCGATTCGGGGAAGTCCGGCGTTCGGTTTCAACAGTACCGGCACCGAGGCGAGAGCTAAATATTGCTCAACAATCGGAGCGAGGGCTCTCGGCCCGAAGGAGCAGTTGACGCCGATGGCGTCCGCTCCGAGGCCTTCCAGCATGGTTACCATAACGGCAGGGTCGGCACCGCTCATCAAGCGATTATCTTCGCTGTAAGCGTTGCTGACGAAAACCGGCAAATCACAGTTTTCTTTAACCGCCAAAAGGGCGGCTTTCGTCTCATAAGCGTCGTTCATCGTTTCGATGAACACCAAATCTGCCTCGTCTTTTCCGGCGTTGACGGTTTTGGCAAAAGCGGCAACCGCCTCCTCAAAATCCAGTTCGCCGTAAGGCTTGAGCAGTTTGCCGAGAGGCCCTATGTCGAGAGCAATAAATTTTTCCTGCGTGCCGGAGCTTTGGCTTCGAGCGGCGGCAACGCAGGCGAGGGCACTTTTCGTCATAGCTTCGATTTCACTGTCAGAATATTTAAGCCCATTTACGCCGAAAGTGTTGGTGGATACCACGTTGCATCCCGCATCGTAATAGGCTTTATGGATAGCGGTTACCACGTCGGGGTGGTCAAGCCCGAATTGCTCGGATGCCACGCCCGCCGGCATTCCGGCGGCTTGAAGAAGCGTGCCGGTGCCGCCGTCCATAAACAGCAGATTGTGGGAAAGATATTCTTTTACGGTCATGGAAATCCCTTCTTTTTACGGGGAATTTTTAAGAATGCCCACCAGTGCCGTTACGGATTTGGTGGGGGTCATCAGCAGACTGTCGGTTAAGGTGACACCGATTTTGCGAGGGCAGTCCAGTGCCTCAAAAATCGCCGTTTGTAAGGCGAGCGGCAGGTCGCCGTAGCCGGGGCTGAATCGAGGACGAACCGCATATTCGGCGGCAAGCTCATCGCAAAACGCATCGCACAATGCCTCGACTCGTTCGGCACCGACGGCGTTGGCGTATAACGCTTTTTCGGGGGATAACCGGCGATATTTTTCTGCCAGTCGGTCGGGGGCAAGCCCCACGGTAGCGGCAAAGACGATCACCTGGTTGCAATCGGCAAGGCATTTTGAAAGGTCGGCGGAGTGGACCATCGAAAATCCCAAGTCAAGGGAGTTTTCGCTGATTTTGATAGGATACTTCGCATAGCAGACTTTATACGAAAGAGCGGGTGAAAGCTCGCTTGCCACCGCCACGAGGTTGTCCGGGAAAGCCTCCGTTTTGGGCAGACCCGCATACCGCATTGCCTCTTTGAAATCGACGGCGGGAGCGGAAAAAGTTTTCGTTAAAACGGTCGCCATAGGTTCACCCCAAAATGGCGGACAAATTGTCCATAATTTTTTCTGCCACGTCCGGCTTGTTCATCGTATAGACGTGGACGTTACGTATGCCGTTGGCATAAAGGTCAATGATTTGGTCGGTGGCATACACAATGCCTGCTTGCTTCATTGCCTCGGGATTCGAGCCGAAACGGTCTACCAGCGATTTGAATCGGGTGGGAACAAACGAGCCGGAAAGTTTCACCGCCCGTTCCACCTGGTTGGCGTTGGTGATAGGCATAATCCCGGGGATAACGGGAACCGTGATGCCCGCTTCTCGGATTTTATAGAGGAAAGCATACAGCAGGTTGTTGTCAAAAAACATTTGGGTGGTAAGGAATTCACAACCCGCC
Organism: Acutalibacteraceae bacterium; assembly: GCA_045598965.1. GTDB lineage: Bacteria > Bacillota > Clostridia > Oscillospirales > Acutalibacteraceae > RGIG426. The sequence goes on from JAZRVH010000007.1 coordinate 61,632, forward strand.
TCTACCTTTTCTTTCAAGTGGCGAATATCTTCTTTTTGGTCGGTGCTTTCGGGGTGCACTTCCGGATAGCAGGCACCGCCGATACAAAAATCCGCACTGCTTTCTTTAAGCTCCCTCACAAGGTCTACCGCATAACGGTAGTCCCAATGTGAGCGGTCTTGCCCCTCCATATCGGGTGTGAGATCGCCACGCAGTGCCATAACGTTTTCGATGCCGGCTTGTTTCATGGCTTCAATGCGTTCTTTTACCATTTCTTTGCTGGACGAAACGCAGGTGAGATGGGCGAGGGTGGGCACGCCGTAGTTTTTCAGCAGGTTTTCGGCAATATCTAAGGTATAGCGACTGGTGCCGCCTCCCGCTCCGTAGGTGACGCTGACAAAACTGGGGTGCAAACCCGCAATCGCTTCGGTGGCAATTTTCACCGTGTCGAACGCCGCATCCGTTTTCGGGGGAAACACCTCGAACGACAGCGACAGTTTATCTTGGTTTAGGATTTCAGATAATTTCATATAAGCACGCCCTTTTTGGGTAATATTTAATCTATTATAAACCAAAGATTTCCTAAATGCAACGGTTTTATAAAAGAAAAATCCCCGATAGGGCTGCAATATCCTAATCTTGCATTGCCCAAACCGGGGATTTTATATTAGTTCCACTGGAACGTAATCATACCGTACACGTAGATAAACAAAATGATGACCGGAAGAATATAGGTGAAAATCGGTTTCATCCAAGTTTTAACTTTTAATCCTTCGCCGGCGTTGGCTTCGTTCATAAAGTTATCGAAGCCCCATCCATAACGTTTGTTACAACAAAACAGGACGAATATAAGTGAGCCGAGCGGTAACAGGTTTTTGGATACGAGGAAATCCCAGAAATCCAACCAAGCACTATCGGGCCCGAACGGGTGGAATTGCCACACGCTGTATCCGAGGGCGGTGGTCAGCGAGAGGAGAAACATGACTGCTCCGCACAAGATGGCACCTTTTTTGCGGCTGAACCCGGTGACATCCCGCACACAGGCGAGAATGTTCTCATACACCGCCAGCGACGTGGACAGTGCCGCAAAGGTCATAAACAGAAAGAATAACGCACCCCACCAGCGTCCGTTCGGCATTTTGGTGAACACGGTGGTCATCGAGTTAAACAGCAGTGCCGGCCCGGCGGTGACCTCGATGTCGTAGGTGGCACAAGAGGGGAAGATGATGAGTCCCGCCACGACGGCAACAAAAGTGTCCAGTGTAATGATGGTGACGGATTCGCCCATCAGCGAACGGTCTTTGCCGATATAACTGCCGAAAATGGCCATGGCACCGATGCCGAGGCTGAGTGTAAAGAAGGCTTGTTCCATTGCGGAAACCACGGTGGTGCCGGTGATTTTCTTGAAATCGGGTTTCAAGTAAAACGACACCCCTTCACCGGCGTTGGGGAGACACAGACTGCGTACCGCCAAAAACACCATCAACCCGAGAAGAGCAATCATAATTACCTTGGTGACCCGTTCAAGACCGCTTTGTATGTTGAAACACAAAATGCCAAAGCAGAGGACAACGGTGACGGCGAGGAACAGTACGTTGATGGCGGGGTCGCTAATCATCGCTTCAAATGTGAGCTGTTCGGCTTGTCCTTGAACGAACTTCATAAAATAGTACATCATCCAGCCGGTGACCACGCTGTAAAACGCCATAAGACAGACGTTTCCGAGCAGGGCAAAACCGCCGTGAATATGCCATTTTGTTCTCGGTCGCTCTAACTTTTGGTACATTTTAATGGGTGGCGATTGGGCGGCACGGCCGATAGAAAACTCCATGACCATAACCGGAAGTCCCAAAAGAACGAGAAAAACAAGGTAAAGAAGCACAAAAATGCCGCCGCCGTTTTGCCCTACCATCCACGGGAATTTCCATACATTGCCGCACCCGATGGCACAGCCGGCACTAAGCAGAATAAACCCTAATCGACTGCCTAATTTTTCATGGTTGCTCATAAGGCCTGTATCTCCTTTTTTTACAGATGATACGGATATTAAAGCACAATTTTTTGAAAAATGCAAGAGAGATTATCCGCCGAGTGCCACATCCAAAAGCATCATTAAAGCAAAGCCGCCGACAATTCCGGCGGTGGCAAAATACGGGTGAGCTTCCTTGTTTTGCTGACATTCAGGGATAAGCTCGTGTACCGCCACAAGAATCATGGCTCCTGCCGCAAAGGCGAGTGCATAGGGGAGGAGAATGGATACGTTTGCGACGAGAAGAGCACCGATAACGCCGGCGATGGGTTCCACCATCCCCGATGCCTGCCCGATGAGAAAACTGCGTCCCCGTCCGCACCCCTCACGGTAAAGGGGAAGGGATACGGCGGCTCCCTCGGGGAAATTTTGTAAAGCGATGCCGAGAGCGAGCGTAATGGCTCCCGCAAAGGCCTCCGGACTTGTCCCTTTGGAAAGAGCACCAAAGGCTACGCCTACGGCGGCTCCCTCGGGGATGTTATGAAGCGTGATGGAGAGAACGAGCAAAACTATACGGGATAACCGGTCGCCGCTGCTTTTGTCTGCTTTTTTTCTGCAGGCTTTAACTGCCTTATCGCTTGCCCACAAAAAGACGGCACCGCACAAAAAGCCGATGGTTGCCACAAGCCATGCAGGTGTTTTCAGCGTTTCTCTTGCCCGGTCGATAGCGGGGTCTAACAGCGACCAAAAGGAGGCGGCAATCATAACGCCTGCCGCAAATCCCAAGGTTAAATTCAACCATTTTTCGTCGGTTTTTTTGAAAAATAACACCACACCTGCCCCTAAAGCGGTAACACCCCAGGTGACAAGCGTGGCACCAAGTGCCCACAAAATAGAATTGTCCACAAAAACCACCTCAACCCACTATATGTCCACTTTTCGCTTTCCGCCACTTGCAAATCGGCGGTGAGTGCGTTATAATGAACGGGTATGTGCAAAGGAGGTGCCGCCAATGTTTTATAAGATTGTAAACGGAGCTGTGTCGTGCGGTGCCGAAACGATTTTGGAACGGGTGGATTTTGAAATCCGTGACAAAGAGAAAATAGCGGTGGTGGGCCGCAACGGTTGCGGAAAAACCACCTTGCTTCGAGCGATTTTAGGGGAATATGAACTGGAACAGGGAACGGGCGAGGAAGCGTTTTCCGTGACCTATGCCGGAGAGCCGACCATCGGCTATATGCGACAGACGGATTTCGAGGACGAGAGTGTTACGCTGTTGGATGAGGTGAAATCCGTTTTTGCACCGCTTCTTGAAATCGAACAACGCCTTTTAGCCCTTGAAGCCGCCATGGCGACCGCACCTACGGAAGCGATGCTTACGGAATATAGTGAGCTTCATGAGGAATACGAGAGAAAAGACGGCTACACCTATAAAAAAGAATATGAAACCATGGTAAAAAAATTCGGGTTTTCCGAAAGCGACAAGCAAAAACCGCTCAGAGAGTTTTCGGGCGGTCAGCGTACCCGCATTGCGTTTTGCAAGTTGCTTTTGAGCAAGCCGGATATTTTGCTTTTGGACGAGCCGACCAACCACTTGGATATCGAGACCATTCGCTGGCTTGAGGAGTATTTACAGCACTACCGTTCGGCGGTGGTGGTTGTCTCTCACGACCGTATGTTTCTTGACAAAATTGTGGGAACGGTCTATGAGGTTGAATACGGAGAAACCAAACGATATACCGGCAACTATGCCGCTTTCGAAAAACAAAAGCGGGAAAACTACCAAAAACAACGCCGGGATTATGCGGCACAACAAGCGGAAATCGCAAGGCTTACAAGGCTCGTGGAACGGTTTCGTTATAAACCTACCAAAGCGGCAATGGCCCAATCGAAGCTCAAGCAAATCGAGCGAATGGTGAAAATTGATGCTCCCGACCGTTACGATTTGCGTACCTTTCACGCTGAATTTCAACCGGAGGAGGACAGCGTGAAAAAGGTGCTGTCTGTTACCGATTTGTCTATCGGTTATGAGGAGTCTCTTGCCACGCTCAACTTTGAGGTGATGCGGGGCGAAAAGGTGGGAATCATCGGCAAAAACGGCATCGGAAAATCCACCTTGCTCAAGACGCTTGTGGGGATTACCGAGCCGCTTTCCGGACGATATGAATTCGGTGTGCGGGCGAAGATCGGGTATTTCGACCAGCAACAAGCGTTGCGAGGCGGTAGTCAGACGGTGCTTGACGATTTTTGTGCGGAATATCCGCAAATGCTTCAATCCCAAGCCCGTACCGCTCTCGGTGCATTCCAATTTTGCGGAGACGATGTGTTCAAGCCGTTGGATGCGTTGTCCGGCGGCGAGCGAGTGCGGTTGGCACTGTGCAAAATATTGCGTCGCCGTCCAAACGTTTTGCTATTGGACGAACCCACCAACCACATGGACATTGTGGGCAAAGAAACTCTTGAAAATATGCTTTCGGAATACGAGGGAACCATTTTGTTTGTGTCCCACGACCGCTATTTTGTCAAAAAGCTTGCCGATCACCTTCTTGTGTTTGATGACGGCGTGAAGGTGCTTCCCTTTGGCTATGACGAGTATGAGGAAATGCTGCAAGCGAACGAGGAATCGCCGGCTGAAGGCAAACCCGCTACCGTGAAAGTGGAAAAAGGCGGCAAAAAACGGTTTACAACCCCGCTGAAAGAGCTTTCCCGTCTGCAAAAGCGAGTGGAAAAGCTGGAAAAAGATATCGACGCCGCCGAGGCGGAACTTTCGGCGTTGGAGGCGGAAGCTCAGCAACCGGACGTCGCCTCTGACTATGTACGCTTGTCGGAGATTTCAAAACAGCAGGCGACGCTTCGTGCCCGCATTGACGAGATGACCGACGAATGGGCATCCGATTCCGAAAAGCTTGCGGATCTCTCTTAAATTTTTGTCGGAAATCGTTGACAAATCCCGTAAATATAGGGTAAAATAAACTATTGACGTACCATTCTTGATTTTTTACAGAAACGAAGGTTTTTTACGTATGGCAACATGGAAAGACGTGGCGGCGGTGTTATTCCCCGATGTAACCCGCACGCCGGACGATTATGAAGCAATGTATCCGCCCCGCAATTTGGCAGAGGGGGCTCGTGTCACCCGTGTGGCACCGTCGCCTACCGGCTATTTGCACCTCGGCGTGTTTTACTCCGCACTTATTGACCGCCTAACGGCGGATGCCTCCAAGGGACTTTTTTATTTCCGTTTGGAGGATACCGATAAAAAGCGAGAGGTTGAGGGCGGAGCCGACGATATTTTGGCATCTCTCAACCGCTTTGGACTTCCCATTGACGAGGGGTTTGTGGCTCCCGGAAAAGTGGAGGGCGACTACGGCTCTTACGTCCAATCCGAACGGGTGGAGATTTACCACACCTATGTGAAATGGCTCGTGGAAAATGAGCGGGCGTATCCCTGCTTCTGCAAGCCGGAGGATACCGCCAAAACCCGTGAGGAGCAGGAAGCCAAGAAGCTTCGCACCGGCTACTACGGGGACTTTGCTCCCTGCCGCAAACTGACCGCTGATGAGGCACTCAAAAAAATAGATGCGGGCGAACCGTATGTGCTTCGTCTGCGTTCGGATGGCGATGAAGAGCGGCGAGTGAAGTTTGACGATATGATTAAAGGTCATATCGAAATGCCGGAAAACGACGAGGATTTTGTTCTCCTTAAATCCGACGGTGTGCCCACCTACCACTTCGCCCATGCGGTGGATGACCACTTGATGCGGACAACCCACGTTATTCGTGGCGATGAATGGCTGTCCAGCGTGCCGAAGCATTTACAGCTGTTCCGTCTGCTTAATTTCAAAGCTCCGAAATATGCCCATATCAGCCCGATTATGGTGGAAGAGGACGGCCACAAACGCAAGCTGTCCAAGCGGAAAGACCCTCAAGCCGCTATGCACTTTTATGCACAGCAGGGGTATCCGGCAGGGAGCGTTCTTGAATATTTGATGACTATTGCCAGCAGCGAATTTGAGCAATGGCGAAAAGCCAACCCGACCGCCGATCGCCGCACTTTCCCGTTTAACATCAAAAAAATGAGCGTGTCCGGTGCGTTGTTCGATTTGCAAAAGATGAACGACGTTTCGAAAAACGTGATTGCGGTCATGTCGGCGGACGAGGTCACCGAAGCGGTGCTCGCCTGGGCAGAGGAATACGATAAAGAGTATTTCGCCCTGCTTGACCGTGACCGTGTGCTTGCCAAAAACATTTTTGCCATCGACCGAGACAAACCGAAGCCCCGCAAGGATATGGCAAAATGGAGCGATGCTCCGGCCTATACGGCGTTTTTCTTTGACGAAACCTACGTTCCGACGACGGAGCTTCCCGAAGCGGTCTCTCCGGACGATGCCAAAGCGATTTTGACCGCCTACGCCGCCGATTACAAAGAGGTCTCCGACCAGGCGGAGTGGTTCGAGCGGGTAAAAGCGATTTGTGCACCGTTGGGCTTTTGCCCCGATGTGAAGGAATTTAAGCAAAATCCCGATGCCTATAAAGGCCACGTGGGCGATGTGAGCACGGTACTGCGTTTGGCGGTTACCGGTCGCCGCAACACGCCTGACCTTTGCCGCATTATGGAACTTTTGGGAACCGAGCGTGTGTTGGCACGGTTAAATGCCGCTGTCGCTTCGCTTTAAGGAGGAGAAAAAATGGCAGAAGAACTCACCGCCAAGGGCGGCAACTTTATCCGTGAGATTATCGACGAGGAACTGAAAGAGGGCGGCCGTTGCTATGGCAAAAAGGTGCATACCCGTTTCCCGCCGGAGCCGAACGGCTATTTGCATATCGGTCACGTGAAGGCGTTGTGTATCGACTTCGGTATGGCGGAGACCTACGGTGGCATCTGCAATTTGCGGATGGACGACACCAACCCCGCCAAAGAGGATGAGGAGTATGTGGAAGCCATTAAAGAGGATATCCACTGGCTCGGTTTTGACTGGGATGACCGGTTCTATTACGCCTCCGACTATTTCGAAAAAATGTATGAATTTGCCGTGGGTCTTATCAAAAAAGGACTTGCCTATGTGTGCGAGTTGTCGCCGGAAGAGGTGCGTGACAACCGAGGCGACCTGACCCATCCGGCAACCAGCCCGTACCGTGACCGCCCGATTGAGGAAAGCCTTGATTTGTTTTCTCGGATGCGTGCCGGCGAATTCCCGGACGGCAAAATGACCCTGCGTGCTCGCATTGACCTTTCAAGCGGCAACTTCAATATGCGTGACCCGGTTATTTATCGTATTCACCACGCCGAGCATCATCGCCAGGGCAACAAATGGTGCATTTACCCGATGTACGACTTCGCCCATCCTATTGAGGATATGCTGGAGGATATCACCCATTCCCTTTGCTCGCTGGAGTTTGAGGACCACCGTCCTTTGTACAACTGGGTGAGAGAGAATATCGACTACGACACGAATCCCCGCCAGATTGAATTTGCCCGTCTCGGCATCAACCACACGGTGTTGTCGAAACGCAAGCTTCGCCAGCTGGTGGAGGAGGGCATTGTCTCCGGTTGGGACGATCCCCGTATGCCCACCTTGTCCGGCTTGCGTCGTCGTGGATATACGCCGGCATCCGTCAAGAATTTTATTGAGCGTATCGGTGTCGCCAAGGTGCCGAACACAGTGGAAATCGCTCTGCTTGAGCATTGCCTTCGTGAAGACCTTAACGAAAATGCCACCCGTGCGTTGGCGGTGCTTCATCCGGTGAAGCTTACCGTGACCAACTATCCCGAAGGGGAGGGAGAGGTGTTCGAGGTCGAGAACAACCCCACCAAAGAGAACAGCGGCACCCATAAAGTCAGTTTCTCCAAACACCTGTATATCGAGCAGGACGATTTTATGGAGGAACCGGTAAAAGCCTATTTCCGCTTTTTCCCCGGCAACGAGGTACGCCTGAAATCCGCCTATGTGGTCAAATGCACCGGCTGTGTCAAAGATGAAGCCGGCAACGTGGTTGAGGTGTTGTGTGAGTATGACCCCGAAACCCGTGGCGGAAATACGCCCGACGGCAGAAAAGTGAAAGGCACCGTCCATTGGGTGGATGCCGCTACCGCTGTAGATGCCGAGGTGCGGTTGTATAGCCTTTTGTTCAGTGACCCCGACCCGGATGCCTCCGGCAAAGACTTTATCGCTTGCCTTAATCCCGATTCGCTCGAAACCCTTAAGGGGTGCAAGCTCGAAGCGGCATTGAGCGATGCTAAAGCCGGCGACGGTTATCAGTTTATGCGGCTCGGATATTTCTGTGCCGATAAGGACAGCACGCCGGACAACCTTATCTTTAACCGCTCCGTGAGCCTCAAAGACAGCTTCAAGAAATAAGGATATCTATTATATAAAAGAGCATCTAAAAAGAGCATCGGTTTTCCGATGCTCTTTTTTGCAAAAAGTCGAGACAACGTTTCTTATAAAAGAATTCGGGCGGCATCTATAAAACAAAAACACCCTTACCAAACATTCGGTAAGGGTGTTATTCGTTGACGGGAGAAAAACGGGGTGAAAACTCAACGCCGTTGATAATGTAGTCAATGGAAACGTCGAAATACTCGGAGATCTGCCGAAGCATTTGCACATCGGGGCTTCGTTTGCCGTTTTCGTAGTAGGAGAGAGCCTCACGGCTGATATTTAACTCCATCGCAACCTTTTGTTGGCTAAACCCCTTTTTCTTACGGATTTCTCGCAGGCCGACCAAACCAATAGGCACGTCGCTCATAAAAATTCTCCTTTCGCAAAAAATTTTTTGCGATTTTTTGAAAAATCCTCTTGACAATATTGTAACACTGTGTTACACTCTGTTTGTAACAAATTGTTACATTTTTCCGAAAATCAAAAGAATTTTGCGGAATTTTTGAGTAACATGTCCAAATCGAGCGGGTCAACTCCCCGTTCGTTGGAATACAAACATTTTTGAAAAGGAGAAATGTCTTATGAAAAAAATGAACAAAAAAGGCTTTACCTTGATGGAAATGCTCATCGTTATTGCGATTATCGCCATCTTGATTGCCATCGCCATCCCGACCTTCACCGCCGCTTTGGAGAAATCCCGTCAAAAGACGGACCTCGCCAACGCCCGTGCGTTGAAATCCCTCGTCGTTGCCCAGTTTATGGCTGCTGACGGCGGCGAGCAACCTGTTGACGTCAAAGCCAAAATTGATGCGTTGAGTGGCACGAATGTCGAGGTCTTCTATCTGAACAAAGATGGTCAGCAACTGTGCAAGGCAGAGGACAAAGCAACCAAGGCTATGCCGCTGACTTCGAAAGACTTCAAAGATGCTGCTGATGCTACCATCGGCAAGTACGTTTCCTGCTCCTTCGACAAAGATTGCATGATGAAGAACAGCCAGCCGACCCTCGATGTTGAGTCCTAATTTAGGAATCAGCTGAACACATCTAAATAGTGAACTTCCGGGCGGAGGATGAGAGTTGCATCCTCCGCCCTAACACTATAAAATGCACAGACTCGGGTTTTGAAAAAACTTGTGGTGTGCATCTTGGCTCCCTTGTGTAAAGGGAGGCAAGGGGGTTATTACCCCTTTTATCCCACCCACGTGAAAGGAGATGACAAAGGTGGATTATCGAAAACGAATGCGAGAATTACGGGAAGCCCACGGCTATACCCAAACTGAAGTAGGAGCTTTCCTCAGCAAATCTCAGCAAGGCTATAATCATATCGAGGCAGGGCGTGCCGAATTGAAAATCGAGGATATGGTTCGCCTTTGTCATTTGTATGGGGTGTCCACGGACGAGTTTGTCGGATTTGTCCCCGTTACGGAGTTTACCGAAAAACCCGCCTAAAACAGACAAGTCGTTTACGGCTTGTCTGTTTTTTTACGCAAACAAGGCCTCCCACCATTCGACGACTTTGAATTTTACCCGATACCGCTCGCCGTCGGTGACAAGAGCGTCCTCGGCAGGGGTCAATACGTCGGCGGTGGTTTTTTTGTCGGTTGCCGCCGACACACACAGCGGCGGAAACAACACACACCACCAGTTGTGTCCTTCGCCTTTGCCTAAAAGCAAGCGTACTGCCCGATAGGTTCCGGCAGGAAGTGTCACGTTGTCGTACACTCGTGTGGGGAAATACGTTTCGCACACCTCGGCGGATACGTCATACGTCACGCCTTGCTCGTGCAACACTCGTTTTGCCACGGTACAGATTTCGTCTAACCGGTCGGTAGCAAGCAGAGCGGCATTCTCGGCGGAAGTTGCCCCGTCAAGCAATCCGGCACATTCCGTTACGACGGCATCCCGCACTTTCAGTTTTATTGCCTGGTCAAGAGAACTGTCGGAGTTGGCTAAAATATGAAGCCGCAACACCCGTTCCCGCAAATCGTCTACCTCTCCGGCAAACCCGCAAACTGAGAGACACAGACAAAGACAAAGCCCACCGCAAAGGGCACGCACCCATGGTTTTTTCAGCATAAAAAATCCCGCCCAACTGTCAAAAATTCCCTTTTCGGGTAACAACAGTATGGGCGGGATTTTGCGGTTTAATCATTTGCGTTGCGATTTTTTCGGCGTGGGTTTCTTTTTGAACGCCGGTTTTTGCGGTTTTTTGCCTGCTGAGGCCAGTTTCGGGTCGGGCTTTACAAGACAATTCGGGCCGGTGCCGATTAAATCGGTGCGTCCTGCTTTTTTGAGAGCGGACAGAACGATTTGACGATTTTGGGGCAAGAAGTATTGAAGAAGTGCCCGTTGCTCCGCTTTTTCCTTGGGCGTGCGGGGGACGTAGACCGGCTCTAATGTGTACGGGTCAAGCCCGGTATAAAACATACACGTGGAGATGGTGCCGGGTGTGGGATAAAAGTCCTGTACCTGCTCCGGGTGAAGCCCCTCTTTTTTGAGGAAAAGCGACAGCTCAATCGCATCCTTGATGGTGCTTCCCGGATGAGAGGACATTAAGTACGGAACAAGATATTGCTCTTTGCCCACCGATTTTGTCAGTTCATAAAACCGCTTTTGGAAGCGACGGTAGGAGTCGATTTGCGGTTTTCCCATTTTGGCAAGAACCGCCGCCGAACAATGTTCGGGAGCCACCTTTAATTGACCGCTGATGTGGTGCTCGACAAGCTCTTTGAAAAAGCTTTCGTCTTTGTCCTCAATAAGGTAGTCAAAGCGGATGCCGGAGCGGATAAACACTTTTTTCACCTTGGGAAGCGACCGCAAGCGGCGAAGCAGGTGGAGATATTCCTCGTGGTTGGCTTTGAGAGCGGGGCAAATGGTGGGAGCAAGGCATTTTTTGCCCTTGCACAGTCCCGCCGCTTTTTGTTTTTCGCAGGAGGGGTGACGGAAATTGGCGGTTGGCCCGCCTACATCGTGGATATATCCTTTGAAATCCGGCAATTCGGTAAGTATCTTTGCCTCCTCCACAAGGGATTGCTCGCTTCGGGTGGAAATGGCACGCCCTTGGTGATAGGCAATCGAGCAAAAGTTGCACGCCCCAAAGCATCCCCGGTTGTGGGTAAGGGAGAATTTGACCTCCTTGATTGCCGGCACGCCTCCTTGGGCTTCGTACGAGGGATGATAGTCTCGCATATATGGCAAGGCATAGACCTCGTCCATTTCCGCTTGACTGAGCGGCGGCATCGGCGGGTTTTGGAGAACGATTTTATCTCCGTGTCGCTGGATGACGGCCTTGCCACGCACCGCATCCTGCTCGTCCAGTTGTTTGCGGCAGGAGATGGCGTATTGCTTTTTATCGGTTTTAACGATTTCATACGAGGAGCACTCTACGCAGGGGCGAGGCGTATAGTCTTTTACGGGGATAGCAACGCAGGTGCCTAATATATCGGTCATCGTGGCGGGGGACTCGCCGGATGCCCAGCGAGTGGCAATTTCCACCGCATGTTTTTCGCCCATACCGAACATAAGAATATCGGCACCGCTGTCAATCAGCAGAGAGGGGCGTACCGCATCGTCCCAGTAGTCGTAGTGGGCAAAGCGGCGGAGAGAGGCTTCCAGCCCGCCGATGGCAAGTGGAATATCTCCGTAAGCCGAACGCACCCATTTGCAATAGGTGAGTACGGCTCGGTCGGGGCGAAGCCCCGCTTTTCCGCCGGGAGAATAGGCGTCCTCCGACCGTTTACGTTTGGCGGCGGTGTAATGTGCCACCATCGAGTCGATGTTGCCGCCGGTGACAAAAAAGCCCAAGCGGGGGCGACCGAAGCGTTTTACGTCGGCAACGCCTTGCGGTTGGGGCAAAATCGCCACCTTAAAGCCGGCGTGCTCCAACACCCGTGAGATAATAGACACGCCGAAGCTGGGGTGGTCAACATAGGCGTCGCCGGTAATATAGACAATATCCGGTTCGCTCCAACCGTAGGTTGTCATTTCTTCTTTTGTAATAGGGAGAAAGGGCATTTTGCCACCTCATTTCGTTTGGGAATTATCCTTTTGCGTCAAACCACGTGTCGCCGATATGAGCGTCCACCGCCATGGGAACGGACAGCGTTACCGCCTTTTCCATTTCCTCCGCTAAAAGGGCGGTAACCTGTGTTGCCTCCGATTTCGGGGCTTCCACAATCAGCTCGTCGTGAACCTGCAAAATGAGCCTTGCGGAAAGATTTTCGGTTTTTAAGCGGTTTTCCACACGAATCATCGCAATTTTTATGATATCTGCCGCTGTGCCCTGAATGGGCATATTGCGAGCGGCACGTTCCCCGAATGCACGGAGCATATGGTTGGATGAGGCAAGCTCCGGCAGGGGACGCCGCCGCCCGAACAGCGTTTCGCCATAGCCTTTTTGGCGGGCGTTTTCCACGAGAGAGTCCATAAAGGCGGTAATCGCACTGTATTTATCAAAATAGGCGTCGATATATTTTTTGGCCTCGCCGTAGCTTATGGACAAATCCTCTGCCAGCGAGTGGGCACCGATGCCGTAAACAATGCCGAAATTGACCGCTTTTGCCCGTGTACGCCACAGAGGCGTAACCTCTTCCTCCGGCACGCCGAACACCTGTGCGGCTGTGGTGCGGTGAATGTCCGCTCCACAGATAAAGGCTTCGGTCATTGTCGGCTCGTTGGCCATGGCGGCGAGCACTCGCAATTCAATTTGGGAGTAGTCGGCATCGCACAGTATACAGCCGTCTGCCGCCTTAAAGAAACGGCGTAGCTCTCGCCCGAGCTCCGAGCGGACGGGGATATTTTGCAGATTGGGCTCCAGGGATGAAATGCGGCCCGTGCGGGTTTCGGTTTGGTTAAACGATGTGTGAACTCGTCCGTCAGAGGCGATTACCTTGAGAAGTCCGTCGCAATAGGTGGATTTGAGTTTGGAAAGCGAACGGTAATTGAGCAAATCGTCTACAACCGGGTAAAGCGGACGAAGCTTTTCCAATACATCCGCATTGGTGGAGTATCCGGATTTGGTCTTTTTGCCGTGAGGCATCCCTAAATCCTCGAAAAACGCCTTACCAAGTTGCTTGGGGGAGTTGAGGTTGAATTCATATCCCACCGCACAGCATACCGCTTTGCGATAGGCTTCGATTTGCCCGTCCAAAGCCACGCCGAATGCACGAATTCCCTCGCCGTCCACCGCAAATCCACGGTGTTCCATTTTGGCAAGCACTAACGCTAAGGGGAGCTCCACCTCGTTGAGCAAATACTCTTGTCCGTCGGCGGCAACAAGAGCCGGAAGCTTGTCCGCTACCGCTCCCAATGCCATGGCGGCACGGAGGACATTATCCTCCTGGTCGGTGAGAGGGATTTCATATTCTTGTGCGAGCCGCACCACGCTGTAATCGGACGAAAGTGGGTTCAAAAGATAGCCGCAAAGGCGAGCATCCACGGATACGGGCGTAAGGGCATCTTCCTTTACGCCACCACCCAAAAGCAGGCGATACAAGGCTTTGCTGTCGTTTGTACGCACGTGACTCGTTTGGAAAACAGGCAATAATTTTGTAAGGTTTTCAACCTTTACAACTTCGTTTGGCAAGCAGACGAGAAGTTGGCTGTCTGCCACCAAAATATCCAGAGGATTTCCCGCCTCGGCGAGAGAAAAGACCTCGTCGAGCCGCTCCTCGTTGCTGACGGTAACGGTGACAGAGGGGGCGGACGGCGACGGGACGTCGGTGGGAGCTTGTTCGTCCAGCTCTAACCGTTTCAGAAACTTGAACAGCTCTAACCGTGCGAGCAGGCGAGACAATTCCTCCCGTTTTATGGGTTTTTGGAGATAGTCCGTTACCGTGGTAGTGGCAAGCGGCACGGTTTTGCAGATAGTGCCGAGCGTGCGGGAAAGCAGGGCACTGTCGTAGCCGTCTTTTAGTTTGGTTTTAAGGGTGTCCCGCAAATCGGAGGTGTCCAACTGTTCATATAACGCATCCAGCGATCCGAACTGTTTCAGAAGCGACACGGCGGTTTTTTCGCCGACGCCGGCAACACCGGGGATTTTGTCGCTTTGGTCACCCATTAGGGCTTTTAAGTCGATGAGCCCTGCGGGAGAAAGCCCGTATTTTTCAAGAATGGCAGCGGGGTCATACACGACGGTTTCTGCTTGGCCCATTTTGGTAGATGCCAAAAGCACGGTGACCTTGTCGGACACCAGTTGTAAACTGTCACGGTCGCCGGTGGCGATAAAGCACTCGTGTCCCTGCATTTCGCAGGCGGCGGCAAGTGTACCCAAAATATCGTCTGCCTCGTACCCCGGTTGTTCAAGCACGGTACAGCCGTAGAGAGACAAAATTTCTTTCACGAGCGGCAACTGGGCGGCAAGCTCGTCCGGCATAGGCTTGCGGCCGGCTTTATAGCCGTCATACAGTTTGTGGCGGAACGTGGGCTCTTTTAAGTCGAACGCCGCCACGATGCCGTCGGGCGACACCTGCTCTTTTAGTTTCAATAGGATGCTTAAAAACCCGAACACGGCGTTCGTAAACGTGCCGTCCTTCGAGGAAAGCAGACGTACTCCGTAAAACGCACGGTTGACAATGCTGTTTCCGTCCAGCACCAAAAGCTTCATAAAAAAGCACACCCTTTTTGGTAAATTCACATATAAAAAGCATACCACATTTTGCGTTTTGTTTCAATAGTTTAAGAAAATTCTACAAAAAAAGCGAAAAAAACGCTTTTCGTACTTGCAACGGAGGAAATTATCCGCTATAATAAAGGATGGTTTTGAAACTAAATAACCGAAAGGAGTTTCTTAGTATGAATTATTCCCGTGAAGTGGAAAACATGTGCGTGGTTACGAAAGGCCCGCATCACGATCCTGCCCCCATTCCGGAAGAAGGCAAATGGATTGCGTCCAAACAGATTACCGACATTTCCGGCTACACCCACGGTGTGGGTTGGTGTGCTCCCCAACAGGGTGCTTGCAAACTCTCGCTGAACGTCAAAAACGGCATCATCCAGGAAGCCCTGGTCGAGACCATCGGCTGCTCCGGTATGACCCACTCGGCGGCTATGGCGGCGGAGATTCTGCCGGGCAAAACCCTGCTCGAAATGCTCAACACCGACCTCGTGTGCGATGCAATTAACACCGCCGCCCGTGAGCTGTTCTTGCAAATTGTTTACGGCCGCACCCAGTCCGCCTTCTCCGAGGACGGTCTCGTTATCGGTGCCGGCATGGAAGACCTCGGCAAAGGTGCCCGTTCCATGGTGGGTACGATGTACGGCACCAAAGCGAAGGGTGTCCGCTACCTCGAAATGACCGAGGGCTACTGCACCCGTATGGCACTTGACGAAAACGACGAAGTCATCGGCTATGAGTTCGTTTCTCTCGGCAAGATGACCGACTTCATCAAAAAAGGCATGGAGCCGAACGAAGCCTACGACAAGGCGAAGGGCACCTACGGCCGTTTTGACGAAGCCGCCAAATACATTGACCCGCGTAAAGACTAATTGAAGGAGGAATATCGAAATGGCACAGTTTGAAGGTTATGAGAGACGTGAGGCGAAAATCCTTGCGGCACTGAAAGAGTTCGGGATTTCCTCCATTGATGAGTGCAAGGAAATCACCCTGGCGAAAGGTATTGACATTGACCAAATCGTGCGTTCTACTCAGCCGATTTGCTTCGAAAACGCCATTTGGGCGTACACCGTCGGTGCCGCTATCGCCATCAAAAAAGGCTGCACCAAAGCTGCTGACGCCGCCGCCGCTATCGGTATCGGTCTTCAGAGCTTCTGCATCCCCGGTTCCGTCGCCGAAAACCGCAAGGTCGGTCTTGGCCACGGCAACCTCGGCAAAATGCTTCTCAGCGAGGAGACCGAGTGCTTCTGCTTCCTCGCCGGTCACGAGTCTTTTGCCGCCGCTGAGGGTGCGATTAAAATTGCCCTCAATGCGAACAAAGTTCGCTCGAAGAAACTTCGTGTTATCTTGAACGGTCTTGGCAAAGACGCTGCCTATATCATCTCCCGCATCAATGGCTTTACCTATTGCGAGACCGAGTTTGATCCCTACACCGAAACCGTGGAAGTGACCAAAGAGATTCCGTTCTCCAAGGGCGCTCGTGCGGACGTCAAATGCTACGGTGCGGACAACGTGCCGGAAGGCGTGGCCATTATGAAACTGGAAAATGTGGGCGTTTCCATTACCGGTAACTCCACTAACCCCACTCGTTTCCAGCATCCGGTGGCAGGCACTTACAAAAAATGGGCAATCGAGAACGGCGTCAGCTATTTCTCGGTGGCTTCCGGCGGCGGCACGGGCCGTACGCTTCACCCGGACAACATGGGTGCCGGCCCGTCCTCTTACGGTATGACCGATACGATGGGTCGTATGCACTCCGATGCCCAGTTTGCGGGTTCGTCCTCCGTCCCGGCACACGTCGAGATGATGGGTCTCATCGGTATGGGTAACAACCCGATGGTCGGTGCGACGGTCGCTTGTGCGGTGGCTGTGGAAGAAGCCAGCAAATAAGCAACTTAAAGCAAAAACCCGCAGTCATTTGTAGCGTGTTCTTAAGGACAATCGTTCAAGAGCACGAGCATTGGCGAGGATAAGAGTATACCGAGAATAGCAAAAATGCTATTCTCGGTATTTCTTTTTATCCGCACATTCGTTTTTTCTTTTTTCATCGCCTACAATATAACCACAAAGGGGCGATGAACTTGAAAACAAAACGAAAACACATCTATTTAGACGACTTTGATCACCGACTGCAGGTTGCATGTCTTATGACAGCTCGGAACGAGTATCAAAGCGAGGAAAAGCCATTAGAGGATGTAGATGATCTTATATTGAAAATCATCGACGCACCCACAAAGAAAATCAAAATAAGGAGCTGAGCAAAATGGGAAAAACATTATTCGAGCAAACGGGCGGTACATACAAACAGGTCGGAGATTATTTGCTCCCTGATGTTGAACTGCCGGAAGAAAAACCGATTGGGGTTTGGGGACAACAGCACTTGCAGTATTTGAAGCAATACCGCAAAGCAATGTATGACAGCTTGCTTCTTGCTGGTAAATTGAACGACTACCTCACCGACATAGACAAGCAAGCCAACGAGATGTTCCAGCGGCTTGTCAAACAACTTGCCGAAAAGGAAGCCATTACCGAACAACTGAAAGCCACTGACCAAATGGAGTGGGTACGGCGTATGAATGCTGTTCGAGCAACGGCAACAGAGATTGTCAACAAAGAGATAATCCATGCTTAAATAAAGAAAGAGCCCCTTGCTAAAAAGCAAGGGGCTCTATTAGTTTTATGCGCCGAGTTTATCAATCATATCCGCAAGATACTTGCGTAACATCAGCACATCTTTCATATTGACCGTGCCGTCGGCATTTACGTCGGATGCGTCCAAATTGATACTGACAGGCATATCAGCGAGATGCTTGCGAAGTGCCAACACGTCTTTCATATTGACCGCGTTGTCGCCGTTGGCATCGCCGAGAGTGGCTTCCGCACTTTGAGACGGATCGGTTTCAATCGCTCTCGGCGTAGTCGTGGTAGTTGTGGTAGTTGTAGCAACTTTTGTGGTAGTGGTAGTCACGGTTGCTAAACTTTGTGTGGTAGAAATATTTGTAGGAAATGTTGTTTCAACTCGGGATTGTGTAGAAGTGGTAGTAATATCGTTGTATGGCATAATTGAAATATTTTGCACCCTACTAATGCTACCACCAGAAAACTCAAAACCAACTTCAACTGTTTGTGCTGTGGGGATCGTAAAAACAACCGACTTTTTTTCCGTCCCTTCCAACCAAGTTGTCCCCCGTACATCTGGCCCGTGAACAGTAAATAATCTTACGCTATTATCACGATCTGCAGAAAACACATATTTGCCCGGTTCTAATTTTATTCTTTGGTACACTCGCCCAGTCCCTGGATAATTTGTCATATCAACCGTTAATACATTATTTTCGTAAGAAATAATGTACTGTGAGGTTCCTATGTCTCCGTACCACCGGTTTCCCAACTTTCCTCCATGTTCAAAATCAGGGGTAAACTCTTCAAGGTCGGTAGGATTTTGAGGGGAATAGTTGAAAATCACCTTGGCATGATCTGTTCGTTCATTTTTACCTGGAGTATATATTTGTTGCCATTGCTCTTCCGTTCCCTCATAATAGATCCTATCTAATGATGGACAATCCTCGAACAATTGGTCAACGGGTGTTATTAAACTAATCGGTATCGTTACACGGCATATTCTGTAACAATTATCAAACGCTGTTGCAACGATGTTTTGTATGCCATTTGGAATAGTGATTTTTAGTAAATGAGTACAATCTGAAAACACATAGTCATCAACACTTATTATACCACTCGATATCGTAATGTCAGCAAGATTTGTACAACCAGAAAATGCGTATTTCCCAACACTTGTAACACTATTTGGCATTGTGATACTGGTAAGTTTTTTACATCCTAAAAATGCGCCCTCTCCAATACTCATCACACCGTTCGGAATCGTGATGTTTTCGAGGTTTGTGCAATTTGCAAACGCCACGGCATCAATGCTTGTTATATCGTTAGGAATAACAGAAGTTTTACAACCAAACAGTAATCGTTTTGTCGCCTTTTCTATAAAACAATTCTCTTCGCTATAATAATTTGGGTTCTCTTCATCCACAACGATGTTTTCCAGTTCCTCACAACCTTTACATATACCTAAACCAACATTTTCCACACTTTTGGATATGGCAATGTCTTTTAGTGCGGTACAACCACAAAATGCATAATCGCCAATGCTCGTTACGCCGTCCGGAGGCGTAACGCTTTCGAGACTTGAGCAGTTGTAAAATGCCTGATTACCAATGCTCGTTACGCCTTCGGGAATCACTATATTTGTGAGGCTAGCACAGCCAGAAAACGCATGATTTGCTATGTTAACGGTTCCCTCTTTAACTATATAAGTATCCGGCAAATCGTTTGGTTTGGCTTGAAGTAACCACGAGCCACTGTACAGTACGCCATCTTCCCAGTTGTCTTCTTTTTTATAAAAAGCAGTAGTGGCAAACATATCACCATCAATGTCCGTCACGCCATCTGGAATTCTGATGCTTTCGAGGCTATCGCAACTTCGAAACGCACTCGAAGCAATACTTGTCACGCTATCCGGAAGCATGATGCTTTTGAGGTTTGTACAGTTTTTAAACATATCACTATCAATGTTAGTCACGCCGTCCGGAAGTGTGACACTTTTGAGACTTTCGCAGTTGTAAAATGCATGATTACCAATGCTCGTCACACTGTCCGGAAACATGATGCTTTCGAGATGATTGCAATTTTCAAACGCACGTTCCCCAATGCTCGTCACACTGTCCGGAAATATGATGCTTTCGAGATGATTGCAATTTTCAAACGCACGTTCCCCAATGCTCGTCACACTGTCCGGAAACGTGATGCTTTCGAGATGATTGCAATAGTAAAACGCACCAGATGCTATTCCAACAGTTCCATTTTTAATCGTTGCAACACCGGAAGACGGGAAATTTTGCGGGTCGGCTTTAATCAACCACGAATCGATGTATAAAACATCGCCGACCCAGTTGGCTTCGTTTTTGTAAAAAACAGTTCCAGCAAACGCCCAGTCACCAATGCTCGTTACGCTGCTCGGAATTGTGATGCTTTTGAGACTTTCGCAGTTGTAAAATGCATGATTACCAATGCTCGTTACGCTGCTCGGAATTGTGATGCTTTTGAGCCTTTCGCAGTTGTAAAATGCATAATTACCAATGCCCGTCACACTGCCCGGAAGCGTAATACTTTCGAGGTATGTGCATTCGTAAAACGTATGACCTTCAATACTCGTCACGCCCTCGGGAATCACTATATTTGCGAGGTTTGCACAGCCATAAAACGCATAATCACCAATGCTCGTCACGCCTTCGGGAATCACTATATTTGTGAGGCTTACACAGCCATAAAACGCATGGGCACCAATGCCCGTCACACTGCCCGGAAGCGTAATACTTTTGAGACTTTCGCAGTTGTAAAACGCATAGTCACTAATGCTCGTCACACTGTCCGGAACAACCAAATCGGTAACCAACTCACCGTTCACATACAAATTTTTTGCACAATTCAATGGGTTAGAAGAGGAATTACTAAAAGCAATCGTGCACCACGCCGCAATGTCGTTAATGCAAACGCTCGTAAGTTTGGTGCAACCGGAAAATGCATCAAAGCCAATGCTCGTCACGCCGTTTCCAATTGTGATGCTCGTAAGATAGGATTTTGTAAACGCCTCTCTATCGATGCTCGTCACGCTGTCCGGAATCGTGACACTGGAAAGACCGAAGCAACCGCCAAATGCACGCTCTCCAATGCTCGTCACGCTGTCCGGGATTTTGACTCCGGAAAGGCGGCGACCAGCAAATGCTTCAAAACCAATGCTCGTCACGGGATAACCGCCGATGGTGGCAGGAATAGTTACCTCGCCATCGGAACCTTTGTAACCGGTGATGGTGGCTTTGCCATTGTTCAAATTATACTGATAATTTCCCTCGGTATAATCTGCCGTCACCGGAAGCGACAGCACACTCATCATCGTCGCCATCATAGCGACAACCAGTAAAATGGATGTTAGTTTTTTCACAAAAATTCCTCCCCTTTAATTAATGTCTATTTCAAAGGTCACACCAGAGCATGGGAGTTCGGAAATCTGGAACCAATTTCTTTTTTGCTTAAATAATTCTCGATAAACCTTCAAGTCGGGATGCCCATAGTTGTTGTATAGACCGGCGGAAAGAAATAGCGACATTTTTATGTTTGCTATCTCTTTATTGAAACTACTCGCTGCACCATGGTGTGGTATTTGAAAGCATCCAAGATCATTCCAAACATCCGCATAAAAATTTTTAACAGTCTCCATATCTTTTTTTACCGAGAGTTTCGCATCACCCGTATACAAACAGCCGGGTTGTGTGTTTTCAAGAAAGGAAAAAGTTGAGTGACATTGTTGCCAATATCTCACCATATGAATTTTCGCCGAGATTGCTTGAATCGGACCGGAATACAGCAACATTGTCGTGATGTTTATATCGGTCTTAAGACTACGAAACGCTTCCACTATTTTATCTTTGTGTGTATTGTAAAACGCAGGCAATTGTTGCGGAGAAAGAGTGCTATCAAACTCCCCGTCAAACTGTTCTTGGAATTTTTTCAAAAGTTCCTTCCTCTTGTAAGTGAAAGGCTTAAATATCCACGGAAGCGAAGTAGCTTTTTCAAGGACAGAAAGGGCGTTTGTTCCGGATTTAAGGACGGAAACGGATTTGTTGCTTTTAGGGATTTGCTCTTCTGGTGCTGTAACGTAGTGAATGTGACCAACACCGTTGGGACTCAATGTTCTTTCGGGATTGTAGAGCAATTTCAAATATTCTTCTCTTTTTTCAGGTTCGGGCACACAATGGCAATAGTACAGCCCCAAAAGCAATTTTTCGTCAGGTGTAATGTAAGGGATAAAGATGTTTTGGACATCACATCTCTGTAACAGAATCGAGACTCCATTTATATGATCTTCATGAAAATGAGAGATAAATAACGCGTCGATGATTTCGCCTGCGTGAAAACAGTGGTATATTGTGGCATCAAGGTTAGATGGCTTAGACATCGTCCCGCAATCGTACACGGCGGTGAATACACGCTCGCCGTTGTCGTCCACAAACTTTTCCACATAAAATGCGCCTTGCCCGACGGGCAAAAAGCTCCGAAGCAGTTTCAAAAAAATCCCTTCTCAAAACAAAAAAGTGTGTGCAACCGAAGTCGCACACACCGAAAAACGCACAACTCCGAATTGCTACCACACAAATCTTTTGACACATCACAAGGGATGCACAAATGGAGAATGCGTTTTTGCCAATAAAAAACACATTCCCTTGCGATATGTCAATATTCGATTTGTGTGGTGCCTTCAGTATAGCACATTCGGTAAAAAATGTAAAGATTGTGTTTAGGGTCTTAGGGATTCCCCTGACAAGCTGCCGAGACGGACGTCCAAAGGCGATGCTTGTTAAGACAATACCACGACAAAATTGAATACATTTTTAAGACGAAAGGTCTCCTTTCACCACGGGGTGGAGGGAGACCTTTTTTATTTTCTCGAATTTTTTAAAATCGTATGTTGAATTTTCGGCGGTTTTTCTACAACCATTAGTAGGAGGAAAAATTTTCGAAGAATCAAAAGTTTTTTCGAAAAAAGACTGTACAAACAGCACTCCTTTGTCCCTATACATTAGAGGCATAAAACCAATCGGTGGCTATCCTATCCGTAAGGATAACGAGCATGGGATTTGTGTAGCCACCGTCCCTCCGTATCAAAGACACGAAAGGGGCAAGCCCCTGTAACCCCACTTGAAAAGGTTGCGGGTTTTTTAGTGTTGTTCTATTGGCACCTCCTTGGCAATATCCTCCAAAACCGTATAGGTGACGGTCAGTGTGACGCCGGCGTTGTCGGCGGTCAGGCGGTCGGTGGCCGACAAAATTTCCGCATCGGAAAAGGAGGTGTCGGCGGTGGTTTTCATACGGCGTTTGGCTTCGGCGATAGCCTGTGCTTTGGTGCGAGTGATTTTGACGGTTTGCAGTTCTTTTCTTGTCTCTTTGGTTGCCGAAAGAGGAAGCTCTCGCCCAAACAGCCTTAGAGAGCGAGTCTCCTTTTGGGTTTGCCAACCGTCGGTTTTAAGCGGGGTAAAAAGCGGAGCGGACAGTCCGAATGCCGACAGCGTATACCGGTGGATGGTTTTCCCGTTTGGTTTCTTTTCTGTTTCGCAAAAAGTGACACGCACCGAAATCGTTCGCTCGGTTTCGGCAAGCACCCGACCAGTTGCCCGTCTAAGCAGTGGGCCTGCCTCGGTGTCGACAATGCCGGTGGCAAGCAGTGTTCCTTTGGTTACCGCCTCGCCGGGAAGACAAATCCGCTTGCCGCTTGTGATTTCACAGCGACGTACAATCCCGTCTCGTGTGGCAACAAGGTTCGAGAGCGTTGCCGCCTTTATGCGGGATTTTTCATAAGGGTCACGAGGCATCACCGAAATATGGGCGACACACCCCGACAAATTGACCGATAATGCTCCGACTCCCTCAATCTTGGCGGGTGCGGTTAAGCGAATTTCGGTGGAGGGAACGTGACGGATTTTTGCACCGATTTTCACGCCGTTTTGCTCTAAAAACTCGGTAATATCTGCTTGAAGCGAGGGGGAAAGGGGAGCCTTCACATCCTCGCTTTGCATTTCAATCACCCAAATGCGGGGGCACAAAAGAACGAACACCGCCAAAGCGGTTGCAAACCCGATG
Organism: Acutalibacteraceae bacterium; assembly: GCA_045598965.1. Lineage (GTDB taxonomy): Bacteria > Bacillota > Clostridia > Oscillospirales > Acutalibacteraceae > RGIG426. The sequence continues at coordinate 85,282 of JAZRVH010000007.1, forward strand.
GGGATGCCTATACGTTTGTGATAGCGGGCAAGGCGAAAAGGAAGCCCTTGCTTTTTTACGATGTGAACTTGCATTCCCGTGCCACGAACCAGAGGCGGCAGTCGCTTGTAATCGTCGGCGTTACACCACACGGTAAATCCGCCGTCAAATCCCCGTAATTGCCACAGCTCTATATTGGCGGCTTTTAAGCGAGCAAGAAGCTTTGCGGAATCGCCGCCCTGTGCCTTAAAACAAACGGTTTTTTGTGCGTTATCTATAAGCTTGACGATAAACACCGGCACGGCCTCCTATTCAAATTCGATGGACGATAGGCGTCCCTCCAACACGGCATTTTTACGGTCAAAAGCGGCAAGACAAAGCTCACGCCCACGAAACCGCAAGGTGGTTTTCCCGACGGTTAACACCAAAAGGTCTTCGCCGCATTCGGTGATGGAGCATTCTCCGTCCAGTAATACACGTCGGTTGCCGAAAATTTCAAGATGAGCACACGAGTAAAAGAAATCGTCGGGTAAATTCAATACATCTGCCGCAATCTCCAAAGGTTGTTGTGTCATAAAACCGCCGTCCTTTCCTTTCACTCTATGCGTTTTTCTAAGGAATAATGCCCTTTGACGTGAATAGGAATAAGGCGGGAGGGATGAGCGTGTGAAAGCAATGGTTATAACCGCAACACGCAGTAAAAAAGCGGTGGCTTTAACACTCTTTTTTCTGCTTTGCGTGGCACTTTTAGGTGTTCCCGTTGCCGCTGCAAACGGTGCAAAACGGGGACTTGCGGTGTGTGGAAACGTGTTGATACCGACACTTCTGCCTTTTATGGCTCTTTCGTCCTTTTTGGTGGAAAGCGGCTTGTCCGAAATGATTGGCTGTCGATTCAAAAAAGTGACCAAAACGCTGTTCGGGCTTCCGCCGTGTTGCACAGCGGGGATTATCCTCTCATTTGTCGGCGGATATCCCGCCGGAGCCGTGGCGTGTTCTAAACTGCTGAAACGAGGTCAGATTACGCTTGACGATGCCCGAAGAATGATGCGGTTTTGTGTTGTGGCGGGCCCGTCGTTTGTGGTGGCAACCGTAGGAGCGGGACTGCTCGGAAGTCCGCTTCACGGTTGGTTGTTGCTGTTCGCCCAATGGGCGGCGTCGCTTTCTATCGGGATTGTCGGTGGGCGAGGTCGTCGAAAGCGGATAATATCCGCCACAAAGCCCGTTTCACAAAAGCCGTTTTTTTCTGCGGCCGCCGCCTCGGTAGGGGATGCCGCTCGGACAATGGTGGTGATGTGCGGCTTTGTAACCGTCACAACCTGTATTTTGTCGGTGCTGGATGCGGTGGGATTGCCGCTTGTCGTGACCAACTGCGTCGCCGCTTTGTCGGAGGTGTCGGTGGGGTGTCTTGCGTTGTCTCCCAACATGGTGGCACTTGCCGCTTGTATCGGATTCGGCGGGCTATCGGTACATGGCCAAATTGCCTCGCTGTTTCCCTCGTTTGTGTTGGACACCGGCTTTTTCGCCGCTCGCCTCATTCACGCCGCCCTTGCTGCCGCAATTTCGTGGATACTGCTTTGTGCCGTTCCGCTTCCCATGCCCGTTTTTGCGGCGGGTCAAGTGAACGCACTCCCTTTTTCCTGTGGGTTTACCGGGTCGATGGCACTTCTTGTAACATTCGTCACCGCTCTTTTGTCTCTGCCGGAAAAAGGCACATAAAATCCCTTGCATTTTTCGTTTTTATATGCTATACTGCAAAACGGAAGGGGGCGAGCGAAATGAAACGTAAGCTTTACGGCAACCGCATTGAATCCAAATGTGAATATTGTCATTTCGGTCGTCGAGTTGCCGACCGCCAGACCATTCTCTGTGTCAAACGGGGAGCCGTGGCGGCGACGTTCTGCTGTAAGAATTATGAATATGACCCTCTAAAACGTATTCCGTCCCGTGCACCCCAACCGCTCCAAAAACCCTCGGCAGAGGAATTTAAGCTGTAAAAAACAAACAAAGCCGCAGACATTTCGTCTGCGGCTTATTTTTATACGATTTTTACACCGTGCCGGTGACGGTGAGGGTGGTGGTGCCCGGAATGGTCGTCCACTCGCCGGTTTGCGGGTCTTGGGTATAGGTGGCGGCAGGAACAATAATCGCCGCCGGATCGGTGGCAAATTCACCGTTTGCCGTCGTATAGGTGTAATCGTTGCCTGCGTTGCGGCCTACGCCGTCAATCGTGACGGTAATCGGATCGAGAATGGGGTTGAAGGTGTCACGAACAATCACGTTGTCTCCTGCATCGGTGGCAACGTTACCGCTGTTTTGAATCACAAAGGTATAGGTGATTTGCCCGTTTTCCGTCACCGTAGTGGGAGAGATGGATTTGGAAATCGTCAGTTGGGGACGAGCATCCGGATAGATGGTGGCGGTTACGTCAAGAGGAGCGGCGATGCCGGTGCCGGAGACAGACGCCGTGTTGACCACCGAGCCGGTGGGGTCGAGAGGGGCAAAATTGTTGACGGCCGCCTCATACACAATCATAGCGTTGCCGCCGGCGGGGACGGTCAGTCCGGACACCTGCATCGGCGGGCCTGCCACCACGGCGGGTGTGGGCTGCAATACCCCGTTTTGATAATACCGCACTGTGCCCGGCACATAGTCGAGGGGAACGAGGTCGGTTTCGCCGAACGCATATTGTCCCAAATTGTCGTTGATGGTCACGTCGGTCACGTCGGTGGTGCCGGCGTTGACAAGACTGATGACATACGACACGGTGTCGCCGGCTTCATAGCGGTCATACACCGCCGCTTTAGTGGCGGAAAGCTCCTCTAACAACTCGCCGTAAGCGATGTTGGAGGTGGTAGAAAGTCCGTTATAGGAAAGTGTTGCTTGGTTTTGGAATGTTGCCATTATCTTCACCCTTTTGTATCGAAATTCAAAGGCAGTTGCCTTCTTTTTTATCGTATGCGGGAAAGGGAAAGAGGGTGAATGGCGGTGAAAAAATGTCACAAAAAAACCGCCCATGGGGCGGTTTTTATTATACGTTGCGTAACCCTTTCGGGTAGTGATTTTTAAGCGTTCCGGCGGTCGCTTTTCCGAAGCCGAGCGGAACACCGTCGCAAAGGACGGCGACATATCCTTTGTATGTAGCGTCGACGGCGATGGCTTCGCCTTTGAGGAAGGCCGCCATTTTATCGCTGTCGGCGGGGAGATCGAGTTGTTGTTTTGCCTCGTTACCGTAGGCAGCAAACAGCGTGTGTGTGGGCTCAAGTCGCCCTTTTTTTGCGACGGCAACGGGAATGCCCGCTTGCACAAGTGGCAATTTGCCGGTTTGTGGCATTTCTGTCGGAAGCAGATGCCACACGTCGCCGTATTGCACAAAGCTGCCGGCGGGAACGGTGGAGAGCCATTCGCCGAGAGCGGCGGCAATGGCGGGTTGCGGTTTCACCGAAAGCGGTTTCGGCGAGGAGGTGTCGCTGTCGCCGGATTTTTGGAATAGTGCCAAAAAATGACCTTCGCCGCCGTCTTTTGGGAAAATCCGTCGGCAGACAGATACATCGGCAACACAGGGTTCGTCTGTGTCGGCAAAGGATTGTACATTGTCCCACGAAAAAGCGGGACGACCGAAAGGCACGTCAAGAGGCACAAGCGAAAATTCCGGATGACGGCGTAAGAACGCCGCCACCTGACACTCGTTTTCCTCCGGGGCAAAGGTGCAGGTAGAGAGGAGCAACCGTCCGCCCGGTTTTACCGTTTCGGCGGCGGCATCCAAAATGTGGGCACCTCGTTTGGCACAAAGCGAAATATTGTCCGTACTCCATGCGGGGATTGCCTCCGGCTCTTTGCGAAACATACCCTCGCCGGAGCAGGGAACGTCACACAGCACCGCATCAAAAAAGGCGGGCAGAGCGGTTTTCAAATCGGCCACATCCACGCTTGTGACGACACGGTTTTTTGTGCCCATACGCTCTAAATTTTGACAGAGGATTTTCGCCCGAGAGCGGACAAACTCGTTGCACCACAAAAGTCCGGTATCGCCGAGAGCCTCGGCAATCGCCGTGGATTTGCCGCCGGGGGCGGCACAGCAGTCCAGCACCCGTTCGCCGGGCTTTATGTTAAGGGCGGTTACCGCTGATTGGGCGGACGGCTCTTGCATATAAAAGCCGCCTGCGTGGTGGAGCGGATGGCCACCCACCTTGTAATCCCCCTCAACAAAGAACCCGTTTTTTGCAAAAGGAGCAGGGGTTAAGACAAACGGTAAGCGTTTTGCCACCGTTTCGGGGTCGGCTGTCACCGTATTAACACGCAACCCTCGATGGGTTGGTGCGGTGTAAAAATCGGAGAATTCCCCTCCCAAAAGGCGGGTCATCCGTGCCGCAAATTCCGGGGGAAGCGAGGCGAAGAAATCGTTCATTTGTTCATTTTCGCCTTTTCGCCGATAAATTCAAAGGGCATTACAAGAGCCGCCGGAGTGAGCTTTGCGAGCAGGTTCATAGCGTGGGGGATAAACCCGGGCAAAATCACGTTGCGGTTCGATAAAATACCGTTTACCGCAAACCACGCACAGGTGCTTGCCGCCATCGAGGGGATGCGGAAGGTGGCATCCGCCACGTCGTTAAATTCGGTGGAAACGGGGCCGGGGCAAAGCACTGCCACTTTCACGGGCTTGCCCTGCTTTTTCAGCTCGTAGTTGACCGCACGGGACAAGCTTTGAACATAGGCTTTGGTAGCACCGTATGCCGCCAACAGCGGTACGGGAGCAAAGGAGGCAATGCTGGACACGTTGAGAATTGTGCCCTCGCTCATCGTCTTGGCGAACAGTTTTGTCAAAATATGTACCGCCGTTACGTTGGTTTTAATCATATTCAGTTCATCTTCGAGGGTGATGTTCGTAAAATACCCCATTTTACCGAAGCCGGCACAGTTAACCACCACGGAGGGGTCAAGCGGCAGACAGGCGGCGTGAAGGGCTTGCACTTGGCGTTCGTCATTTAAGTCGGTTTGTTTTATAAGTACGTGGCAGCCGTATTCGTCGGCAAGCTCAGCACCCAATTCCTGTAATCGTTCCAAGCGGCGTGCCGCTAAAATCAGGTCACAGCCCACTTCGGCAAAGCATCGAGCCATTTCTCGCCCGATACCGCTGGATGCACCGGTAATCAAAACATACATAGTTGTTCCGCCTTCCTGTTATACTTCTCCACCTATTGTATCATACGCCGTTTCATGACGCAAGGGGTATTTGGATAGCAAATCGAAAAAGATAAATGCCGAAAGTGGGTTTTTAGGTATCCCAACACTTTTTGCAAAAGGCACGTTTCACAGGTATGACTAAAAATATAAAAATACGGGAACGATGAAAAAAAGGTTCGAATTTCGCACTTTTTTGTTGAAATAAAGACAAAAATATGCTAAAATATCTATTACAACGTCTTTCCGATAGTGCCAAAAGCACTTTGACAATTTATTGAGAAAGAGAAGACGAACAATGAAAATTACCTATGCGAGGCTGTGGCAACAATTACTTGACAGAAAAATCAAGAAGAAAGACCTGGAGCAACAAGCGGGAATCACGCATTATGCCCTATTGCAGATGGGGCGAGATGAGCCAGTCTCCTTAGAGATGCTGGCGAAAGTCTGTGATTATCTGGACTGCGGTTTAGATGATATCGTTCAGGTGATACCGGAAATTGATGAAACAACATTTTGCTGATTTTTCGAAAAAATGTTAAGTCGCCGAAAAATCCTCCCTATATGTGAGTAGGAAGCGGTTCCGAAGAAACCATAACGGAGGATACGAAATGAAAACGACAATATTTTGCAAATCAAACGGCGACGGCATACATTCCTTTTATCTGGTAACCAAAAACGACGAATATTTCTTGTTTAACCAAAACTACCGCAAGGGAGTTCAACAGTATTTCGGGCAAGGCGTTCTGCTCCACGAAGCCACGGATTACTCGAAAGCTCACCGAGACGAAGCACTTGCAAAAACCATGACCAAGCTTCCCATGTACATACGCTATATCGAAAAGGAACACGGTATAGAGATTTTGGAGAAAACCAAACGAAAAAACGATAAAGGCTACCGAGGCTACCACATGAAAGATATTCGGTGTGCCTAATACGACATAAGAATTTATTATTGAGGTGTAGAAAATGAAAAAAACGATTATTTGCAACATTCCTATGAAAAAGGATGTTCATCACTGTGTCTATCAATCGACGGATTCGTCTATTCCGTCGTCGGAAAAAGCGGTGATGTATCCCGTCAATGCGTATTTGGAGAGCGTGCTCTCTGCTGACGAGGATGTCAAGCTGGTGCTGCTTTTGAAGCACGACAAAAACAACGAGGAATACTATAAACGCAACGCCGACAACTTTGTTGAGGAGTTTTGCACGATTTGCGGACGGAACGCTGCCGACGTTGAGGTGAAGCTGATCGAGACGGAGTTTGAAGAGGAAAAACTGGTTCACGAAAAGCTGTTAAAGGAAATTGTGGCGGAAATTGACGACGATTCCACTGTCGTCGCTGATATCACCTATGGCTCGAAAGACGTTCCGATTGTGCTGTTTGCGGCGTTGACGTTTGCCGAGAAGTATCTCAACTGCACGGTGGATGAAATCGTCTACGGTCAAGCCACGATGATGAATAACACGCCGTCGAATACGAAGCTGTGTTCGATGTTGCCGCTGTTTTTGCTCGATTCCGTTGTTAACCTGATTCAATGCTCCGACCCCACGAAAGCCCGTCGGATGTTGGATGCCCTTTTGTCGCTGAAATAATAGGAGACAAGAATGAAAGACGATACGAAACAATATGAGGAGCAGATATCTTCGTCTTTGCTGTTTCAACTGGAGCCGGGAACGAGTAGGTATATTGCCGAAAGAATGCGGTTGATTTCCGATTTGTTTTCCTATTTGGTAAGCATCAATTCTGAAGTATATCGAGATTTGGGAGAGGAGATCTTCAACACCGCAAATGCCTGCATCCAGAGCTTTCAACCGGAAAAAGGCGAATTTCTCCACTACTTTAACAAGGCGATGGAAAAAAGCCGTAAAAAAGCGTTGGCAGTCAAAATGCAAGAAACGATGCGAGGCGGTATTGCCATCAGCAAAAAAGAACAGGACGATCTTCGTGACCTTATGCGATATGAAAAATCGATGGGCAAGGATGTGCCGCACGATGAGTTTTGCAAACTTTTCGCCGAAATGAAGGGGAAAGACGAGCAGTACGTGCGACAGCTGATGACCCTCAAGACGAATGTTACCGTGGTGAGTGAGTTTGTCACGGATGATGAAGGAAAAGAAAAGCGTATCATCGATTCGGTTGCGTCGTATGACAACGAGTTTAACAAGATGGAACGCCTCGAAACCGTTAAAGAGAGCTTTGCATTAGTCGACCGTGTTCTTGCCCGCCGACAGGAACGGCAAAAACCGCTATTGCGAAAGGTGCTTACGTCTGTAACAGCGTTAAAGGTTCCGAAAAAATGGGTCTCGCTATATGAAAAATCCGACTTTTTCGACCGAGAGATATATGAACGGTGCCTACAGCAAAACGCTCCCGTCAGCCGCAAAGAGATTGCGGCGGAATTGGGGGTTTCTGAGCAAAGTCTTTCCAGAACATACAAGGAATTCGAAAAAAGCTTGAACGAAGCGAAAAAAGAACAAGATTGAGTAATCTATTTACATCATACGGAGGATGTAGCTATGGATAATGAAATGAACTTTAAGTATCAAGAACCTCGGAGCATACCGGTTATTTTTCTTTTGGACACCAGTGGCTCCATGGACACGAACGGGAATATTCATGTTCTCAATGCGGCCGTAAAAGAGATGCTTTCCGATTTTGCAAAGCAAGAGGACAGTAACGTGGATATCCGAGTTGCTATCTATTCTTTTGGCCCGGATGTCAAGCAGATTCTTCCGCTGACACCGGCGGCAGAGGCGAAAGAGCTTTATGCGGATATGGGGGCTGCCGGAAATACGCCTCTCGGCGGTGCGTTGCGTCTCGCTAAAAATAGTTTGATTGAGGACAAAGACAAGATTTCCTCTCGTTGCTACCGCCCGACGGTGGTACTGGTATCCGACGGAATGCCGAACGACGATTGGGAAGCGGCGTTAGAGGATTTCTGTTCTTCCGGACGCAGCTCCAAATGCTATCGTATGGCGATGGGTATCGGTGTAAGAAAAGGTGATCCCGCTTATGAGGTGTTGGTAAAGTTTACCGGCGACGAGGAAAACGTTTTCTCGGCGGAGGAAGCCACAACCATTCGCAAGTTTTTCCGTTTTGTCACCCTTTCCACAATCCAACGATCCGCTTCTGTGTCGCCGAACGTGGTGCCGCCGATGGAAATCGAGGACGATGAGGATGACGAGGATTATTTGAGATTTTAAAAAGCACGTAGGTGTAAGACCGATAAAAGGAGTAAGTAACGGTGGGGTTTAAGAGTGTAGACACAAATGAATATATTGGTGCTTACTCTTTGCGTGGTGAAAGCCATCGAGCGACCCACACCAGAAACCAGGACGCCTACATAGCTAAGAAAAGCCGCTACGGTGTCACGTTAGCGGTTGCCGACGGTGTCGGCTCGCAAACATATTCACAGATTGGAAGCCGGGCGATTGTAAAAGCGGTCGCCCGGGCTTTCCGGCTGTACGAAACCAACCGCATTCCCGTGTCGGAGATTACCGCCACGGCTTTTGCTTTATATAAAAAAACGGTGCCCGTTTCGAAAAGGGGTCAGGCGTCCACCACTTGTGTTTTTGCCCATATATCCGAAAAGAACGGTTTGTTTGTCGGTCAGGTGGGCGACGGTGTTTGCTATTTGAAACTGAACGGACGCTTTTATGTAATGCAGGGAAAAGATGCCGAGTTTTCCAATGTGGTTTTGCCGCTTTGTGCCGAGTGGGATGAGGCTCGGTGGAAAACCCGACATTTTGCGTTGACAGATTCCTCCGCCATTCAAATTATGTTGGCAACGGACGGAGTGTCCGACGATATTATCTCCGGAAAAGAGGAAGAATGTTTGGACTTTTACGTTTCAAAAATTCAGGGGTCCGACGTTGCAAAAGGAAAGAAAACCGTAAAATCCATTTTGCAAAACTGGAATGTACCGGGCTCCAGAGACGATAAAACAATGATTGTGTATTCAAGAGGGTGACAGGATGCTTTTAGTCGATGAAAACGGATTGCGATATGACATCAATGAGGAAATGAAATATGGTGCCGGCGGTCAAGGCGTGGTATATAAGGTGACGAATAACGACAAAATCGCCATAAAGGTCAAGGTTCCGATAGATGCTTCTTCGGTGCGTGATGCGGGGAGTAATGGGGCGGTTTTGTCCGACGATAAATATGAATCGTATGCTCGAAAAATCCGCTATGTACAGTCGTTAAATGCGGTGCATGAAATTGATCATATTGCCACACCGATTGCTCTTTTACAAAAACCGTATTGCGGCTATGTAATGCGGTTTATGGGCCGTATGGTGAGCATCGGTCAGCATATGGGAAAAACGCAGGAAAATTTACTGTCTGAACGAGGAAAAAACAACTCTCTTGCCAAGAAACTAAAGGTTCTTGCAAAGCTCGCCGCCATTTTATGCGACCTGCGAGCCCATGGACTTGTGTATTGCGATATCTCTCCCGGCAATGTTTTTGTGTCGAGGGAGTCGAACAGTGATGAGGTTTGGCTGATTGACTTAGATAATTTACGGTATTCCGGTGTGTCCGGCTGTGCCATCGGCACGCCTCGTTATCGTGCACCGGAGATTGCAAGCGGGGAGCATACCAATACGTTTTACAGCGATGCCTATTCGTTTGCTCTTCTTGCTTATGAGTATTTGGTAATGGCATCGCCGTTTTTCGGGGCCATGTCCAGCCAAGCGGAAACCGAGGATTTGTGGGACGAAGCTGAGCCGGATGCGGCGGCGGATGATTTTTCCGCATTGTCGGAAAAGGGCGAAATCCCGTATGTTTATGAGGGAGAACAGAACGCCCGTATTGAACAAAGCGGTATTCCGCTTGATTATGTGATGACGGACACGCTTAAGGATTTATTCCTCCGAACCTTTAACGAAACCGGCAGAAAAAATCCCGTCTCCCGGCCGAGCGTTAAGGAGTGGAAGGACGCTTTCGAGGATGCGTATTACCGTGTTTCGACTTGCAGTAACGGCCATGACCACTTAGGCGTTAAATGCTTGTGGTGTGATAGGGAAAAGGAACAAGACACCAACCGCTATTTCTCTTTAACGGTGGAGGATGTTTGTGCCGACAACGGATTGGATGAAGAGGAATGGGACATTTCTGACGCAAAGCCGATAAAACCGTATGAAAAACGTGTAAAACATTTTTCCCAAAAAAAGAGGATGAGCGACCGGAAAACAATTTCGGTGCCGGTGGAATTTTTCGGCGAAACCGACGGGGTGGCAACCCTTTTGCTTACAAATTCTTCGGTGAATTTGGATATGCGGTTTATGGGGAAATCTTCTGTCTATCCCCGAGAAATTATGTGGGAATATAAGAACGTGCCTGCTGGTAAAAAAGTAATGCTCAGAAAAAACGGACAGCCCTATAAAATCGTGAGCATTTACGAGGAGAGTACAACATGAGATTTTCGGATATTGCTACCTATTTGCCCGCTCAGTGCGTGGAATTTGAGATACAGGTTGACGATCCCTCTGTTTTTCAGGAGGGGGATTTTGTCGAAATATTCAGCAAAGAAGAGACCTTTTTAAGAAAACTTGACAATCCCGCTATGTCAACGTACGGCAAATTTTTAACGAAACAGTATGGCTATGAATTCGAGGAGAAATCTGTCGGAATTCATTTTTGCCAGGTGATTGGCAAACAGAAGAATATCCTGCATATTTTGATGGCGTTTGATTTGAATATCAATTATGAGGATACGCATAACCCGAACGGTATCGCCATTGCGGTTCTCTCAAGCGATGCCTCGGTAGACGATATGAACGCATTGCTTTCGCAGGAGTATTCGCTGTCTATTGGCGGACAGCCGTTTTATATTATCGCCAAACACGTAAAGTTAAGCAAAAAGAATTCGTTTGTCTTAGTGGATATGACACGTGGACGCTCTTTCTCTGTCGTGGAAAAACGGTTTTCCGAGATAGAAGCCGAACAAGGAAGTGCCGGCGATTTGACCTATGCCATTGATTCTAGCGAAAGAGCCTTTGTTCATCCCGAAAATTATGCGTTTGTTTTCTGCCGTGTGCCGATACGTTTCGTCGATAAAACGAAAAAGGAACGGCTGAACATTGCCACCAAGACGTTTATTCAAAACGGCGGAAGCGAATACGTCAATATGTGGAAACTGTATGCCGAAACGCAGATGGAATTAAAGCAAATTGATAGTGAGGAGACCGGAAAAATCAGCTTTAATTCATGTGTCCGCAAGCGTTTGGGCGTCTACAAATTAAATGTTAAAAACGAAGAGGCGGTATTGCACTTTTTTGAACGAGCACCAAAGGAAAACGGTGTTATTCGTGTGCAGATTCAGCAATTAGCTCCACAAAAAAAATTCCCGACATATGCCTACGGTGTGTTACGGGACAATTATATTCCCGGCACCGATTATGTGGAATGTATCCTTGACGATGGAGGTTATCTTAGCCCTTTTCTTCCCGGAACGGTGACAATGGATATTGCCGGTGACATTATGGTGTATAAACGCCGTATGATGGCATTTGAAGCTATCCAAAAACAAAAATCCGCCAACACGGCCTTGCCGTATTTGTTGGAAGGCCGAACGGTGAATAACTATTCCAAAAAAGACCTAAACGACAGTGCCAAGTTGGATGAAACCATTATTTCGAAATTTTTCCGAAAATATCCGCCCAATCCCAGCCAACGAAAAGCGATTGAAATTGCTATGAAAACGCCGGATGTTGCGATAATAAAAGGGCCTCCCGGAACGGGCAAAACCAAGGTTATCAAAACCATAGAAGCGTTACTTAAGGCTCAGCAAAAAAACGAGGAGGTTCGCCAAGACGCCTTTTTGCTTACCGCTTATCAGCGGGACGCCACCAAAAATATGACCAGACGAGATGAAGCCACCGAGGCGGATGAGTTTCAACTGCCTATCATAGCGGAGTTTGGAAAACGGGGCGAAAGAGAGATTGACCAAGAGCTGGAGGCATGGTGCGAAAGAACCAGTCAGCATATTTTGGACAGGCATGAAGACGTTGATCGTATCTCCAAAAAGAAGCTGTACATTCTGTCGCTTTTGCAATTGCAGGATGCCATTGAAAAGCCGTGCTCTGTGGAACAGGCGTTCTCTATACTGGAACAGGCGATTGAATACGGCGAAATATATTTGAACATGGTGACCGATTTTGAGGGCGACGAGCGGATGCAAACGCTTGAGAAAACGCTGGACAGTCTTCGTATGGAAAAAACCGTGATTTCCAGTCGTGTAAAACGAGATGTGTCCCGGATGCTTGTATACTATGCCAACCGTATTCCGAGTTCCCCGGCGGCATACAGCGATGACGGAGAGAAGTTGCTGTCGTGTATTTACGAAAAGTTTCGGATGGTGGAGCATATTCGTTCCATCAAAACGAACTTAGAAGAGCTTCGCACCTGCTTTGCCGCAACGCCGGTGGATTATCGGGCTGTGAAGCGGCTGAAAGTGAATCTGATTGTTGAAGCTAAGAAAATAGAGAAGCTTCACGCAGAGGAAAAAGCCTCCATTATACAAAATATGGACACGTTGATTGAAACGTTAAAGAGCCTTCGTGGAGGCGAAAAGTATGAAATTATTTCGGATTATTTAAGCTGTCTGTATCCCGGAGATGAGACCGCTTTGATTATTCGGAAATATCAACGAACCTTAGCGAAAACCCACCAGCTGGCGAACGAAAACGGAAAATTCCGATATCGGGATATTTTGGTGGATGAGGCGGCGAGAAGCTGTCCTGCCGATTTAATGATTCCGCTTTCTTGTGTGGAAAACCGTATTATTTTCGTGGGCGATGACGCCCAGCTTCCTCAGTACGTCGAGGAAGATGTTATGAAGGAAATTATCCTGAAAGATAAACTTGAAAATCCAAATGAATTATTTGGAAAACTTACGCCGGAAGCAAGAGAAGAAAAATACAAATTATCTATGTTTGAGTATATGACAGAAAAAGCAAAAGGGCTTTGTATGCTCGACTCGAAACACGAACGTGTGGTTACGCTTAATGTTCAGTATCGTATGGCACCGGTGATCGGCGATTTGGTTTCCAAGCATTTTTATGAGGGGGAACTGCAAAACGCTACCGGTTTTCCGGAAGACCATTTCAAACAAAACTATCCCACCATTGCCGGAAAAAACCTGGTTTGGATTGATGCGAACAAGGGCGGTAACCGTGAACAGAAATCTGCCAGTGGCTCCCGCTACCGGGAATGCGAAGTGAATATCATTGTTGAACGTATTAAAACCATTACGGAAAGCCGTGAGTGGAGGGGCAAGGAAGAGCCTGCCAGCATTGGTGTTATTACGTTCTATTCCGCTCAAAGAGATAAAATTATGCACGCCTTGGAAGCCCACCTGAGCGAGGATGTGATGAAATTCATCGAAGTGGGAACGGTGGATGCCTTCCAGGGGAAAGAATTTGATATTGTGTTTTTGTCGTTGGTCAGAAGCAACAACATAGATCGAGTTGGCTTTCTTGACAGCAAAAACAGAATGTGCGTGGCAATGAGCCGTGCCAAAAAATGTTTAGTCATTGTCGGCAACAGCACCATTACGAAGTATAAGAATGCCGAAAAAGATATTCCCGCACTGATCGATGCGTACAAGCTGTGTGAGGAAGGGGGAGACGTATGTGAATTACAATCAGTTTGACCGTGATTTGCTTTTGGCGAATTTCGGAAAAGACGGTGTTTTCGAAAGGGTTGCACGAACAAAATTTGCAAAATCCTCGTGCGTATACGTTTCTGTCCCGGCGATTGCCTACCATTATTGTGCAACGATAAACAATTCCAATGACGATTTCATTTATCGGGCAGTTCATGACTTGAACCAATATTACTCATCAAGAGGAAAGCCCTATAATTACGATGAAATCTCTAATGACTTGGGGTTGGAAAAAGACCTCGTAAAGGTCATTATCAAACGGGATATTCAGACGTCTCCGAATGGGGATGGCTCGGAAACACGTAATATTTCCAATAATTCATTTATTGTTTTATACGATTTAATTTCCCGAAAGCTGATGCCGCTTTTCCTGAACACCGAGCAGTATGAGCAATACAAGGAAATTTGTGAAGATAAGCGGCATTTTCGGCTTTCAACCGGTGATTCCATGACCTATTATATCCATGACCTCTATGAGCGGGGAATGCATAACGATGTTCCGGTGCAGCCGGACAATCAAGAAGTGGAATTTTTGTTGAGGGAACGCTATTACCGCAGAAAAAGAGATGTGCCGTTGTCCGTCTTGTTTACCGGCAATTCCGAGTATGTGGATGTCGTTTCCGCATTGTATTACGACAAGAACAATACGTCGGAATATTCTGCCGCCCATCCGTTTTATAAGGGGCTTGCCGGCTGGATTACGGAAGACGTGAAAATGGTGTGTGAAAAGGATACGAAAACCGCACAGCATCTTTCTGGGCAGTTGAATCGAATGAAAGAAAGTATTGATTTGTCGATAAAATCTTTGAAAATCAAGGATACACTTTTCGATGAATGTGAGCGGTACATTGATTCGGTTTACGGAAAAAAGAAATTGGCCGCATATCCCGAATTGCGGGCGGCTTTAGCGGAATCGCTGGCGTGTTATACTCGTCGTGCACACGTATATAAAGAGCGTGAGACGATTGCAGAAGACCGTCTGGAAAGTGCCAATAAAGAGTATTATGTAGCGTTGTACGGTTTGTTGGAAAAGTGTATCAAGGAAAGCTTTTTGAAAAACTTTGACCAACAACGGCTTGTCGATTACAAGAAGTATATTATGGGTATGCAGTCGGATGATTATGCGATCCACGACTATCGAAAATTGGCGAGTGAAATCGGCTTTGACAGTAGTGGGATACGGGACAACGTGCGGATATATGAAAAGCGGTTACGGTATCTCATTGACTGTCAGAGCAGCGACACCAGCGACATTACCGTGTTGCTGTTTGCCAATTTGCTGGAAGCCCATTTTTCACCCGTTCACCCTTTTCATGAACTTGCCCGTGTGCACAATATGTTCTTTTCATTGATAGAACAAGCACGTAGCTTGCGTAACCCGGCAAAGCACGGAACGCAAAATGCAATGAACTGGAATCACTTTGATTTGCAGCTTCTGGCCTTTGATGTGTTTGATATATTGGTGATGTCATCGAGAACCAAACAGCTGGATATCAATAAGTTTCTGGATTATGAGGGTCTTGACGAAGATTATCAGAAAGTGGAAGAAAAGGCAAAAAGTAATCTTTCTCCGTATACGAGAATTCGAGACAACCACGACGTATATAACTACGCTTTGACGTTGGAGCGTTCGAGGATTATGTCCGGTTCGGAATATTTTTCAAATGCCTACAACATTCTCGACGAGGTAATGAAACAGTTTATCTATTGGATTACGGATAAAAACGAAATTGACAAAGCGGTTTTGGAACGCTATTTGCCAGAGAAAAAAAGCAAGGAGTCCGTTGCGGAATGTGTAAACGAAATATTGAAACGATATAATTATCCGGATGTTGTGGAACGTCGCTATAAATACGGAAGCTTCAATAGAGAGTATACCGCCAGTATGACAACGGGAAATCTGCTGTTGTATTTGATTATGGTTACGGATTATTATCGCCCGATTTTGTTGCATCGATTGTTGTCCGAAAACGAGGAGTTTGTTTCGCTTGCCGAACGGGTGTTTGAGCTTCGTGGACATAACGAAACCTCCAAAAGTAACGAGAAAGAAATTGAAAAGATCCATAAAAAAATCTTGACCCTATGTGAAACATTGCTCAACTATATTGAAAGTGAGGACAATTTCTAATGAATCCATTTCAAACCAACCCGACAGGGATGACAAGTAACGAGGAAATAGTCGAGAAAGGAATACGCTTGCTTGAGGAATACGACCGACTGACAGAAATAGTGGGCGTGTATTCGTCGTATGCGGAAATGCAGCAAAGACTAAACGAGAATGCTGAGGAAATACGGGCAGAGGCAGAGACGGAGGCACGAAAGATTATTGAAAAGGCCAAAGCGGCCGCAAAAGCAATTACCGAAGATGCCCACAGAGAGAAAGAGCTTTACATAAGCGGATTTGAGGATGAGGGAAAAACCCGAAAAGAGCAAATCATAGAAGATGCCAAAGCGTATGCCCAGTCTATCCGGAATTCTGCCGAAGCGGATATCCAAAAGAGAAAAGAGTCTGCCGATCAAGAGTTTGACGGCCGTGTGGCAAAGGGAGAAGAACGCCGTAAAGAACTTATCGCTCTCGCCGAAAAAGAGACTCAAAGCATTCGTGAACAGGCGGATGATTACTTAAAGAAAGCCCGGGACGAGGAAGCAAAAATCAAAAGCAAGGCCGTTTCCGATGCGGATGATATTCGAAAGAATGCTCAAAGCGAGATGCAAAAACAGCGTAAAGAATTAGAAGCGGAAAAAGCGACTATCGAAAAAGAGCGGGAGCTCATCAACAGCAAACAGAATGAATTAGAATATAAAATAAACGCTCTCGACGCTCATAAGAAAGCACTTGATGATTCTTTTGCGAATCGTGTTGACGAAGTGTGCAGTGCAAGAGGGATTCGCTGCAAAACCGCCGAGGAAACTCTGAACGATATTCGGAATAGAAACAAAGAACTTGAAAAAGAAAAAGAAAAGTATTTGAACCTTAAGGTTAACGAGAATGATATTAAAAATTGGGAGAAATATCGTTCTGAACTGAACGCCCTGAAAAAACAGCTGAAAGTATTTGAGGACAACAATATCACCCTGGAAAACGTTGACGAGTTTGTCAATGCCAAAGACAAGGCGGATACATATGCAGGACAAATCCGTGATCTGAACAAGCAGTTAGAGGAAAAAGAGAAAGCGTTGTTACTGCGGCGAAACGAATCCGTTGAGCTGGATGCGGAAAAAGAGAGAAGCAAGTACTGGGAAGACTGTGCGATGCAGTGGCTGGAGGAACTGGAACGGAACAAAAAAGTCACTCGTGAGGAGATGCTGGCACCCATTCGCAGTATACCGTCGTTTATGGCAAAAACAGACGATCTCGCTGATGACAAACAGTTTACCGATGAACAAAAATGGTTGGAGAATATCAAGGCAAAATCCGAGGAGAGCGGACTGAAATTCTCCAAACGTCAAATTTATGCCTATCACACGGCTCAGAAAATCCGGGATATGTCTCCGTTGGTCGTGTTGGCGGGTGTTAGCGGCACCGGTAAATCGGAATTGCCGAAAAACTATGCCCTCCACGGCGGTATGAATTTCCTGTCTATTCCCGTGAAGCCCGACTGGGACAGCCCGGCGTCGCTGTTTGGTTATTACAACTCCATTGAGCGTCGGTTTGAGGCTACGGACCTTGTGCGTGCTTTGTATCAAATGAGCAGCGATTCGTTGCGTCGTAACCAGTTGATGATGGTGTTGCTGGACGAAATGAACCTGGCTCACCCGGAGCAATATTTTGCCGATATGCTCAGCAAACTGGAAACGTGCAGAGGCTTAAAACAAAATGCTCAATACGATATTCTGTTGGGCGGTGGCGAAACCCCTGAGCGTTTGGATATCGGCTCCAACATCCTTTGGACCGGCACGATGAACGAGGACGAGACAACAAAAGGCTTGTCGGACAAGGTGATTGACCGTAGCACGCTCATTACGTTCCCTCGCCCGAGAGAGTTGTATGACCGTGAGGGCAACAAGGAAATCAAACAAGAATTCTTCCTTTCGAGAAAGACGTGGACTTCTTGGTGCAATAAGGTGAACACCGAAAGTGCGGATGAGGTCAAGAAAAAACTGGAAGAGTATCGTGGC
The DNA here is from genome assembly GCA_045598965.1 of Acutalibacteraceae bacterium. Taxonomy (GTDB): domain Bacteria; phylum Bacillota; class Clostridia; order Oscillospirales; family Acutalibacteraceae; genus RGIG426. Next base: position 103,230 of record JAZRVH010000007.1, read on the forward strand.
TATGTGCAGAATATCAACGAGCAAATGGCCAATATGGGCCGCAATCTCGGTCACCGTGTATGGCAGGGAATCGCTCAATACATTGAGCACTATCCCGATGTTGTGTATGCGAAAAAGAACGAGCTTGAAGCCGCTATGAACAAAGCGTTCAGCGATGCAATCGCTTTCAAGATCATGCCGAAACTGCGTGGCGTAGAGGTGCGTGGTCAGAACGAGGAATGCTTAAACCGTATTGAGGGCATTCTCTCGAGCCATGCCGGCGAGCTTGTCAACGACTATAAACACGCCAGAGAATTGACTACCGAGTTGTTCCAATGGTGCAGTGCCGACTTTATGAACAAGGATGATGAATGAGTTTATGCCGACAAAGGACGAATTGTTTCACAATCGAATAGAGACAATGACGTTGTCGCAGCAATGCCGTTTTGATGCGATGTTGTTGGTGAGTCATATTTTGAACTGTGCACTGACGGGAGATCGGGAACGGTCAAGCGGAAAATGTTTGACTATTCAGTATTCGTATTTTTTGAAACGACTTCACGATGCGTTTGAGGGTACGATTATACAGACGCAAAAATGTTCGAATATTTTGGTTTTTGACGATTTTATCCGAATTGCCGATTTCAGCTTTGCCGCAATCAAAGAAATACTTGTGAATCCCAGCACACGTATTGAAAAAGTGGATACCAAAATGCTGGCCAATCGGGCAAGAGGATTCGGCACCAAAACGATGCAGTGGATGTCCCAACGACCGGGGAGAACGATTGAGGAGAAAATCTCCCCGGAAAACAAGGTGCTGACAACCAAAACCATTTTCACAACGGATACCAAGGAAAATCGGGAGTTTATGTATCTGTATCGAATTTTGTACGATGCCATTGTGGTGAGAACAAAAAATACCGGTTGTCTCCATTGCAGTGAAAAATGCGAGTATTATGACTGGGTCGTAAAGGTACAACGACTGCTTGCCGCCAACTTAAAAATCAAAACGGGAGAGTTGTGCGAGGTTAAACCGATTAAACAGGCGTACCAAAACAACAAATTGATGTGTGACAAAAACTATAAGATTATTTGGGACGCTGTGAAAATGCTTTCTACTGTGGAAGAGAAAATCAACGACGATTTTGATGAGACGAATCTTTTTAACCGTTTGGCGGTTGTGTTTTATTGGCTCGTGGTTTCAAGAATGCTTCGTTCTCCCGGGGCGATAATTGTGGACCGTGTGGGAGAATTGCACGACAAAAACGGTCGGCTTTGGTTTGGTGCCGATGACGAGACCGCACCGGTTTTTGAGGATACCGTTTTGATAAAAACAAAAACCGGGAAACTGAAACAACGCTACACGGTTAAGCTTACGGGTAACACCATAACGATTGAAGATAAGACGGCGATTGTCTTTTTGTTCAATGTGGACGATTATTTTACGCTGTCCGACCGCTTAGCCGTCGCTGAGGAAGCACGTATTGCCGCCGAAAAAGCTGCTGTCGAAAAGGCTGTTGCTGAGCAAAAAACGCCAAACGATGTTACGCCAAAACAACCGCCGAAAACGGCACCTATGACTAATTGAGGGAAAACGTATGAGCAACAAAATCGAGTTTGAGCGATGGTTGGAAACGCAAAAGCAAATAAAAATGTTAAAGCGTCGGCGTATTATGTCGACGCTAAACGGGCTTGAGAAGAAAAGTGCTTTGTTTGAAGTGGACGACGTGATGGGTTTGAATGCGTTTCCGCCGTCTCCGGAGCTTTCGTTTTATCGGGAATATCTTGAGTGGAAAGCGTTTTGGGCAAAGCCGAAAACAACACCGACGTATTCTGCATCCAATCCGTTGCCGGATTTTGCGACCTTGTCTACGGTGAACACGCCAAAAGCCGCACCTGCTCCCGAAAAGGCGGCACCTGCTCCTGCGAAAGCCGCACCTGTTTTTGCAAAGATAGCACCTGCTCCTACGAAAGCCGCACCTGCTCCTGCAAAAGCCGCACCGACGCTGACGGATGAGGTGAGACTGGCGTCGAATTCCATTGTGGAGCAGTTGTCCGTTGCGTTGCCGCTGAACGGCGTTGACTCTCATAAGGAGATTGGCAAGCGTGGACTGCTTCTTTTAGGGAAACGGTTTGCGGAGGTGTTGCCCTCTGTAGGAGAAAAAGTAACCGCCGAAAAAAGCGTATTCTTGGCTAAGCCGGCAAAGTTGGTTTTTGACTTGGTGTCCGGATATTATGCGGACATTGCCAACGATCGTTGCTATCTTCCCATGGTGTCGTATGTGGAGCATAGCACCGCTACCAAAAAAGTGAAAAAACCCCGTCGGGACGAGGCGTTTTATTATACCGCCGATCCCTTTCGCCAGTTTACGACGGCCTCGGATTTTTGCGGCGATAGCGGCGAAGATGCCGCTATTATGACCTCAATTCACGACACGCTGGCGAAAGAGAAAAACCGTTCGGGTGACGGGGATATTTTGTGTTTAATCCCTGACCACTTGGGCGATTTTAAGGATGCGATAAAAGGACAAATCAAGTCTGCCGGCGGCGGGATTGTGCAAATTCCCCGCAGTATTGCGGCGGCATACGCCTACGTCGACACCCATAACCCGACGAAGGATGTGACGTTTTGGTGTTATGACTATGAATCGGGGGAGCCGTGCAAAACCGAAATACATATACACTGGGACAAAGAAAACAAAACATACACCTATATGCGTATGGCACGTCGTCGAGTGAAAAATCCCCCGAAAATCGGATGCGACGAGTATTTGCGACAGTTCGAACAGCGTCACAGCGTAACCATTCCGGAATCTGTCCGAAAGACGTTGGTGTCCACCAAAGACATTCTTCGTGTTTTAGTGGAGAAGAACTCCATTCTTTTCGAAACAAAAAAAGGCTACAATAGCGTGGATTATGACGAAAAACTGGCATGTGAATTTTCGAGTGCCGTTTGTCATTTTGCTGAATCCGAAGTTAGCAAGAACGACGTCTGCTGTGTGTTGACGGAATTTCCCTCTGACAATCCCGTTGCCTATTCGTTTGACAAGCTTATGGCGGGATGCAAGGGAATTGTGAAACGGATTGCCGAAAAGGGAGTCATTTGGAGAGAATATCTCCCCGAGTTGAGCTTGGAGGTTATCCATAACCGGCGGTTCAATACGATTCAATTGGTGAAAAAAGGCGATTACCAAAACATCTCGTTGGATACTATGGACGAGGAAATTGAAATTGAGCTGAATAACGGTCGTTTTTCACTGCCTTTCGGAAAAGAGGCGGTGTATTTGCCGCTTACCCGTGAGGAATTCGGTGAAACCGAACGGGATAAAATGGCAAAGTTCTGCGGGCCGGAATTAGAAAACGGCTATGGTTCTGTGGAAGTAGACCTGCGTTTGACGTATCGTTTTGGCGACCCCGATTCCTATAAACTCTATGCCAAATCACAGGAGAACGAATGGGAAATTCAAAGTGAATGGTGCGAGCAGAGCGAGGTTGTTGTGAACGAAGTGGTTTGGCCGAAATACGACAACGACCCGCAAGTAGAAGATAAAGCACTCAACCATATGGAGTGGTTTACTAAAGTGTTGAGTAGCCGTCTAGAAAACATAAATGATATGGATGACATGGACTATATAGACGACATAGACGACTATTTTGACGACTTTGAATTAGGAGAAGAGCATCGGGGTGATTATGCAGAGAGTAACCTTTTTTATTTCGGAAGTTCAAACTATAAAAATAGGTTTATTGCCCGCTTCTTTAAGATGATTACCGACGCATCCAATTATCATAATAACAATCAGTGCAGAGACATATTTAACAAGATATATAACGGAATTATTTATAAAACCTTCTTTGAGTTCATTTATTTGGGCGATGAATCAAAACTTGCCGGGTTGGCAGGCGATAATAAAAGCCTCCACCATGCGTTGAAGGTGTCTGTTTATGAGTACATGAGTATGTTGGGCGTTCTCTACACGTTTTCCAATAAGGATGTTCCCGAATTGATTGATGTATTTAGTAAAGAAAAAAGTTCCGAGTATATTATCAACGCTTCCCGTTGTATAACAGAGGATACCTATGGCGTATTTCCTCTTGTGGCGGAAAAATTAAAAAAGAGTTGTAAGGTGAAAGAGCTTCGTAATATTTCCTCTGTGTGTTGGTTGAATTCTTCCTGGATTTTTAGCTTGTACCGAGAGTCTCCGGAAGCGATTAAAAATATAATAAATACTATTACTGAATATCTTACAAAAAAGGCAAAAGAAGAGGTTGTCAGTAAGACGTTGAAAGTGCGTGATGTGATGGAGGTGGCGTTGGCCATTTGCCGTTTAAGAGAGGTAGACGAAACCATTCTTAACCCTAATGATAAACAAGTAAAAGATTTGGTCGCTGCCGTAAAAGAAATTGACAGAGTGGTTTACGAGGATGAGTATTATTTACGTAAACCTTTCGAATCTCGTGTGCGATTTAACAGAAACGAAAAGGTGAACGACGGGCTTGCCAATGTGTCGGATACTTGCTATTTGCTCATTACACAGTTGACCGGCTCTAAGAAATTGGATTTGCTTGGATTTACCGACGATTGACAACTTCATAGCACTAAGAGGACGGGCATACCGAATTTCGGTATGCCCGTCTTTTTTGATATTTGAAAAAATGAAAAAATTTTCGAAAAACTGTTAAGTTTCCAAAAATTTGTTCCTATATGAGAGTAGAAAATCATACAAGGAGGATTTGAAATGAACGCTGTCACTACTTACGAGAAACTGGAAAAACGCTATGGAGAAAACAACTATAACCGAAAAAGCATCACCGGGGCGACCGTTGGTTGTAGCCGGTGCGTAGGGTACTGTATGTACAAAGGGCATCAAGGGTATTTGACTGCCGAGCTTCGAAAAGAACACGATTGCCTCGGTAAAGGCTGTTACCATTACATAGAAAAGCCTCGTCGTGAAAAGGTGTCTCTATCGAGTAAAGCGGCGGATCCCTTTGCTGATGTGAAAAATGCAATGGTCGCCATGGGCAACAGCATTTATTCGATGGCGTGCGAGCTATCGAATGCGTATGAAGGAATCCTTTTTACCAAAGCGGATGTCTCGGAATTTGGAAAATGCGAGCTTTCGTATGTGACCATTTCTAACGATTATCCCCTTGAGCAAATGGCGTTGGCCATTGAGGAAAAGACCGGTTACACCGTGAGAATGAAAAATTTAAACTACACATTTGACCGTGTGGTGGAGATGATTATGAATCGTGTGCCTGCGTGAAAGGAGCGTATGTGATGAACGTATACGATGAATTGCAACAGATGACCGATACGCTTAAAAGGATGAAACAACGCCCGTTAAAGTCCTTGCATGGATATGTGATGAAATACAAAGGGAAAAGTTGTCGGGTTTTGAAAGACGAAAGGAAAGGAACCGTGCGGACGCTTCTTTTGCAAAGTCTTGACGGCCGTGATGAGCACAGGTTGTCTCTTACAGAAGAAAAAATACAAAGCCTCCGCTCCTCGATGAAACCGGAAGTGGCCGCACGCTATTTTGGTGAATCAGCAGCCAAAGAGGAAATTGCCTCGTTGGAAAAGGCTATATGCGAAAAAGAACAGTTTGCAAAAACCCGTCAGGAATTTGTGGACTACTTGAAAAGCCTTAACGTGACCCATTTTGTCCACTTTACACCGATGAAAAATTTACCGAGCATTGCTTCGTTTGGTTTGGTTCCGGTCGGTATGCAAGAGCGTTACGGCATTACGTCGATAAGAACCGACAGCAAACGTATGGATGGTACGCAACACAATAATTTGTCTATCACGTTCCCCAATTATTCTATGTTTTTCGCTAAAAGAAGCGAGATGGGGATTCCTTTTGTTGTTTTGAAATTGGATATTGAGTTATTGCTGGATAGCGAAATTTCCGGAAACATCGTGTTTTGCAATCACAATGCGGCGGCAACCGGCGTTCGGGAGGGCAAGCAGCTGGAGGATTTACGGCAGATGTTTTCGGCGAGATCCTACTATAAAAACCAAATCATCTCCCGTGATCAGCTGGATATCCCGGATGCGTTTACGACCGACCCGCAGGCAGAGGTGAAAATTTTCGGAATCATTCCGCCGCAATACATTACGGATGTTCTGGTGGAGAGCGGCGATGTGATATCCTATGCATTTGTGAAAAAGACGCCTTTTGCGTCGCTTGTAAAAGAAAATAAGGAGTTTTTTTCATACAGAAAGGATTATTCCTTTTGGAAGGAGGGAAATCAAAGTGGCAACACGTCCGGTTTTCGTTTCTGCGGATATCGTTCCGTTCTTTGTTCGTAAAGATACAAATTTTGAGTATTGCCCCGGATTTGCGGTGTCACAAAAACGTAAATCTATCGAAAATCTGCATCGGAGGTTTTTAGAACGTTATCCCGACAAGACAATTTTGGAAATATCCAGCAAGTCCGAAAACCCCATAGGAAGACAGTTGAGTGCTTTTTTTCTGCCTATCACGCTGAGAAACGGAGAAAAGACAACGGTGGAGTCGGCATTTCAATCGAGCAAGGTGTTTTTGAAAGGGGGACCGTATAAGGATTTACTCTATCAGCCGTCGTTGGTTGCCAAGCGAGACGAACGGCTGAGGTCAAGTGGCCCGATTGTCGGCTTTGATTACGATGGAACGGAGTTTTCGACAGAACCCAAACATTTCTTTTATGCGTGGTTATATGCCAAGGCGTTGAGCGAAAACAAAGAGCTTGCCGAAAAGGTGATGGAATACGATGCGTTCACAGATATCGAATTTCACCCGCAAAAATCCATCAACTGCCAGGCAATGGCGGCGGCAATTTATGTTTCGCTTAGGAAAAAAGGCTTGTTAGAGGAGGCGTTGCGTCAACCGAAAACGTTTGCCGCATACGTTAGTACGTCGACACCGTCCGAAATGCAAATGACCTTATATTGACCGAAAAACAGACAAAAACACACGTAAGACAGAAAGGATGATGCCCATGGGAATGATTATAGGCTATGAGAAAGAAAAGGAAATCATTCGGCAGCTGAGGGAGATGCTTCACAAAGCAGAGAACTATCGTGAGCATGGTATTCGTATTCCTCGTGGACTGTTGCTTGCCGGCAAACCCGGCGTAGGAAAAACGGTGCTGGCACGTTCGCTTGTGGATGAGGGGATTCATCTGGTTGAGCTTCGGGCGGCAACGTGCTGCAACAGTGAAGCGTCAGAGGCGGTTAAAGAGGTGTTTCGCCAGGCGAAAAGCCAAAAGCCGTCGGTGCTGCTGTTAGATGAGCTCGATAAGATTGCGGGCTGCAGTTCCTCTTTCTTTATGGAGGACAACGATAAAGTGATGAAAACGTTATTGCAGGAGCTGGATGCCCTCTCTGATGACGACGTGGTTTTGGTAGTGGCTACCTGCAATGATTTGAATATGATCGGCGATGCTCTGGTTCGTCCCGGAAGATTTGACAGAACACTGATACTGGAGACGCCGGATGAGGAAACCCGAAAATGTATTTTGAAAGCGTATTTTGAGCGGATTAAAATCCCCTGCACACTGGACTATGAGTATCTTGCTCGTATTACGTATGGGTATACCGGTGCCAAGCTGGAGTGTCTTGTCAACGAGGCGGGCATTCTCGGTATGGAAAAAGAGGAGCCCTCGGTGACCCAAGAGGATATTTACGCCGTTATTAACCGATTGGATTTTCATTCGACAGAAAAGAATGTGGTTTCCGACAAGGAGCAATTACGCCGGATAGCCGTGCATGAGGCGGGACACGTGCTTTGTGCGTTGTATTTAACGCCCAACTGCCTTTTCGGAGCCAGCATACTTCCGCAAGGAGAAACGCAGGGGCACATCCGTTTCATACGTGAGGAAAACGTCTTGCAAAGCATGAGCGAAATCGAGCGTGAGGCGACGGTTATTCTTGCCGGCCACGTGGCGGAACGTATTGAATTCGGCGAATATCTAACCGGTTCCAGCTCGGATATCGAAAAGGCAACCGCCCGTGTGCATTATCTTACCTCTCGGGAAGCGGCGTACGGTTACGATTATGTGACGGCACTTTTGTATAAAGGGCAATTCTCTCTTTCTTCGGACAGCGTGAAGTCCCGTGCCGCCGAAAAGGTAGCTGAGCGGATGGCGGCGATTGACAAGTATGCCGAGGGGATTCTCACAGAACATCGTGACGTGTTTACGGCGGTAGTGAACGCTTTGATGGAAAAGCAAATTCTCACTCGTGACGAATTGATGACGATTAAAGAGACGATGGAATCGAAATCGGCGGCTTGACAGAATGTGTGAGAACGGATACAATACAAAAGAAAAGGGGGTTGGGTATGCGACCGCTGTTTGATTTTAACGGGGATGGAAAAATGGATATGCTGGAGTTTATGATTGCCTCGGGTGCTTTTGAGGAGGATGACCCCTTGAATCCGCTTGGCAATCCAAAAAAACGCTCTTCATCGGACATCCTCGGAGAGTCGGATGACCTCTTTGACGACGAGGAAGAAGATTGAACTAAAAAAAGACGCTCTGTCAACACAGAGCGTCTTTTTACGTTTTCTTTGGTTTATCGCACAAAGCCTTGGGCGTCGGCAAGAGCGTCCACTTTCACCTTGCACTGTTCGATAAGTGCCTTGCCGAGAGCAATGGTGCGGGCATCCTCGCCCCTTCCGCAAAGGGAGGCAAAGGTTTCGGCGGCCTTGTTTTTAAGGATAACGCCGTCTTCCTGGCACAGATAGTAGAACGACAGACTGCCGTTTTGCTGTAATTGCTCATAAATGGCGGGTTCCGCTTGCTGTAACACGTCATAGAAACGACCGAATGCGGTGCGTGCCACAAGACCGTTGGGCAACAGACGTTGCACCTCAATATCGGTGGTGAACAACAGAAGAAGCCAACGCTGTAAAAGCAGTGTTTCGTTTTCCGACGGATGTTCGTCGGCGGCTTCACGAGCGGCCTCCACCAAAGCCTCGCCCAAAGCACGGGCACGGTCTAAGTTGCCGTTTTCCTGTTGTTCTTTCAAAAGACGGGTCAGCTCGTCGGCGGCATCCTCCGGTTCGACGTATTCACCCACGATTTTCATATCGCTGTCATCTTGAATTCGCATACAATCAACCTTCTTTCAATGCGGCTTCAATGGCTTTTGCTAATTGGTCGGGACAGGAAGTGGGCTTCATACCACAACGAATTCCGAAAAGGCGATTCATAGCTTCTTCGGCGTTCATTCCTTCCACAAGATGGGCAATGCCTTGTAAATTTCCGTTGCAACCGCCCTCAAAGCGGACGTTGTGCAACACACCGTTTTCTAAATCAAAGCTGACACTGCGGGAGCAGGTGCCTTGGTTTCTGCGGGTATAGGTCATAGTGGTTCCTCATTTCTCTAACAACTCAGTGTACACGATTTTGCACAAAAAATCAAGTCTTTTCGTGTTTTTGATTAGTCCAAAGCTTCGAAAGCGTCTCGTACGGTACGTACGCCGACGATTTCGATATCGCTGTGCGGGGCAAGTCCTTTAAGGTTGTGATAGGGTAACAACACTTTTTTGAAGCCCAAACGTGCCGCCTCTGCCACACGGGCATCCGCTTGAGATACCGAACGGATTTCGCCGGTCAGTCCCACCTCGCCGAAAGCGGCAATCCCTTCGGAGACGGGCTTGTCTTTCAGTGCTGTTACAAGAGCGAGGGCAACGGGAAGCTCGGCGGCGGGCTCGTTCAACCACAGACCGCCAACCACGTTCATATACGCATCTAAATTCGAGAAGAAATAGCCGGCTCGTTTTTCCAGCACTGCCAACAGTAACGCCAATCGATTTTGGTCAAAACCGGTGGACATGCGGCGGGGATTGCCGAATGCGGTGGGGGAAACGAGCCCCTGCACCTCTGCCAAAATCGGGCGAGAACCCTCCATAGTACACGCAACGCAGATACCGGACACGTTAACGGGACGGCCGGACAAGAGGGCAAGCGACGGGTTTTCCACCCCGGCAAGTCCTTTGTCCCGCATCTCAAACATGCCGATTTCGTCGGTGGCTCCGTAGCGGTTTTTCACACAGCGTAAAAGGCGATAACTGGAGTGGCGGTCGCCCTCAAAATACAACACGCAGTCAACAATATGTTCCATCACCTTTGGGCCGGCGATAGCCCCGTCTTTATTGACGTGCCCCACGATAAACAGCGGAATATCCGCTGCTTTTACGGCACGCATCAAAGCAGAGGTGCATTCCCGTACTTGGGTGACGCTTCCGGGAGAGGAGGCGACGGATTGCAGGCTCATCGTTTGGATGGAGTCGATAATTACGAGGTCGGGGCTTTCGCTGTCAATCGCCGCCAAAATGGCGTCAATGTCTGTTTCACAAAGAAGAAGCACGTTTTCGCTGTTGACCCCTAAGCGGTCGGCTCGAAGCTTGATTTGACGGGCGGATTCCTCGCCGGAGACGTAGAGAATACGCTTGTCCGTTCCGAGCGTTTCGCAAATTTGAAGAAGCAAGGTGGATTTGCCGATTCCGGGGTTGCCGCCGATGAGCATGACACCGCCACGGACAATGCCGCCGCCGAGAACACGGCCAAGCTCGGAAAGTCCCGTTAAAATGCGGGGATCTTCGGCGGTGGATACATCCTGCAGACGGGTGGGCTTTGCCGCCGCCGTTACGGTGCGTGCCGATGCCGTGGAGGCAACACGCACCTCTTCCTGCACCGTGCCCCATGCTCCGCAGGTGAAGCATCTTCCGGAGGGCTTTAGGCTCTCCGCTCCGCATTCCGAGCAGATATAGACGGTTTTATTCTTTTGTGCCATCATCGGTCACATCCTTTCAAGGTGCATAATCAAGCACCCCACAGCAAAGAGAAAAGGCCACGTCCTTTCGGTAGTCGGCGTCGTTGAGCAACAAGAATTCGTCGGGATTGCTCAAAAACCCGCACTCCGCCAAAACGGCGGGCGTTGTTGTCTTATATAGCAAAAATACATTGCGGTCGCCGGTTTTCAGTTCACGGGTGTTGTTCGGCTGAAGCAGGCGAGTAAGCGAGGATTTTAGGGATTGTGCCAGCGTTTCGCTTGCGGGAGCGTTTTTGGAATAGAAAAATTGTGCTCCGTGGCAGGCGGTGTCGCCGAATTTATTTTGGTGAATGGCAATCACCAAATCGGCGTTGTTGTATAGGGCAAGTCGAGCGTTCATATCGCTTGATTTGCGGGCACGAAGTGAGTCTCCCGTGCCGAGGCCGGTATCCGTCTCACGAGTGACGGCAACCCGATATCCGCAAAAGCGGAGCATATCCTGCAACGTCAAGGTGATATCCAGATTGATATCTTTTTCGGTGGTGCCGTCGGGGGCGACGGCACCGCCATCCTCGCCGCCGTGACCGGCATCCAGCAAAATCAGAGGACGGCAGTCGGCAGGGATGTTGACGCTTTGGTCTTGACGAACGCCGATGGTAACCGCAAAAAGCACCACGGCACATTCGATGAGTATACTCCAAAACAAGGCGGCTTTATACGATGATTTCATAATGCTCCCTCCCATACAAAAGGTATGGGAGCGGGCGAAAATTATACCCGACGGGATTTTTTCTTTCTCTTTTTCTTGCCTTTATAGAGAATTTTGTCCCGAAGCAGGATATCTTTGGAGCCTAAGAGATACGCAAAATGTGTGGTGAGGGGTTTGAGTGCCATTAGCGGAAGCATGGCAAAGGGAACCCACCACGCCATCGCCGCACTGTCGGCAGAGGGCATCATAGCAGTGACAACGGGGAACCAAGGTGCCATCAGCAGCTTAAAGGTGCCTGCAAAGGTTGCCTTGAACATTCCGAGCTTGCTCATAATCAACGCCATCCATGCGATACAAAGCGGCAGGGTGGCAAAAGCTCCGGCACGCAGACCAAACCACTTGTCAAAGCCGGTGTCCGAAGCATTTTGTTCATCCTTTCGTCCCTGCTCCCACGCCGAGACATACAGCATAGATACGTACATCCCGAGCATACAGATTTCGGACAGAATAAAGGAAAGAACCTTGAGCCAAGTGGGCATTTCGGTGCGAATGGCTTGCCGATAATACATGGATTCGGCGGCGGTAGTGCCGGTGCCGGTTTCGGTGGTGGAGGTAGCGTCCTCTAAGGTGCTCATTTCATCGAAATAGTAGTCACCCATATTAGTAAGCGAACCGTCCTCCTCTTGATGATAGACGGTGTATCCCTCCTGCTTTGTGCCGACGGCGGTGAAAATAAAGCCGAAGGACAGATAAACAATCATACACAAAACGGCGGCGATAACGGCACGTAAAAACAGCTTGCCTCCAAATTGTGAAAGGGTGGTTTTTTGCATAGTGTTACTCCTCGTTGTTTTCTTCGTCGATTTCCGCTTCGTCGTCATCTTCGATGATGACATCGTCTTGTGACGGTTCATCCGACACCTCTTGCGTGGCGGTGGTGGTCGGCGTGTTGTTGACACGCAACGTGACTTTGTTGCCGTTGATGGGTTCGGTGCCGGCTTCCGGCCAGGTGCCAAACACACATCCGACATCGACCGACGTATCGGCACCTTTGGAAATTTCCACACGGAAGCCCAGTGCTTCCAGATAGATTTTTGCGTGTTCTGCTTTCCAACCGGTCACATCCGGCACGGCGGTGCGGGCTTTGCCGGCACTCAGATATACCGAGATGGTGGTGCCGTCCGGCACGGGTGCCCCCGCAACGGGGTTTTGTGCCACGATATAGCCGGCGGGAACAGAATCGCTGTACTGATATCCGATAATGACGACGGGATAGAGGTCGGATACTCGCTGTCCATCCTCAATGGGGAGTGCGTAGTAATCCACCTTGCCGTCGGATAAATCGGGGGCAAAGGAGACGGGTCCTTGGGATTCGGTAGCGGTGGGTTTTTCCGTCTCGGTGGCGGTGGGGACGGGAAGGGAACTTGTGTTGTTGTCTTTTGGCGTGGGATTGCGGAATTTGCCCCACAGAATGACACCGACAACAATCAAGATAATCGCCAACAGTGCACACAGCAGAATGGCGTATTTTTTGCCGGTAGAGCTTTTGGGCATCTTTTTCTCCCGTTGTTCACCGGAGGTCATTGCCTCCGCTTCTTGAGCGAGAGCGGAGACGACCATACCCGTAGAAAGGCGGTCACGCAGTTCGGTAAGAGTGGGAATGCGGACTTTGGCGTCGGGGTGCAACGCATCCGCTAATGTTTCCGCTACGTGCTCCGGTAAAGCGTTTGCTACCTCAGTGGGCATAAACAAATCGCCGCCGTCGTCTGCTCGGTGGGCACCGTCGGGCGGGGTACTTCCGGTCAATGCACGGAAAATGGCGGCGGCAACGCCGTACACATCTGCCGCCGCTCCGACGGGTTTGCTCAGGGTGTATTGCTCAGGTGCGGCATAGCCGGTGGCAAGCTGAGGCTCCACCAAATCGTTTTCACGACGCACCTCGGTTAAATCAAATCCGGTAAGACGCAGGCGACCGCTTTCGTCCAAAAGCAGGTTCTGCGGGCAAATGGCAAGGTGATACAGCCCCGCCGTGTGGCAGGAGATGAGGGAGGAGAGGAACGGCAAAAACAGTTTGCGAGTGTCGTTCCACGAAAGCCGACCGTTGTTTTGGGCTAAAAGCTCCGTCAGCGTGTGGGGCTCTAAGTATTCCGACACGGTGTAGGCGGTGCCGTTTTGCTTAAACAAGTCGTATACGGGGAGCATTAACGACAAATCCCGCAGCTTGGCAAGCATACGTCCCTGCTTTTCGAATTCCTCCATCAAAAGGTCGAATTCCTCTTGATTTTGCTCGTGGGGGCAGACCGCACCGGCATCGGTGCGGCGACAATACGCCTCCGGCATAAATTCCCGTAAATACACGGGGCAGTCACCGACGTTGTCATACGCAATATAGGTGGCGGTGGTGCCGGAAAAAGACAGCACTCGTCCCACGGTATACCGCTCGGCAAGCACCATTCCCGCCGGTAAGTACTCGTCCGGATTGCTCCCGTCAGACGGATAGCCGCAAACGGGACAAGTCTCGGAATCGGCGGTGTAGATATTCATACAACCGAAGCAACGTCGTTCGGAAAATTGCATAAAAAGTGCCTCCTTTTCGAAGCAAAAAATAGAATGAAAAAATCAGTTTTCGCCGGATAAACGGCGTTCCAATTTAGCCTGACGAATATCGTCACCCATAAAGTGCAACGATACGTAGGTTCCAAGCACCCTCGAGGCAATGGCGTCGCCGTAGCGAGGTGCCCAATCAGCGGCGGTGAGGTTGGTGCTGATAATAGTGGGAAGTCCCGCAAGCATTCGCCCGTTGAGAATATCGTAAAGGGCGGCGTTGGTAAAGGCGGTGGACATCTCGGTGCCCAAATCGTCCAAAATCAACAGGTCGCAGTCAAGAAGAGCTTCCTCGGTGTTGCCCTCCGCTCTGCCGAAATGCTCTTTTTCCAGCTTGCGTAAAAGCGTGGGTGTTGGGCCGTAGATTACGGAAAATCCACGCTCGGTGGCGAGCTGTGCAATGGCGAGAGCCGCATGCGTTTTGCCGATGCCGGTGGGACCGAACAGCAACAAGCTGTCAACGGAGAGGTCAAACTGTTCACCGTAGGCACGGCAAAAGTCGAATACGTCCTGCATATGAGAGCGAACGTCGTCGCTGTAAAACCCTAAATCAATCGAGTCAAAGTCGGTGAGCTTCATTCCGGTGGTTTTGGACAGTTCCTCGCAGGCATAGCGGGCGAGCAATGCTTTATGACAGGTGCACAGCCCGTTGCCGTTGAAGCCGGTGTCCTCGCACAGCGGGCAGGTGTAAACGGGGGAAAAATCCGTTCCGGTTTCGCCGGCGGCGGCAATCAAGGCGGCCAATTCCTTTTGAGCCTGCTCGTTTTCGGCTTGAGCGGTGGCAAGAGCTTTTTTTACGTCGCCTCCCGCTAAAACGATGTGGGCAATTTTGGCGGCAGATGCCGCCATACGGCGTTCGCAATCGGCGGCTTTCGGCTGTTTTTGCAGTATGCGAGTTCGACGGGCAAGAGCGTGCATCTCCGCCTGCTGGCGGCGATGTGCCAACTCGTCGGCGGCACGCAAATATATCTCACGGCTGTATCCCATTTATTGACCCTTCTTTCTGAAACGGGGGGTGCTCCCCGCAATCATTTTCTCGTATTTTTCCACATCAAAGCCGCCGTTCTCAGACTTTTTGGTGGGGCGAGGTGCGGCTTTTTTTGTTGTTCCCACCATTTCGGGGGAGGTAATGCCGTCCTCGTGCCATGCACATAACAGACGGTCCATATAGGCGGCTTGAAACTTGCCGGTTTTTTCAAAGCATTTGGTATACGCCAGGGAGAGGAGCGGTTGTTTTTGCTTAAATTCATAAATCCACTTTTCCGCCAAATCCTTTTGGGAGACGGTGGGGCGTTCTATGGATAAAGACAGCCAATCGGCAAGCTTTTTCCACGCCTTTTCTCGGCGTTCTAAATGACAGAGATAACGGTCAGCGGCATCAATGGTGTTGATGCCCTGCTCTTCCCATGAACGGGCGACCGTTTGGACATAGCTGACACGTTTTTTGTCGTTTTTCACCGTGTAGGCGACAATCATAATCAGTACTTCCGTGGGAAGGGTTGTCTCCTCGCACAAGTCCAATAAGCGGTCTTGGTCAGAGCGGGAGAGGGTTTTGCCGAATCGTGCCTCGACGGTGTGCAGTAACTCGACAAATTCTTTTTGGCTAACCGTTCGCTTGGGCGGTGTTGCTTTTTCGGTAGAGAGGGTTTTTACCACCGGCGACGGTTTCGGAATTTCCGTTTCCGTGACAGTGGACACACTCTCGTTTGACGAACTGTTCATTTTTGCCGTCAACTCACGCACGGCCGCCGCCACAGAGCTTTCGGGGTCGACGGTGTTCGGGCTTTTCGCCGAACTGGCCGTCGATTTGTTTGACGATTTATCCGAAACCAGTACGCCCTCTGCCTCCCAAAAGGCAAGAGCATCCGCACAGTCGGCTTCGGTGATGCGGCCACCTAAGGCGGCAGAACAGGTGGCGGCATCCACGTCGGACCGGCCGCAGGTGGCTATCCAGACGAGAACCTTAAGCTGTGTGAAGGTAGCCATTTTCAAAGCGTCTCCCGCTTTTTTGGGGAATATAGCCGCATTGCAAAGCTCCTTGCTGTTCCAAACGTACATTTTGCCGCCTCCTTTACGTAAAATTTTTGTATTTGAAACACACGGGCATATATTATACACCATTTTATAGTGGTGTGCAAGACCTAAAACGGGACAATCTATCTTTTGCGAGAAAAAATCGCACAAAACAGCGGAAAAATGGGGCGAAAAACAACTTTTTGAAAAAAATTCGAAAAAGTTCGAAAATTTTTGTTGCATTTTGAAAAATGATGTGATATACTCCTAATGTTGACCTCGTTTTTGGGGTCGACGGCAATGAAACGAGGTGATTTCCGTGAAAGAAAATATCCATCCCGATTACAAGCAGACGACCATCACTTGTGCTTGCGGCGAAGTGATTGAAACGGGCTCCACGAAAGAGAATATCCGTGTGGAGATCTGCTCCAAATGCCATCCGTTCTTCACCGGCAAACAAAAACTGGTGGATACCGGCGGCCGTGTGGATCGTTTCAAAAAACGTTTCGGTATGTAATATCGGCGAACAGTCAAGCTTAAAGACGGGCTGCGACAAAAGAGGAATACCCTCTCCGCTTTCGGAGATGGTTGTGTTCGTTTTTTGTGGCAGCCCGTTTTATTCTCAAGAACGGAGGTGACCGTGTTGAACGGTGAAATGCGTACAGTAAAGACTCCCGCAACCGCAGAGTTTACCGAACGCCGTTCTCGCTTTATCGGGGTGTTACAGCCCGCAGAGACGGCACAGCAAGCACAGGATTTTTTGGAAAAACTTCGTCGAGAGCATCGGGATGCACGGCACGTTTGTTTTGCCTATCGCACCGCAGACGGCACCAAGTTTTCGGATGACGGCGAACCGGCAGGAACGGCGGGACAACCGCTTATGCAGGTGTTAGAGCACAAGGAACTTGAAAATTGCGTGTTGGCGGTGGTACGGTATTTCGGCGGAATTTTGCTTGGAGCCGGCGGACTGCTTCGTGCGTATTCTCACACGGGCTCTCTCACCGTGCAGGAGGCACAGATTGTTTCGATGCATCACTGCAAAACCTATGAAATCGTCTGCGATTACGGAGCGTATGGCTTCATTCGCCCGCTTCTTGAGCAGAAAGGTGTTTTGCTTGACAGCGATTTCGGCGAAGCGGTGACAATGGTTGCCGCCCTGCCGCCCGCTCAGGTGGAAACAGTCAATGCCGTGATTACCGAGCAAACGGCCGGCCGTTTTTGCGGAAATGTGACGGGAGATTGTTTGATTCCCTTTGAAGAAAAGGACGAAAAACAGGACGAAACGAGTAAAAAATAAAAAAATCGCAAATTTTTTTGTTCTTTTCAAAGGAATTTGCGTTTTTTTTTCGTATAAGTAAGTGGAAAGTGTTTTGCGGTCGAATTCTGTCCCGCTAAAAGGACACTTTTTGTGATACAATCCACCCAAAGAAGGAGAGAGAAACGTGACGGTACGTGAGGAATACGAGCAGCTTGAACAGCAGATTTTGGCTCCCTATGCGGCTCTTGCGGTGAACAGCCGTGGGAGAGAGCGTGAGGAAACGCCCTGCCCGTATCGCACGGTGTATCAGCGTGACCGTGACCGAGTGATTCATTCCAAGTCTTTTCGCCGGTTAAAACACAAAACCCAGGTGTTTTTGTCGCCGGAGGGAGACCACTATCGCACTCGCCTTACCCACACGTTGGAGGTTTCTCAAATTGCCCGAACGATTGCCCGGGCATTACACTTGAATGAGGATTTGACCGAGGCGATTTCTCTTGCTCACGATTTGGGACACACCCCATTCGGTCATGCCGGCGAACGGGCACTCAATGAACTGCTCGACGGCGGATTTCGCCACTATGAACACAGTGTTCGGGTGGTGGAAAAGTTAGAGCACGATGGCAAGGGGCTCAACTTGACAGCCGAAGTGCGTGACGGTATTCTCTGTCACACCAAAGGGGCAACGGCGATGACGCTTGAGGGTCGAATCGTTCGCTTTGCCGACCAAATTGCCTATATAAACCACGACTTGGATGATGCGATGCGTGCCGGCGTGATGAGCGAAAGCGACATTCCCGCCGATGTGCGTACGCTTTTGGGCGAGACCCGTTCCCAGCGGCTCGATTGCCTTATCGGCAACGTGATTAAAGCCAGCGACGGTACGGATATTCGCATGGCACCGGCGGTGTATGAGGCGTTTTCCGCTTTACATAAGACGATGTTTGACAAGCTGTACTACAACCCTGTGGTAAAAGGGGAGGAGACGAAAGCCGTTGCCTTGTTGCAGACCTTGTTTGAATATTTTGTGAAAAACCCGGGCGAAATGCCGCCGGAGTTTGCGGCAATCGCCACGGCAGAGGGAGCCCCTCGTGCCGCCGCCGATTACGTGGCAAGTATGACCGATAACTACGTTCTCGGGGTGTATGACAGCCTGTTTGTTCCACGCAGTTGGACGTTTAAGGCGTAAAGCACCACCCCTTTGCAAAGGAAAGTTACTTTACTGTGATGAAAGGAGGAACCGAAGTTGCCTATTCCGGAGAGTTTTATTGCCGAATTGACCTCTCGCTGTGACATTGAATCTGTCGTTTCCTCCTATGTTCCGCTGAAACGGGGAGGGCGAACCCTCAAAGGCCTTTGCCCGTTCCACGGAGAAAAAACCGCCTCCTTTACCGTCTATCCCGAAACGGCGTCTTTTTACTGTTTTGGTTGCGGTGCCGGTGGAGACGTGATTACCTTCATTAAACAGATAGAAAATCTCGATTACCTGGATGCGGTGAAATTTTTGGCGGACCGTGCGGGAATGACCGTGCCGGAATCCGCTCACGTCAACGATGCCGAATCAAAACTGCGGGTGCGTGTGCTCGAGGCGAACCGTGCCGCCGCCCGGTTTTTCCACGAACATCTGTATTCGCCCGCCGGTGCCGAGGCACTTGCGTATTATCACAAGCGTGGATATACCGATAAAACCATTCGTCATTTTGGGCTTGGATATGCTCCTAACGACTATTTTACCCTTGCCAACGAACTACGCCGACAGGGTTTCCGTGAGGATGAGCTTGTGGCGGCGTTCTTGTGTAAACGGGGGCAAAAGGGCGGCGTATACGATGTGTTTCGCAATCGGGCGATGGTCCCGATTATTGATATCCGTGGCAACGTGATTGCTTTTGGAGGACGGGTGCTGGACGATTCAAAACCGAAATACGTCAATACCTCCGACACGCCGGCGTTTAAGAAAAGCCGCCATTTGTTTGCGTTGAACTTTGCCAAAGCCACCGCCGCCAAGGAACTGATTTTGTGCGAAGGATATATGGACGTTATCGCCATGCATCAAGCGGGCTTTGAAAATGCGGTTGCCGCATTGGGTACCTCGTTTACGGAGGAACACGCCAATTTGCTCGCCCGTTATACCGAAAACGTGACGATGATTTTTGACAGCGACGAGGCGGGAAAAAAGGCCACTCGCCGTGCCATTGATATCCTGAGGCCCACCGGCGTGGGAATCCGGGTTGTCAATATTCCAGACGGAAAAGACCCAGACGAATTTATCAAGAAAAACGGGGCAGAACGGTTCCGCTATCTTCTTCAAAAATCCGCCGGCGATGTGGAATATCGACTGATTGAAATTGCCTCTCGCCACGATTTGAACACCGATATCGGCAAAACGGAATATCTCAACGAGGCGGCACGTTTACTGGCTTCGCTCGACGACCCGATAGAGTGTGACGTGTACGCCGGCAGGCTTGCTCGGGAAATGGACGTACAAAAAAGCGTGATGACCGAGCGGGTCAAGAGTATTCGTGCCGGCAAGGAACGCTACAAGCGTAAGGTACAGACCTCGCAGGTGCTGAGGGACACGGCAAAGGTTACCGGAAACGTCAATCCCGATGCCCGTCAGTATCCCCGTGCGGCGGCAGCGGAGGAGACGCTTATCGGGCTGTTGCTTCGTCACCCGGATTTGCTCAAAGAGGCACAGAAAACGCTTTTGCCCGAAACGCTTGCGACGGCGTTTAACCGGCGGCTGTACAAACTGCTTTTGGAGCGGTTTGAGGCGGGTCTTTTGGTGGAATTGCCGTTTTTGTCCGAGTACTATTCGCCGGAGGAAATGGCGTATATCACCAAAATGCAACAAAATGCCGCTATGCAGGTCGGCTCCAAGGAAGAGCTTGCGACGCTGTGTAAGGTGTTGCACGAGGAGGAGCGTTCCCGTGCGGTGAAAAACGTCGAGGAAGCGTCGGATGAGGCAATCCGAGACTATATCAAAGGCTTGAAAAAATAACCATAGAAGCAAAACTTAGGAGGAAAATAAAATGGCTAAGGAAAAAAAGGTAATGGATTTGGATGAGGAGCTCGACCGTGCCGCCATGGGCGTGGAGGAAAACGTGGTTGAGGAGGAGCCGGAAGAGCCCGCTCCTTTGAAAGCGGACAAAAACCAAATCAAAGACCTGATTGAAATGGGCAAAGCCAAGGGCAAAATTACCATGCAGGAAATTATGGACACCATGGAGGATATGGATATTGACCCCGACCAGGTGGACAAGCTGTATGAGTCGCTCGAAGCTGCTAACGTGGAGATTGTGGACGATTTACAAGATGAGTCGTTAGAGGACCTTGCCATGGTTAAGGTGGACAAGGATGATGACGGGGAATCCGGCAGTGAAGCCCTGATTGTGGATGACCCGGTGAAGGTGTATTTGAAAGAAATCGGCCGTGTGCCGCTGCTCTCTCCGGATGAGGAGGTAGAGCTCGCCCGCCGCATTATGGAGGGGGATGAGGCGGCAAAACAGCGTTTGTCCGAAGCCAACCTCCGTTTGGTGGTCAGTATTGCCAAACGCTATGTTGGACGTGGAATGTCTTTCCTTGACCTTATTCAAGAGGGCAATCTGGGTCTGATTAAAGCGGTGGAAAAGTTTGATTACACCAAAGGCTTCAAATTCTCTACTTACGCTACTTGGTGGATTCGTCAAGCCATCACCCGTGCCATTGCGGACCAAGCTCGTACGATTCGCATTCCGGTGCACATGGTGGAGACCATCAACAAAGTGAAAAAGACGTCCAGCGTTTTGCTTCATAAAAACGGCCATGAGCCTACGGCGGAGGAAATCGCCGAGGAACTCAATTTGGAGGTATCCCGTGTGCGGGAGATTATGCGTGTTGCCCAAGAACCGGTGTCACTCGAGACGCCTATCGGCGAGGAAGAGGACAGCCATTTGGGCGACTTTATCCCCGACGAGGAGGCTCCCGCTCCGGCGGATGCCGCTTCCCACATGCTGTTGAAAGAAACGCTGACCGGCGTTTTGGAGACGCTGACTCCCCGTGAGGCAAAGGTGCTTCGTCTGCGTTTCGGGTTGGAGGACGGTCGTCCCCGCACTTTGGAGGAAGTGGGCAAGGAATTTGACGTGACCCGTGAACGCATTCGTCAAATTGAGGCAAAGGCGTTGCGTAAACTTCGTCATCCCAGCCGCAGCAAGCGTCTGAAAGACTTCCTCGACTAAGGAGAATCGGTATGCACATCAATTTGGAATCGGATTATGCGGTGCGTCTTGTGCGGGTGCTCGCTCAAACAAGCGATCGCCTCGATGGCAAGACCCTTGCAGAACGAGCCAACGTCTCGCCTCGCTTTACCTTGAAAATCATGCAAAAATTGGTGTTGGCGGATGTGGCGGTCTCCTACAAGGGGGCACACGGCGGATATACGCTCAGCCGCCCCGCTGACCAAATCACGTTGCGACAGGTTATTGAGGCGGTGGAGGGACAGTATCGTTTCAGCCGCTGTCTGGATGGCGATTATGAATGCGGTTGTGCGGAGGGGGAACGGTGCCCGTTTCAAACCGTTTTTGACGAAATCACAAAAATGGTTACCGATAAATTGGATGAAACTACCTTTGACCGCTTGATTTAATTTCGTCCGAAAAAGCGAAAGAATACCACTTCAAAAAGGGTTGTGCAACTTGCACAACCCTTTTATATATAGAAAATATCAAAAAATTTAGAAAATTGCACAAAAAAAGTGAGATTTCTGTTGACAATTCCGATGTTTTTTTGTATAATTCGTTTATATAAGTGTACCTTTTCTAATAGTTTCTTGTGAAAAGGTACAAAAAATCCCCGAAATGACGTCGAATTGACGGGGATTATCGGTGCTTTTGTGCCGAAGTGTTTTATTTGGACTGCTCGGCGGCGTGGGGGTTTTCTGTGCTGTCGCAGTTATATAATTAGGTTATTATTTAAGTGGATTTCACTTGAAAGGGGAAATTTCTATGAAAAACCTGTTGAAAACTCTGTGCACCATTGCGGTAGTTGCCTTGATGGTATGCTCCTTTGCCGGTTGTAACGGCGATGGCGGCAAAACGTCCGGCACGATGGATGGTAAAGGTCAAACCATTACCATTGCTACGCCTCGAGTTGTTGATTTGACTCCCGGCGTCAGCGACGAAACCGACCTGCTGATCAAACGTATCGGCGAGGTCGAGAAAAAGTACAACATCAAAATCGCCTTTGAGGACGAAATCGACCAGAGCGACTACTGGGATGCCATGGTCGCCAAAGCGATGGCGGGCGAGGTGTTCGGCGACATTATGCTGATTTACCCCTACTTCCTCGATGAGTGGGTTGCCGGTAACATCGTTGCGGATATCGCTCCGATCGCTGAGAAGGTCGGCGTGGACTGGAACGACGGCAGCTGGGATACTCAGGTGCTGCAAACCGGTACTTTCGGCAAAAAGGTTTACTCTTTCTGCCGTGAGCAAACGGCACTGACCGCCGGTCTTATCTACAACAAACAGCTGCTCAAGAAAGCTGACCTGGAAGACCCGAGCGTGTGGGTGGAAAAAGATCAGTGGAACTTCGACAAACTTGAAGAGTATGCGAAGAAATTGACCATCACCGATGCGAACGGCAACATCAAACAGTACGGTCTCTCCACGACGACCTGTGAGCTGTTCATGGGTTGCTACATCCTCGCCAACGGTGCCACCGCTGTCGAGTATAACGAAAAAGGCTATCCGTCCTTGACGCTGGATAGTGCCAAATCCTTGGAGGCTCTTAACACCTTCAACACTATGCTCAACACCGACAAAACCGTTGAGTGCCTGTCCTGCCTTGAAAACTGGCAGCAAGCCGCCGATGCGTTCTGCAACGGCGAGGTGGGTATGCTCGTCTGCGAAGAGTGGGTTATCGAGTACATCCGTGACGTGATGAACGAAGCCGGCAACGGCGAGGATTATGCACTCACCTACTTCCCGAAGGGCCCGAACGGCACCGATTATGTGGACGCTTCCTTCGGTGGTATGACCGAGTACTTTATCTACAACAGCGGCGACGCAGAGAAAGAAGAGCTGGCGTTCCGTGTGTATTGCGACCTCTATGCTCCCAACGAGGAGTTGAGCCAGGAGGAGCAGGTTTCCACGACGGCGGAAAGCTTGTTCTCCGATGAGAATTCCGTTGAGGTTTATAAAGACATTATCCTGAACAACAAAGCGAGCTCGCTGAACATGTATAAGCTTGGTCTTAACGTCCGTGAGGACTTCAAAAACGTGTTCCGTGGCATCTGCAACAATATCGGTACTCCGCAATCCATCATCAACTCCATCAAAACTGAGGTTGAGAGCTATATGAAGGAGAGTACCTACTGGATTCAAGTCAAAGAGCAAAACGGAGACTAAACTGAACTTTAAAACCCATTTCCACCGTGCATTTTTGTGCGGTGGAAATCGGTGTTTGTTTTGCAAAACCACAGATGGGAGGAAATTAGTTTGCGAAGCCTAACGAAAAAAATGGCTTGTGTGCTGCTGGCGGTGTCGATGCTTTTGACCGTCGCTTGCCCGGCACTTGCGGCAAATGAGGAAACGCTGACGTTAGCGGCGGCCCCGATTGCAAGTGTTGTGGAGGCGGCCGGACAAAACAGCCCGCCGAACGAGGCAGTATCGGCTCAAAAATCGGGAGAGGTGGATGTCTCCTCTATTGCACTTATGGAGGCACAAACCTACAAAGATTTCTTGCTTGCCGAAGGAGCCAAAGATGAAAATGAGGCCATGAGCCTCGGAAACTCTGCCGGCAAAGACGTGACGGTGTCGCTCGACTCGGCAAAAGGAGAATGCACAAAAGAAGCGAACAAGGACGTCGCTATTGCGGAAGAGGGGTACGCAACGTTTACGCTTCCTTCCGGTTTGTCCGGCTTGTACCAAATCAAGCTGGAGTACGACGTGGATGACAGCCGCACTCGTGACATTGAGTGTGCCGTGCTTTTCGATGGTGCGTTGCCGTTTGAGGAGTCCCGTGACTTAACGCTTTCACGTATGTGGCGTAACGACGGCAAGATTGAGCAAGACGCCAACAACAACGACGTGAAACCGTCGCAGGAAACCGTTCCTTTTGCGGAGCGTGGCTATCTGACTCAGAAGCTTATGGATTCCGCCGGTTACTATTCCGAAGCTCTTTTGTACGATTTCAAAGGTGTCAAAGAGTTGACGTTTGTCAGCCTGCGTGAGAGCGTGAAACTTCACAGCATCACGTTGGTTTGCCCGAAACCGCTTGTCTCCTATGCGGAATATTCGAAAGCCGCTGGTGCCAATAACGCCAAAACGCTTCCGATAATCCAGGGTGAGGATTGTGCCTATAAGAGCGACGCAACCCTGACCCCGCAGGAGGACCGTAGTTCTCCGGTGACGGAGCCTCGTGAGGGCAGCAAAATCCGTCTTAACTACATCGGTGGTAACAACTGGTCTACCGCCGGTCAGGAGATTGTCTGGAAATTCAAACCGGAAACCGACGGTCTTTATGAGATTCGTCTTCGTTGCCGTCAGATTTATTCCAGCGACCTTTATTCGGCACGTACCCTCCGCATTGACGGTGAAATTCCGTTTGCTGAGGCCGCCGATATCCACTTTACCCACAACAACGGTTGGATTATCTACACCATATCGGTGGGGGATGAACCCTGCAAGTTCTGGCTTAAGGGTGGTCAAGAGCACACCTTATCCCTTTCGGTGACGCTCGGCGACTTAGGTCCCACGCTGGAACGCCTTGAAAACAGCGTTGCCTCCCTCAACGATATCTATCGTGAGCTCATCATGGTTATGAGCTCCACGCCGGATACCGACCGTGACTATGAGCTTGAAAAACTCATTCCCGACGTGCTTGAAGGAATGAAAACGCAAGCCGCTGAGCTGGACGATATCGCCGATTCCATTAAAGCGATTTCCGGTTCTTCCGGTAGTTCTCTTTCCGCTATTACCAAAACGTCCATTCAGCTGAACGACTTCTATGAGGAGCCGAACACCATCGCTTCTCAGCTGAAATATTATAAGGATAATATCGCCTCTCTCAGTGAGGTGATGACCGCCGCTCAGGCACGTCCTTTGGATATTGACTATATCTCTATTGCCAATCCGAAGGAAAAACTCCCCAAAGCGGACGGTTCCTTCTTCCAAAAATTGTGGTATCAAACCCAGCTGTTCGTTGCCTCCTTCGTTGAGGATTATAACAGCCTTGCCGGTACCGGCGGCGAGTCCTCCACCACCTTGACGGTGTGGACCACGCTCGGCCGTGACCAAGCCTCTATCATCAACGAGCTGATTCGTTCCGACTATACGCCGAATACAAAAGCCAACTTCGGCAGCCAGGTCGGCGTGGATTTGCAGGTGGTTCCGGTTGACGCACTGATGCCGTCTGTTGCCGCTGGCAACGGACCGGATGTCTTGCTCAACGCCACGGCAAAGCTCCCGGTTGAATACGCTATGCGTGGTGCGTCCGCCAACTTGTATGAAATCCCCGCCGTTAAGAAAAACCCGGCGGAGTTGCAAGAGGTTTTGGAACGTTTCACCGATTATGAGCAAGCCATTGTGCCGTTTACCTTTAATGACGGTACCGGCGATGGACTGTATGCTCTTCCGGACCAGTTCTTGTATACGATGATGTTCTATCGCACCGACGTTCTCAAGGAACTGGAAATCGAACCGCCCACGGCGGAAAATCCCTGGACTTGGGATGATCTTATCGACATTTTGCCGACGCTTCAAAGCAACAATATGTCGGTGTTGATGGAAACCGGTGATAAGACCGGTGCTGACGTGGAGCAATACGGTATCAATACTTACGCCATCTTCCTGTATCAATACGGTGGTGCCTTCTACAGCGACGACCGCACCGTTTCCGCTATGAACAGCGAAAATGCGGTGGAGGCATTTGAGTATTGGACCAACTTCTATACAAGCTATGGTTTGCCGACCAACTTTGATATGCTCTCCCGTTTCCGTACGGGTGAGTCCCCGATTTTGTTGACCGACTTCCCGTTCTACAACAACCTGTCCGTCTCCGCTCCGGAGCTGAAAGGCTTGTGGCAGATGACGCTCGTGCCCGGCACGATGCAGAAAGACGGCACAATCAACAAAACCACCAAGGGCGGCGGCACGGCGGTTATCCTTATGGATATCGCCAACGAAAAGGGTTGTGCAGATGCCGGTTGGGACTTTATGAAGTGGTGGACTTCCACTCCGACCCAGTCGACCTACGCACAGAACCTCGAATCCTTGCTCGGTACGGCGGCTCGTTATGCTACCGCCAACAAGGAAGCGTTTAACTCGCTGGCGTGGTCCAAGACGGAGCTTGAAGTTCTTAACGAAGAAGCTCAGTATGCGGCGACGATTCCGGAAACTCCGGGTAGTTACTACACGCCTCGTCACATTAACAACGCCTTCCGTGCTGTGTGCATCAAAGAAAACAAAGAGGATGCCCGTGAGGCCATTCTCAAGTATGCACAAATCATTACCGATGAAATCTATGATAAACGAACCGAATTTGGTTTGCCGACGGAATGAGGGATGAAAAGATTATGAAAAATGGAAAGTCGCCGTTGATGAGTGACTGGCGTCAGGCGTGGAAACGGGATCGAGTCGCCTATGGTTTCTTGCTTCCGTATGCCGTGTTCTTCTTGGTCTTTACCGTCCTGCCCGTTGTCATCTCTATCATTTACGGTTTTACCTACTACAATATCTTCCAACCCACAAAGTGGATTTGGTTTGATAACTACGTCCGGTTGATGACCCGTGACAGCGTGTTCCCGATTGCACTTCAAAACACGCTGAAATTCGCCATCATCTGTGGCCCGGGCGGTTACATCCTCTCCTACTTAGTGGCATGGATGATTAACGAGGTCTCCTCGAAAATTCGAATGATATTCGTTCTTATCTGCTACTCGCCGACCATTGCCGGCTCCATCTACGTCGTGTTCAGCGTCCTGTTCTCCGGTGACGCCTACGGCTACATCAACAGTGCGTTGATGGAATACGGTCTTATTGAAAAACCGATTGAGTGGCTGACAGATCCGAACTACATTTCTACTGTTATCATTATCTGCGTGCTATGGGGCTCCATGGGTGCCGGCTTCCTTTCCTTCGTCGCCGGTTTCCGTACCATTGATACGCAATTCTACGAAGCCGCTGCCATCGACGGTCTTAAAAACCGTTGGCAGGAGCTGTGGTACGTCACCTTGCCGATGATGAAACCGCAGTTGCTGTTCGGTGCGACTATGAGCATTACGAGTGCGTTCTCCATCCACCAACAGACGATTGCCCTTGCCGGTTATCCGTCTACGGAGGACTCGGTCACAACCATCGTCAACCTTATGGTTGACTACGGTTATCAACGTTTCGACTTAGGCTATGCATCCGCTATGGCAACCGTGCTGTTCCTGATGATGCTTGTGTCACGTTGGCTCATCAATAAATTGATTGCGAGGACCGGAACATGAGTAAAGATAATAAGAAAAAACGTAATATTCCGTTTCTTAACGCAATCGGTCGCTTCTTCAAAGCGATTGGCGGTTTCTTCAAAAAGGTGGGCTTGAAGATTCGCCGCTTCCTGCGTCACTTGTTCGCAGTGAAATCCATGCGTTCCCTTCAGGGCGATATTTTGGCGATTATTTTCCTGGTGCTGTTCTGCTGCATTATGGCAGTGCCGATGATTTACGTCATTTGTAACGCCTTCAAGCCGTACGATGAGTTGTTCCTCTATCCGCCTCGTTTCTTCGTGAACAACCCCACGTTCGACAACTTCCAAAACCTGTCCATTGCGATGAGCAACTCCTATGTGCCGTTCTCCCGTTACTTCTTTAATACATTATTTATTACGGTCGTCGGCACGGGACTTCACGTTATCTTCGCTTCGATGGCAGCGTATTCCCTCGAGAAAATCCACTTCAAAGGACAGAATGCATTCTTCAGCTTGGTTGTTGTGGCGTTGCTGTTTACCCCCAACGTCACCTCCATTCCGAACTTCATCATTATGTCCCGTCTGCATTTGGTGGATACCTACTGGGCACTCGTGTTCCCGGCAATCGGTGCTTCGATGGGCTTGTTCCTTATGAAACAGTTTATGTCCAGCATTCATAACGCAATGTTGGAGGCTGCCCGTATCGACGGTGCCGGTGAATTGAAAATCTTCTTTACCATCGTGATGCCGAACGTCAAACCGGCGTGGTTGACGCTTATCATCTTCTCGGCAACCGACCTGTGGAACAACACGGGCGGCGTTCTGATCCGTACCGAGGAAATTAAACCTCTCGCATTCGCTTTGCAACAGATTTCGCAAGGCGGTCTCGCACGTGCCGGCGTTGCCGGTGCTATCAGCGTGTTGCTGATGAGCGTGCCGATTATCTTGTTCGTTGCAACGCAAAGCCAAGTTCTCGATACGATGGCTTCCTCCGGTATTAAAGAGTAAAACGTCGCTACATTCCACAGAAGGGAGAAAACAACTATGAGAAAACAGTTACTCTGTCTGGTGTTGACACTGTGCCTGCTCGTGAGCTTTGGTTTCTCGGTGTGTGCTGAACCCACCGCAACCAACGCCACGGAGCCGACCGGTGCCGATCAACAGACAGCGGGGGCGGCCGCCTCGGTGGATATGCCGACGTCGGCGTTTGCCTCCTATACGTATGACTGTTGGGGCAACACCATCGAATGCCCGAACCCGTACGCCTTGATTCGCAAGGTGGACGGTGTGGCACTCGGCGTGGGTGACCTCAAAAAAGTCATTGACGTCTATGCAAAAGACGGATTTGTCTATCTTACCGCCAACGGCGATACGGAAAAAGACAACGCCCTCATCAAAATGGATGAACAGCTCAACCTTGTGTCTGACTGGCGTGGCTATTACGACAAAGGAAAATACGTGCCGTTCTCCAAACCTTGCGGTATTTTTGTGACCGATGAGGGTAAAATTTACGTCACCGACACCAGCACCTACAACATCTACTGCTTTGTGGTTGAGGGCGACGGTGCAGGGGCAAAGCTTAACCTCGAAAAGACGATTGGTGCACCGAGCACCAAAGACAGCTCGATTATCGACGAGGAATTCGTTGAGCGTTATATCCCGTCGAAGCTGGTGGTCGACCGTACCGACCGTATTTATGTCGTGGCGACCAACGTCAACGAAGGTATCGTGACCTTCAACGACGAGGGCAAGTTTGACGGTTTCCTTGCCGCCGGTAAGGTTACCATCGACCCGTTCACCAAGTTTATGAAGAGATACGTGTATACCGAGGCACAAAAGGAACGTATCGAAACCTTCGTCCCGATCAACTACAACAACATTGACCTCGATGCCTCCGGCTTTATCTATTCCACGCTCGCCGCTTCCAACGAATCGACGGTGCAGTCGGAAATTAAAGCCAAAAAAGGTACCGAGCAGGGTGCACTTGTTCGCCGCCTCAATATGATGGGCTCGGATATCTTGAAACGTGACGGATATATGCCGCCTATCGGTGATGCGGATGTGCTGGATACCATCCTCAATAAGGACGCCAGCTATCAGGGCCTTTCCCAGATTACCGACGTGTCTTGCGGCACCTACGGTACATACGCACTTCTCGATAACAAACGTAACCACATCTTTGTGTATAACTTCGAGGGATATCTGCTTTACGCTTTCAGCGGCCCGGATATTTCTGCCGGCGGTATGAAGACCCCGATTGCGTTGGCACAAAGCGGTAGTTACATTTACGCTCTCGACAGCAACAGCCGTTCTATCTATATGTATAAACGGACGGCGTTTGCCGAAGCGGTAATGAACGCAATTCAGTTGGAAAAAGACGGTCAGTATTCCGCCGCTTCCGAGGTGTGGGACGAGGTGCTCGATTATGACGCAACCTACGACCTGGCTTACCTCGGCCTCGGTAAGACCGCTTACTGGAAAGGTGACTACGAGAAAGCCAGCGAGCTGTTCAAGCTGTGCAACAACAAATCGTGGTACTCCAAAGCGTGGTCGGAGCTTCGTAAAGATGTTCTCGCCCAATGGTTTATGCCGATTATTTTGACGATTCTCGGCATCGTGGTTCTCGTATTCGTTTTGAAAATCGTAAAACGTGTGAATGCGAAGAAACGGAAGGAGGCGGAGAACGGATGAAAAACTGGAAAAACAATAAGACTGTAAAAGGTCTTAAATATTCCGGCAACATCATCTCCCACCCGATTCAAGGCGTGTATGAAATGCGTTTTGAGGGGCAGGGCGATCTCGGAGCCTGCATCATTTTGATGTGTCTGTTCGTTTTGTCCGTGATTTGCAAGCAGGTGTACACCGGCTTCATTTTCAACGATATCAACGAGCGTACCTACAGTGTCATTCGTGAAATGGCGAATGTGCTGTTCCCGTTCTTCCTGTGGTGTATCGCCAACTGGTCGGTTACCGCCTTGGTGGACGGCGAGGGTCGTTTCCGTGACATCTATATGTCGCTGTGTTATGCGACGGTGCCGTGGATTGTGACCAACTTCCTGTATATCCCGGTCAGCTATTGGTTTACCGCTGAGGAATCCGGCTTCCTCGGAATTATCAGCGGTATCGGCTCGGTGTTCTTTGTTATGTATGCCTTCATCGGCAACTTGACGGTTCACCAGTTTACGCTTAGCAAGGCGGTATTTACCGTGCTGTTGACCTTGTTCGGTATGGTGTTTATCATGTTCTTGATGGTTCTGTTTGCGAGTATGTTTGACTCGCTGTACAGTTACATTGCGGGCGTGGTTACGGAAATTCAGTTAAGGGTGTGAGCAAGATGAAAGGACAAAAGATGAAACGCATTTTGTCGCTCGTTGCGGTCCTGTGTCTTGCCCTCGGCTTGACGGGATGTTCCTCGACCGCTTCGTTGTTCGCGTCGATGTCTTTGCAAGATGTGAACAAATGGAACACGAACGATCAAAAATACGAACAACAACAAAGTGATTTCGGCATTAAGAATATGACCGAAATGGCTTCGGACAACGGCCTTACGTTGTATTTCAACGAAAAGACCACCGAAGTGGCGGTGAAAACGAAAGACGGCTCGGTGTGGTATTCGAACCCGCAAAACCGTACCTCGTTTAACCAAAACAAACTGGGCACCTATTCGTCCCAGCTGTTGGTTACCACCATCGGTACCACTACCGAGACGGTGACTGAGGAAAACAACTTCGACGAAAGCGTCCAATACGGACAGTTCCAGGTGGAGAAGCAGGATAAAGGCTTCAAAATCAAATATCTGTTCGGTAAAAAACAAAACCTTCCGCTCTATCCTCAGGCGATGACGGTGGAGAAGTTTGACGAGATTCTCAATTCTCTGAAAAGCACCTCCGACCAATACAAGTTTAAAAAGTATTATTCGCTCGTGGATATGAAAACCATTGATGACCCGCAGACCAAATCGGCGATTACGGAAAAATACCTGAAAGCCGAGGAACTCGGTCAACTTCGTGTGTTGAAGACCTCCCCGTCTGCTATCGAAAAGAAAAACGTCCTCAAATATTTAGAGGGTGCCGGCTTTACGATGGAGGATAGAGAGGCTCAGCTCGAAGCGGTTGGTTATGTGGACCAAGAAGGTATCACAAACTACTATACCGTTTCTATGGTTTACACCTTGAAAGACGGTCGTTTGGTGGTGGATGTTCCGACCGAGGAGATAAAGACCTCCGGCGGTGTTATCATCCAGGGTGTTACGCTGCTTCCTCACTGGAACACGCAAGACGGAATGGCATCCTCAGAGATGCTGTTGCCGGACGGCTCCGGTGCTATTGTGAAACTGGGGCAGACGGCGGCATCCGGCACCTCCGTGTATCAAGAAAAATTCTATGGCCGTGATTTCGCACAGAGCCAAAAGACCAATACCTCCGAAAAGAAAAACCTCTATTTCCCGATGTACGGTCTCTCCAATAAAGACGGTTCTATGTACGCTACGGCCACCGGTGCAGACGCCACCGCTTATATGACAGTGAACCCCTGCACCAGCAAAACGGCTCCCGGTTACGGCGGTTTCTACTACCAGCTGGTGGATACTGAGCAGGTTCGTATGAGTGCAGACGATAACGTCACCGTTACGACCTACGCCAACGAGGCGGTGCTCGATCCGATTCAAGCGGACTACACCTTCCTTGAAAAAACCGCTACCTCGTGGGTGGACATCGCTAAGAGCTATAAGGCTCGTTTGCAGGCGGAGGGCAAGCTCTCCAAGGATGCCGTTGCGGCGGACAAGATGCCTGTCTCGGTGGAGTTCATCGGTTCGATTGACGATATCAAAACCGTCGTCGGTGTTCCCACCGAATACATTGTTCCGTTGACCACCTTTAAGCAGGCGGAGGATTTGACCAAAGAAATTGCCGGAATGCTTCCGGATAACAAGCTTATCGTCCAGTACGATGCGTGGTCTAAGGGCGGCGTGAAAGCGGTTATCCAAAGCAAAGTGAAAACCGAGAGCAAGGTTGGTTCGGCAAAAGAGATGCAATCCCTTGCCGATACCGTTAAGAGCCTCGGCGGTAGCTTCTATCCGTTAGCGGATACGCAGTACGTCTACCGCAACAAGATGTTCGATGGCTTTACTACCACCTCCGGTGCGGCTCGTGGTATTCTCCGTGAGTCGGCGTATAAGGCGGACTTCAACATTTCGAACTTCATGGTGGATGAGGATGGCTTCTATGGCTACGTTCTCTCGCCCGAAAAGAGCAAGAAAACGCTGACCTCTTTCCTTGACAGCTATGATGCGAAAATGGATATCGAAACGCTGGGTCTTACCTATGCGGCGTCGGATTTGTCCGGTGACTATTCCCGTGACAACTTTGTGACTCGTAACAAGTCCAAAGCCGACACCCAAAAGACTCTTGCGGAAACCGCCGAGAAATACGGGCTGCTGTCCCGTGGTGCCAATGAGTATGCGTTGGCGTCTCTTGATGTGGCATCCCAAGTTTCGATGACCAGCAACGCTCACCCGATTATCGCATACAGTGTGCCGTTCACCCAGATGATTCTTTCCGGTACGATGACGTACACCGCTGACGTGTGGAACAATGAGGCGGATACCAACTACTACACGTTGCAGTGCATTGAGACCGGCAGTGTGCCGGACTTCACCGCTATCGCTGCGGATAACAGCCACGTGAAGTACACCAAGTACGATCAGTACTATGCGGTGACGTACTCCACCATCAAGGACACGATTAAAACCGTGTCCAACACCGTGACTGACGCCCTTTCGGACGTTTACGGTGCCAACATGGTGGGATATGAGCGTTTGACCGACAACGTGGTGGTTGTTTCGTATGACAACGGCAACGGCGTAGTCGTAAACTACGGTGTCGATGCATACAACAGCCCTTACGGCGATGTAGATGCCGGAAGCTACTTGAAAGTTAAAACCACGAAAGGAGGGAACGCACAATGAGTAAAAAAGAAAACGCTGTGAAATCCCCTCGTCGTGGCGGCGGTAAACTGATGACACGCCGCAATAACACCGGTTGGGTGTTTATTGCCCCGTTTTTGATTGGTTTTCTGCTGTTCTATGCGATCCCGCTGATTCAGTCGTTGGTGTTCAGCTTCAACGACATCAAAATCGTCGGTGCCACCGGCTACACGCTGGAGCCAAAAGGCTGGGCAAACTACAACCACATCTTGTTTGTTGACCCCAGCTTCATCAAACGTTTGATGACCGCTATCGAGAATATGGCACTGGACACCATCATCGTTGTGCCGTTCAGCTTTTTCTCCGCTCTGATTTTGAGCCGTGAGTTCAAAGGCCGTGCGGCGGCTCGTGCAATTTTCTTCCTTCCGGTTGTTCTCTCCACCGGTGTTCTCGCATCGATGGACTCCAACAGCCTTATGGATCAGTTGATGGCACGTAGTGCTTCCGATGCTGCGAATGCAATGGGAAGCGGATTTTCCTCGTCGGAGATCGTCAACAAACTGCTGGAAGGCAGTATGCCGGAAAGCATCATCAACTTTATGACCGACTTGAGCGGAAAGTTGTATGACGTTATTATCAAATCCGGTTTGCAGATTATCATCTTTATGAGTGGTCTGAATACGATTTCCCCGTCCATTTATGAGTCGTCCAGTATTGAGGGTGCTACCGCTTGGGAAAACTTCTGGAAGATTACGTTCCCGATGTGCGGCCCGTACCTGCTCCTGAACGTGATTTACACGATTATCGACTCGTTCACCAATATCTCCAACCCGGTTATCAACCACGTGAAAAACCAGATGGCCGGTCTTAAAGACTTCGGAACGGCAATCGCCTCGGTGTGGGTGTATTTCATCATCATCGGCATCGTGCTCGGCATTGCGTTCTCGTTGATGGCAAAGAGGGTGTTTTATCATGAGTAATAACGAAACGGCGGCGGTCCAGAAACGTGCATTTTTGGGCAGCTCCTATAAAAGAAAACAGATGATTTCCAAAGCGGCAGGTTTTATTTTCCGCTTGGCATTCGTCATCGGTGCATGCTTCCTTATTTTACAGCCCTTGCTGATGAAGGTTTCCGTTTCGTTCATGAGCGTGAAAGACGTCTACGACCAAACCGTTAAGGTTATCCCGAAAGTCTTTACGATTTCTAACTACTCGGATGCTATCGTCATCGCCCGTTTCTGGGGCAACCTGGGACGTTCGTTCCTGCTTTGCCTTATTGCGGGCTTGACCCAAACCTTCTCTTGCACAGTTGTGGGTTACGGCTTTGCCCGTTTCCACTTCAAGGGTCGTGACCTGCTGTTTGTGCTGGTCGTTATCTGTATGGTTGTGCCGACGCAGGTCGTGTTGATTCCCCAGTTCTTGAACTTCAAAATGTTCAACTTGAACGGTGGCTTCTGGCCCTTTATCTGTCTCGGCTTAACCGCTTGTGCCGCTCGCTGCGGACTGTACATTTACCTTGTCCGTCAGTTCTTCCGTGGCATTCCGAAGGAAGTGGACGAAGCCGCCGCTATTGACGGTGCTGGCCCGTTCAAAACCTTCTTCCTCATTATGCTGCAATCGGCAGTGCCGATTATGGTGACAGTTTTCCTGTTCTCCTTTGTGTGGCAATGGGGTGACAACACCTATACGAACCTGTTCTATAGCCCGAACACACTCGCCAAGATGCTGAACAGTATCGCCTATGCGTTTGACCAAAAACAAACGACGGGAACGGTTAGCGTGATTGCGGCACAGGATAAAGAGGCGTATAAGGACATCGTAACCGCCACCACGACACTGATGTGTATCGTGCCGCTGTTGGTGCTCTACCTGTTCTCGCAGAAATTCTTTATCCAATCCATTGAGCGTACGGGTATCGTCGGTTAATGGATTCCCCTGTGGGTTCTGTGCAAATAAGACCGCACTCCGAAAGTCGGAGTGCGGTCGTTTGTGCGGAAAGCAGTCCAATCCTACGATAGCTTTCTAATTAAGTATAAATTAGGTATTATATATTATATATCTATACTTAATTATAAAACTATCGTTCCAATTCGAAAAAGTGCCGCCTCAACCAATCTACAGGCACCGTTAGGAGGAAATACGATATGCAGCCGGAACTTTTCAAACGACTGGAATCGCTGTCTGCGGCGTACGCAGATGCTATGAACGGGGAATATAATGATAAGAAAATCCCTTCGGGATGTTATTATATTTCCAAACGTGATATTTTATCGCTTCCTCGTGATGATGGCGAGAATCGCTACGTCTATGGAAATGATGGATTTAACTTTTGGGCATACACCTCCGGGTATATGCACTGTAACGACGGAGCGTTCAGCCCGCTGCTGTATAGTGCCGAGGGGCAGGAGCCCCGTGCGGCGTGGTTCGTCGGTGTAAAAACGGGGGAGGGCTACAAAACCTTCCCGGTGTTCGCCGCACCTTTCCAAAAGGATGACGTCAAACGCTACACCGTGTTTAACTCCTCTTGTGTGACCTATGTGGCCGAGGCATGCGAAATGCGTTTCTCTGTTCGTGTGTTCACGACCAAAGACCGCAAGATGCTGTTTACGGCTACGGCGGAGAATTTGGGTAACGAGAAAAAAGAGTGTTGGCTTTCGTCGTATTTTTGCCCTCATTTGGAGTATACCTTGGGCGAATGCGGCGAGACCCGCTGGTTTAAGGAAATTCGTGTTGGTGAAAAACCGGCAGACGGGGGATTAGCTCCGTTCACCGCTCAAATTCGTGTGATGATCAGCCGCACGAAACAAGTGAGCAACTTCGGCACGTGGTCTCGTGCTTTTGATATCGAAAACGGCACCCTGCTTTCCGCTGAGGAAAACACTTCTCGTTTTTCGGTGGTGGGCGGTGTTCACGGTAGTCTCCACAGTGGCTACAAGTATTTTACCGGTCACTGGGACAACCCGAAACACGTCACCGTGTTTAACGACGTGGGCGTGTTTGCCGACTCCCTTACGATGGAGCTTTCCGCCGGCGGTCGTGCTCGGTGGGATGCTCAGCTCATCTACACCGTCCGTTGCGAGGATACAAAACCGCTGGACGAGCTGCTGACGCATCGGGTGTCTGCAAAAGAGACGGATGCGTACCTTGCGGCTATCGACGAGCTGGAATCTTCCAAACACGATGATTTCGAGATGACATTCTCGAATCTGCAATCCGGCAACCTGACAGACGGCAAGCTGAACCATTTCTTTGAACACCTCAAAAAACAGATTGAGTTTTGTGCCATGCTTAAGGGCTATGCCCAAACCGGAGCCGGTTCGCTTATCGGTATCCGAGATGTGATGCAGGCACTGGAGGCCTACTTGATTTGGCGTCCGGAGGATAGCCGTAAAAAGATTATCGAAGCCATCAGCTTCACCGACCCGTCCGGCCGTTGTCCCCGTCAGTATTCGTTGCCGGCGTATGAGGGCGACGTTCCCCGTATGGATGTACGTCCTTTCATTGACCAAGGCGTGTGGGTCATCTCCACGATTGTGACCTATCTCAAGTTTACCGGTGATTTCTCCATTTTGGAGGAGGATTGCGGCTACTACGATATTCTAAACAAAAACCCCGGTGCACGGTTGACCGGCGAGGGCCTTGTTCGCAAGAGTGCGGAGCATGACACCGTGTTGGAGCATATGTTACGCATTTTGGAATATCTCCTCCGCCAGATTGACGAAGAAACGGGTTGTGTGCGGGTATTGTTTGGCGATTGGAACGATGCGTTGGACGGCCTCGGCGTTTCGAAAGACCCGGACGTTGAATATGGCACCGGCGTTTCCGTTATGGCGTGTGCCCAGGTGTGGCAAAACCTGAACGAGATGATTGAATTGCTCGGTCGGTTAGACGAAAAACGCTACGCCGAGAGAATCGAGCGATATAAAGTGGTCGCCAATCGGATGGAGCAGGGATTACGCACCTACGGCGTTGTGGAAAACGACAAAGGGGTAAAACGCATTATCCACGGTTGGGGCGACCATCGTGATTATCTTGTGGGAAGCTTTTGCGACCCCGACGGGCTCGACCGTGTGAGCAGCACATCCCTTGCGTTCTGGGTGATGACCGGGCTTTTGAAAAAAGACCCGTCGATGCGTTGGCAAATTCGTGACGACTTGATGTCGCTGGATACAAAATACGGCGTTTTGACCTTCTCTCATCC
The DNA here is from genome assembly GCA_045598965.1 of Acutalibacteraceae bacterium. GTDB lineage: Bacteria > Bacillota > Clostridia > Oscillospirales > Acutalibacteraceae > RGIG426. The sequence continues at coordinate 141,110 of JAZRVH010000007.1, forward strand.
CTTCGCAGAGGATGCGGTGGGCTTCGGTCGTATCAACAAGCTCCCCGCCGGCACCGCCGAAAACGGAGCTGTCTACGTTCACGCTTCTATGTTTGCTATCATGGCACTGTTCCGTATGGGCTTTGCGGAAGACGGCTGGAAAGAGCTTGTAAAGGCATTGCCCATTACGCACGACTTTACATCGCTGTCTCCGTTTGTTATGCCCAACTCCTACGGCTATAATGCGGCGTTGAATATTGACGGCGATTCTATGAACGATTGGCAGACGGGCAGTTCAAACGTAACGATGAAGCTGTTCGTGCGTGACGTGTTGGGCGTTTGCCCCGAATATGAGGGGGTAGTTATTCGTCCGGCTGCCAAAGGGCCCTTCGACGGAGTGGAGGGAAAGGTGCTTGTAAAGGGCAAACCCTTAACAGTTAAAATCCGTCGTGTTGCGGGGGATAAAGCCCGCTATTTTGTGGACGGAATTGAGCAACCCTGTGAATTTGATGAAACACTCCAAACGTGGAGTCTGTTTATCGCAAACGACAAAATCGAGAAAGGAGCCAGTGTCATTGCGGAGCTTCCGCGTTGACCGAAAGACTTATGAAAGACCAGTACGATTTGAGAGAGAGAGAGCTCCAATCACGACCGGGCATTTCCGGCGAGGTTGACGGCAAGAAATTTGACATTGGCACCTGGTGGTGGGATTTGTCCGGCATTAAAGGCTTTGCCCGTGGTGTCGGTCATGAGCAAATTATGCGTCACCTGAAAAACAACCACGTGTCCGAGATTTACCTCGACGTTACCGGTATGTATGCGGACGGCGAGGTGGGGGACCCTCTCGGTGCCAGTTATTCGGATGTCCAACGCTTTGTGGCACGTTGCCGTGACCTTGGCATTCGTGTATCCGCCATGACTGGCGTATCCCGTGACCGTTGCCGTCGCTGGATTGACCCGGACCGTCACTATCCGGAAATCGACAGCTTCATCGACTCGGTGGCGTTTTACAATGCGTTCTCCGAGCCGGAGGAACGTTTCACCTCTGCCCACATTGATGTGGAGCCGCACTCCATCTCCGACTTCAACGAACGCCGTTCGCACTATTTCCAGCAGTACGCCATCCTGATGCGGTATATTTCCCAGCGTCTCCACCATAACGGGTTAGAGCTGGAAACCGACGTGTGTGGCGATTTGCGTGAGACGGATGTCGTGAAAATCGGCAGAAAGGAAATGAACATCATTGACGTGGTGTTTGACACCTGCGATACCGTTACCGTCATGGCGTACCGTCGGGAGGCGGCTCGCCAAATGGTATTCGGTACTGACCGCTATATCCCGTATGCCAAGAAATATAACAAACGCCTCGTGGTCGGCTGTGAGACGATGTTACCTTGCTTGGATCTCGCCATTGACGATATCCCGCCCCAAATTACGTATTCCTCCGTCGGACGGGACGTGATGCTCGAGGAGATGGACAAGCTTCAGCACATGATTATCGACACCGGGCTCGAAAAGTACGGCATTGCGGTGCACCACGTGTACAGCTGGTACCAGCTTTTTGAAAAAGCGGCAACCGGAATTGAGTAATTTTAACGAAAACCAAGTAGATTTCAAAGATTTTTTGTAATTTTCGTTAATTTTTTCAACTTTCCTATTGACAACAGTTAAAAATAAGAGTATAAAAGTAATATAAATAGCGATTTTGCGGGCATTTTGCACCCTTTTTTCGGGAAATTCCCCGAAAAAGGTGTATTAAGTGACCCGCTTAACCGATAATTATTCTTCAAGGAAGGCGGTTTTTTCTATGAAAAAAACACTCTGCATCACCCTCTGTGTCGCACTGATGGCTTCCGTCTTGTTGGTTCTGCCGGCTTCTGCCGCCACGAACAGCAACCCGATGGTCGTTCGTCCGATACAGTACACGTCTGCCGGCCCCAATGACGGCGGCATCCAAGTCGTGTATAGAGAAACCTTTGACGGCGTTTCGTCGCCCGAGGCTGCCGGCTATTTCCCCGGCTACTTGGACTACGGCGATCAGCCGGCTCACTTCATTCCGGCGTGTGACCTTACGCTTACCTCCGGTCACTCCGGCAAGGGCCTTCTTGTTTCCAACCGTGACAAGGTTTACGGCAAAAAGTCCGGCAAAACGAAACAGCTCGACCACAAAGGCGGCGAGTTTTCGTTCGTGATGACCAACCACTACCCGAAAAAAGGTGCTTCCGAGACTTCGAAATACGTTGACAAGTCCGACAACTTCCTCACGGCGTATGAGCAGGTCATCAACGAAGGCGGCGGCAAAGATATCGGCAGCATCATCGGCAAATATGTCAGCGATGTGACCGACAAACAAGATGTGTCTCTGTTCTTCTCCATGTGGGTTTACACCGACACCGCCCAAACCTTCCTGCCGAAAATTCAGTATATGGGCACCAACGAGCTTTGGATTCCGGCGGACGACTACTGGGAAGTTCCGGCGAAAACCTGGACTCAGATCGGTGCTATCGTCGACAACGGCAAAACCTACTATTGCTCGCTCGTCGGTGAAGGCGGTAAAGAGGCCTACGGTGTCTACGGCGGCATGAACGCCACCACCGAGTCCAAATTCTGCATGGCGACGAAATCCAAGAACCCCGACGGTTCGGTGAGCTTCACCAACGGCGACTACATCATCGACGACATCACCATTTGGAAAGTCTCCGACAAATCCAAACTCTTCAATATGCAATACACCATGCTCGACAAGAGCGTGAAAACCGGTCTTGACGGTTTGGTGGAAATCGACAACAAAGACAACATCGCTTCCAAAAAAGTGGTAAACGCCTTTGAAACTCCCACCACCAAGAAAACGGTGGCTACCACCAAAAAAACGGTTCAGACCCAAAAGAAAACTACCGCCACGAAAGTGGTGAAAGTCACCGACAAAAACGGTGACGTTGTCGGCACCAAGAAAGTGGTTGTGACCACTCCGCCGACCACCGCCACGAAAGTGGTGAAAGTCACCAACAAAAACGGTGACGTTATCGGCACCAAAAAAGTCGTGATTACCGAAGCCACCGGCACCGGCACCGCTACGGGTACCGGCACCGGCACCGGAGCGGAAGTGACCGCTACCGGCACTGGCACGGGCACCGGTACGGAGACAATGGTTGCCGAGGTTACCAAGGCTGAGACCACCGTTACCGATGCGGACGGTGATCCTGTCGAGCCGGAGGAGAAGGGCAGCCTTACCTGGCTGTGGATTCTCATCGGCGTGGTCGTTGCAGGTGGCGGCGGAACAGCTGCTTACGTGCTGACCAAGAAAAAGGGCACCGCTGAATAAGTCGGCTGTCCACCATTAAGTTGTGTTCGATTGCTCGCTGTCGGCGGGGTAGTGCCACACCACTGCCGACGGCGACGAACAGAAGATAGTAAATGAAATAGGAGGAGATACCCATGAAAAAATTGTCCAAGGTTCTCGCACTGGTTCTTACCCTTGCGATGGTCATTGGTGCAACCCTCGTGACCGGCGTGGTTACCGCTTCTGCGGACGACGTGGTTGTGTGGGAAGGCACTATTGACATGGACTTCACCACCAAAAACACTGTGGCAATCATCAACAGCGATGACTCCTTGACCCAGGCGATCCGTGATGACTTGGCTCAGAACGGTCCCGCTACTGCGTACACCCTGACCTCTGCTGACTCTTACTTTGTAGACGGTCCGAGTGGTTACACGGTTTTCGGTTTCTATGATGAGATGACTGCTGCCACTCCGGACAACTACCACGAGTGGTGGGGTCAATCGGAAAAAGGTCAGGAAATGACGAACGTTTCCTGGACGGATGCTGCTGACCTCGCTTTGATGGGTCTGAAAGTTAGCATCTGCCTGTATTCCGATGGCTCCGGTGATACCGGCCACGTCGGCACCATCAAACTGGTTGCCACCCACTCCGCCGGTGCCAAACCGGTGACCACTGCGGCTCCGCAGCCGTCCGTTAAACCGGAGGACATCCAAAACAAACAGGTTCTGTGGACCGGCGAAATTGGCGAGGATATGGTCACCAACAACACCATTGCCCTCTTCAAAATCGACGAGTTGACCCAGGCCATCCGTGACGATGTCGCTGCCAATGGTCCGGCGGTCGCTTACGTTGTTGAGGCGGATGCAGCCTACGTTTCCGGTGATTCCGGCTACGCTTCCTACCTCTTCTATGAAGAGTCGACTGCTCAGACCTCTGATGGTTATCTCGAGTGCTGGGCGGACAAGGGCAGCAACGTGAACTCTGCTGTGTTCACTTCCGCTGACCTCGCCAAAATGGGCCCGAAAGTCCAGTTTGGTCTTGCTTGCGACACCAGCGGTGACGTGATTCACGTGAACAGCCTCACCCTGTATGTTGCTCACAGCGGTAGCTTCACCGTTCCGTCTCAGGCTTCGACCGAGCCGTCTGCCAGCCAGACCGAGCCGTCTGCCAGCCAGACTGAGCCGTCTGCCGTGACCGAGCCGTCTTCTGCCACTGTCACCTATGGTGATGCGAACGACGACGGTTTGGTCAACATGAAAGACGTTCTTCTTCTCCGCAAACTGCTTGCTGATCTCCCGGTGGAAATCAACCAAGCTGCTGCTGACTACAACCAAGATGGTGCTGTCAACATGAAGGACGTTCTTGGCCTGCGTAAATACATCGCTCAACAATAATATGAGCATTCCTTTTCAAACGGAAAGGGACCGTAAATTGTCAGAAACTCTGTCAGAGAGTTCTGAAATATTCAGAAAAATTATTTAGAAAAAGGAGATTAAAAACCATGAAAAAAGTACTTGCTATCCTCGTGTCTGCTCTGCTCGTTATGAGCCTTTGCGTGACCGCTTCCGCCGCTTCCTTCGCTCTCGCTTTCGACAACGTCGAAGTTGAAGAGGGCACCGCTCAGGTCGTTCTCCCCTTGAATGCCACCACCAATGACGGTATCTGGGCTTTCATCATCGAGATGACCTATGACACCTCTGCTCTTACCTTCAACAAAGCCGAAGCTCCGGCGTTCAACGTCACCCCGAACGAAAAAGAGCCGGGTCTTGTTAAACTCGTGTTCGACGCCAAAGAGATGGCGAACGTCACCGATACCGGTGTCATCGCCAACGTGACCTTCGACGTCAAAGGCGGCGTGGGTTCCTATGCTGTTTCTGCTACCTGCCCGGATCCTGCTTCCAACATCGATGTTGACTTCGCTGATGTGAATACCGAAGTTGCTGCCGGTTCCGTGAACATCATTGCCAAGACCGAGCCGTCCGAGACTGAGCCGTCCGAGACCGAGCCGTCCGAGACCGAGCCGTCCGAAGAGCCGACCGAGCCGTCCGAAGCCCCGGCTACCCAGCCGACCGCTGCTCCGACCACTGCTCCGACCGCTGCTCCGACGACCAACGCCGCTGTGCCGTCTACCGGTTCTATGATTCCGGCCGCTGCTGTGGTTCTCGCGTCTGCGTCCGCTGCTGTGCTTTGCTTCGCCCGCAAAAAGTAATTTTTGAGGGTTGAGTAAACCTTGGGTTTAATCCGGTGGCACGGGACTAAATCCAAATAAGAAAACGGGTAAGTTCGTTTTGAACTTACCCGTTTTTCCTTTTTTACGGGATTTGGTCAAATACCACAAAAATTCGTGTTTTTTTCAAAAATCTATTGCGAAAATCGTATAGTTTTGTTATAATATAAGGACCAATATAAAGAAGGAGTTGTTCTGCCATGAAAAAGGTGTTTTCGGCGGTATTTGCGTTTACTTCCGTGTTGTTAGTGGTGGTTTTGGCGGCGACACCGTTGTTCTCGGCGTTCGCGGCGGAGGACCACAACGTGATGCTTACGGCGGAAGACCACAACGTAATGCTTAACGCCACCGAAACCGGCGTTTCCGAGCGTCAGCACGTGGTGCTGTATGACCAAAACTTCGAGCCGGTGGACGACACGAAAATCAAAAGCCCCGTCCGTTCGGAAGTGGGCAAAAGCAAAGTGGTTGCCGAGTTGCCCGACCGCGAAGGCAGCGGTGTGCAGGTGCAGATGATTTACGACCGCGTGATGATCGGTATCCAACCGAAAGGCATCGGCGATATCCTGTATCCTTACGGCGAGTTCAAAGATGGTGACACTTTCCATTTCAAGATGGACGTGTACCTCGACGTGGATAACGCGCAGGATTTCTATCCGTTCGTGCTTCTTTGCATCGGCGGTGGTGCTCGTTCGCCGGAGGAGAAGGAATATAACTACGACGAGTGGTATCCCTCCGAGAAAAACGGCCAAGCGAAAAACCTGACCGGCTCGAACATCATTCAGCCCCGCACGTGGACGACGATTGAGTACGAATTCACCGTAAAAGACGGTGCTTCCGATAAAGGCCGCAACATCAGCTTCTATACCGATGCCGGCGCGTTTTATCTGTACTTCGGCTCGCAGGTGCTGAACAAGAACATCTACCTCGACAACATCTTGCTCGAGATGGACACCGCGGCGGACCCGAACACCCGTACCATGCCGACGACTGCCCCGAAAACCACAATAAAAGAGCCGACGACTGCCCCGAAAACCAACCCGACGGTGACGGCGGGCGACGTGAACAGAGACGGTGCGGTGAATATGAAAGACGTGCTTGTGCTGCGTAAATATTTGGCGAGTATGACCGAAGATCTCGACCTCGAAGCCGCCGATATGAACGCGGACGGCGCCGTCAATATGAAAGACGTTCTTGCACTGCGCAAGAAACTGGCAGGGTTATAAAATGAGGCCGTAAACGCGGCGGACTTTTTATAAAAATTTTATTGAAGGAGAAGAAAACCTATGAAAAAATCCGTTCTTCGGCTGATCACGGTTTGCGCGGTTGTGGCCATGCTCTGCACCGCGACGTTGTGTTTCAGTCTGTCCACTTCGGCGGAAAACCTGCTGACGGACAGTTGGGAGGCGCTTGATGCTTCTCAGGCATCGCTTGTTACGTATTCGAGTGGTACGCTGACCTTGGATGCCTCCGGCGGTATCGACGTGAAAGCGTCCCAGACGTTGAGTTTGTCTGCCGGTTCCTATCGCTTCAGCGCGACCAAATCCGGCGAGCCTGCGCCTGACCTGATGGTGCGCACTGCTGCCGGTGACGTGCCGGAAGGCAAGTACGAAGAAGCCGGTCACGTGGACTTCACGTGGGCGGCTGCCGGTGAAGTGACCCTTATCGTCAGCGAGTATCGCGGCGGCATCGGAACTTTGACCAACCTCACCTTGACCGGTGACGGTGCACAGCCGACCACGCCGTCTTCGAGCGAGTCCACTCCGTCCCAGCCCGCGACTCAGCCGAGCCAGCAGGGCGGTTCCGAACTGACCGGCAACTGGACGGCGATGGATGCCGGCCAAGCATCTCTCGTTTCTTATAGCAACGGTACGCTGACCTTGGATGCCACCGGCGGTATCGACGTGAAAGCGTCCCAGACCTTGATCCTCGCTGCCGGCTCTTATCGCTTCAGCGCGACCAAATCCGGCGAGCCCGCGCCTGACCTGATGGTGCGTACTGCTGCCGGTGACGTGCCGGAAGGCAAATACGAAGAAGCCGGCCACGTGGACTTTACGCTGGCGGCTGCCGGCGAAGTGACCCTTATCGTCAGCGAGTATCGCGGCGGTATCGGTACTCTGACCAACATCACCCTGTCCGGCGGCAGTGTGCAGCCGACGACCCCGTCTCAATCCACTCCGTCCGCGACTCAGCCGAGCCAGCAGGGCGGTTCCGAACTGACCGGCAACTGGACGGCGATGGATGCCGCCCAAGCGTCGCTCGTTTCTTACTTGAACGGCACCCTGACCTTGGATGCCACCGGCGGTATCGACGTGAAAGCGTCCCAGACCTTGAACCTCGCTGCCGGTTCCTATCGCTTCAGCGCGACCAAATCCGGCGAGCCCGCGCCTGACCTGATGGTGCGTACTGCTGCCGGTGACGTGCCGGAAGGCAAATACGAAGAAGCCGGTCACGTGGACTTCACCTTGGCGGCTGCCGGTGAAGTGACTCTTATCGTCAGCGAGTATCGCGGCGGTATCGGTACTCTGACCAACATCACCCTGTCCGGCGGCAGCGTGCAGCCGACGACCCCGTCTCAATCCACTCCGTCCGAGACCACTCCGTCCGCGACTCAACCGAGCCAGCAGGGTGGTTCTACCGAACTGACCGGCAACTGGACGGCGATGGATGCCGCCCAAGCCTCTCTTGTTAATTATTCGAACGGCACCCTGACCTTGGATGCCACCGGCGGAGTGGACGTGAAAGCGTCCCAGACCTTGAACCTCGCTGCCGGCTCTTATCGCTTCAGCGCGACCAAATCCGGCGAACCTTCGCCTGACCTGATGGTGCGTACTGCTGCCGGTGACGTGCCGGAAGGCAAATACGAAGAAGCCGGCCACGTGGACTTCACCTTGGCGGCTGCCGGCGAAGTGACCCTCATCGTCAGCGAGTATCGCGGCGGTATCGGCACGCTGACCAATCTCGCGTTGTCCGGCGGCAGTGTGCAACCGACCACGCCGTCCGCGTCTCAATCCGGCACGCAGCCGTCCCAAAACCCGTCTCAAAACCCGGGTCAAACCGGTAAAGTGGTGGTGTGGTCCGGTACGATTAACCGCGACTTCACCTCGAAATCCAACGGCTTTGCTGCTATCAACGAGGATGCGTTGACCCAAGCGTTCCGCAACGACATTGCGGCGAACGGCGTTCCGACCAAATACGAAATCGAAGCGGTTGCCAACTACGTGTCCGGCCCGAGTGGCTATGCGTGCTACGGCTTCTATCAGGATGCTCCGTATCTGGAGTTCTGGGCGGATAAAGGCGGCACGCTGACGAAATCCACCCTTTCGGATGCCGCGTCGCTGAAACAGTTGAACGCGACCGCCGGTTTGTGGTTGTTCAGCGAAGGCGGCGGCGATATCACCCATATCGACAGCCTGACCCTCTATGCCTACCGTGAGGGCGGCAGCAACCCGTCTTCCTCCGAGACCACGCCGTCCGCGTCTCAATCCGGCACTCAACCGTCCCAGAATCCGGGTCAAATCGGTAAAGTGGCGGTGTGGTCCGGCAACATCGGTCGCGACTTCACTTCTAAAAACACCGTGGCGATCGTCAACGTGGACGAACTGACTCAGGCGTTCCGCAACGACATTGCCGCCAACGGTATTCCGGTGAAATATGAGATTGAAGCGGTTGCTTCTTACACCAGCGGCCCGTCCGGTTACGCTTGCTGGGGCTTCTATCAGGATTCTCCGTATCTGGAAGCGTGGTCGGATAAAGGCGGTACGCTCAATTCCTCCGTCTTCACCAACGCCGCCGATTTGGTGAAACTGACCAACAGCGCCAACGTGTGCTTGTTCAGCGAAGGCAGCGGCGACATCACGAGCGTCCAGAGCCTGACTCTGTATGCTTATCGTGAGGGCGGCAGCAACCCGTCGACCTCCGAAACCACCCCGTCTTCGAGCGAGACCACGCCGTCCTCTTCCGAGACCGATCCGTCGACCTCCGAGACCACCCCGTCTCAACCGACTGACGGCAAAGTGCTCGTTTGGGCGGGCAACCTCGGTGCGGACTTCGCGACTGCGGATATCGGCGTTGCCGGTATGGGCGCGACTCCCATCCAAAATCAGGAAATGATGATGGCGGTTATGGGCGAACTGATGACGAACGGTATTCCGGAGAAAATCGAGATTAAATCGCAACTCGGTTATCTCGGCGGCCCGTCCGGTTTCGCGGCGATCGGTTTGTATTCGAACGGTCAAATCATTTGGCCGGATAACGACGACCTCACCGATGCCATCTTCAGCAATCTGTCCGGTCTCGGTGCCGACACCTCTCTCGTGGTGTTCAGTTACGGTGTGGGTGACACCCTGCACATCGACGGTATGGAAATCTATGCCTACCGTGCGCAACCCAGCGTGACCGATCCGTCTTCCTCCGGCTCCGAAGAGGTGAACCCGGGCGACGCGAACGGCGACGGTGCGATCAACATGAAAGACGTGCTCGCTCTTCGCAAATTGCTTGCCGATATGCCGGTTGGCGATTTCAACGAAGCGAATGCCGACGTCAACGGTGACGGTTCCGTCAATATGAAAGACGTTCTTGCCCTGCGCAAGATGCTGGCGAACTAAGATTCCCGCGTTTTTCAAATTATCCCTAATGCAAAAGGCGCATCCGGTTTTCCGGATGCGCCTTCTTTTTTTGTGCTTGCATTTTTCGGTCGGATATGGTACAATATCGTCGTAAGGAGGGTATTGTATGGAAAAACGAGTATTTCGTATTGTCAGTGTTTGCGTTATTACGCTTATGCTGGTCGCTATGATTATCGTTACGTCTTTTTCCGCCGCGGCGTTTGAACCGCTGGACGGAGAAGAAAGTACCGGCAGTAAAACCACGATGGGCCCGCTGGATAGCCGCGAAGAGGGTGTCAGCCAGACCATCAGTTATCCCGAAGACTACTATTCTGCGGTGACTTACGGCCCGCTGGACGGCGATGAGAGTGAGGACGACGAGTCCGACGTTCCCACCGACCCGTCGCAGAGCGTGACCGAGCCGTCGCAGAGTGTGACCGATCCGTCGCAGAGTGTGACCGACCCGTCGCAGAGCGCGACCGACCCGTCGATGACACTTCCTACGATGCCGACAATGCCGACGATGCCGAGCCAATCGGGTACAAGCGAAACCGACCCGGTGGTTACCGACCCGAGCAGTTCGGTGAAAACGCCGCTTTACGGCGATGCCAACGACGACGGCGCGGTCAATATGAAAGACGTGTTGCTGATGCGCAAGTATATGGCAGAGATGCCGGTAACGATTTCTTTTGAAAACTCCGACGTGGACGCAAGCGGTACGGTCAATATGAAAGACGTGCTGTCCGTGCGCAAGTATTTGGCGGAGATTATCGACAAACTCGGCCCGACGGCATAAAGAAAAAAAGAAACGACCTTGTGAAACTCACAAGGTCGTTTTTATTTGTGTCAGCCGCCGTGCCGCATATAGCGTTTGACCGAGTCGGCGTATTCCGACGGGGTCATTTTGGTGCAGCGCTTGAAGTGGCGGGAGAAATACTGCACAGTGGTGTAGTGGAGAGCGTCGGCGATTTGGGTGTAGTTCATATCCTGCTCCCGAATCATCTGTTTGGCGCGCTCAATCTTGCACCGGCCGTAGTATTCCATTACGCCGCATCCCACGTTGTCGCGGAACATCTTTTTCAGCGCCGATGCGCCGATGGAGAACTGTTTGCACACGTCCTCGAACATCAGGCGGCTTTCGACGTTCTGTTCAAGATATTCGCAGATGGATTTCAGCCGCTGATTTTGGAAATCCTGCTGCTGAATCGGAATCGGCGGTTGTTCCGTCGGTGCCACGTCTGCGCGAACGAGGTGAATGAGGAATTCTTCCAGATACAAGCGAATGAGTTGCTCGCAGGCGAATGGTTGTTCTTCGCGGCGGAGCAATTCTTTTACGTTGGGGTCGCCGAGGGGAGAGGAGAACGCCTCGCGCGCTTCGGAAACCATATGCGCCAAAAGCGGGCGCATCTCGTCCGTGGCGTTGATGACACGCCCGGCGACGGAATGAAGCGCTTGGCAGTCCCCGTCAAAAGAGACCACCACCGCGTTGGCAGTGGAAGCGCCGTCACAGCGGATGCTGTGAAATTCCATCGGTTTGTGAAGGTACAATTGTTTCGTTTCCAGGGCGATTTCCGTGTTGCCGGCGGTGATAAACACACGGCCTTTGTCCACGTAAATGAATTCCCAGAAATCGTGTAGCTCACCGGCGAAGGCGAAGGTGCGGGTGTACTCCAAATAGTGCACCGACACGATGTCGTCGACGGTCAGGTCGTTGCGGAGTTTAACACGGGTATACTCCATAATGCAATCCCCCTTATTAAATTTTCGCGTTTTCTTTTCCTTTTCACAAAAAAGAAACCATTTACAATTAGCATTGTACAACTTTTGACCGGAAATGTCAAGAAAAAAACGAAAATTACAACAAAAAAATTGCAATAAAGGTTGAAAAATGCCACAAAAATTGGTATAGTATAGAAAAGACTTTTTGTATAAAAGTCCAAAAAGACAAAAACAGAGGGAGCGTTACATTATGAACAAGACTTTGGTCATCATGGCCGCCGGTATGGGCAGCCGCTACGGTGGGCTCAAACAAATCGACCCGGTTGGCCCGGACAACACCCTGATTATCGACTATTCGATTTATGATGCGGTGCAGGCCGGTTTTAACACTATCGCCTTCATCATCAAAAAAGTGGATGAGGCGGCGTTCAAAGAAGCCATTGGCGATCGCATTGCGAAAAACGTCAACGTGCGCTACGTCTATCAGAGCCTCGATAACCTGCCGGACGGCTTTACCGCCCCGGCGGAACGCAGCAAACCGTGGGGTACCGCCCACGCGATTATGTGCTGCTCCGGCATCGTGAACGAGCCGTTCGCGGTCATCAACGCCGACGACTACTATGGCGCGGAAGCGTTTAAGAAAATGTCCGATTGGCTCGAGACTCCGGAAGCCAACGCGAAAGAGACCAACTATTGCATGACCGGTTACGTTCTGAAAAACACCCTGACCGAAAACGGCCACGTGGCGCGCGGCATTTGCGAAGTCGGTGCCGACGGTATGCTGAAAGAAGTCGTGGAGCATACCAAAATTATGCGCCGCGACGGCAAAACCCAATTCACCGAAGACGGCGAAAACTGGGTGGACGTGGACGAGAACAGCATTGTGTCCATGAACTGCTGGGCGTTCAAACCCTGCTTCCTCGATACGCTGAAAGAGCGTTTTGCGAAATTCCTCGCCGAAAACATCGAGAAAAACCCGCTGAAATGCGAGTTCTTCCTGCCGTTCGTCGTGCAAGAGATGATTGACGAGGGCTCCTGCACCGTCAAAGTGCTGCACACCGACGACAAATGGTTCGGCGTGACCTACAAAGAAGACAAAGAAGCCGTCGTCAACGCGATTGCTTCCAAAATTGCCGCCGGTCAGTATCCGGAGCATCTGTGGGGGGAATAAGCCATGGGATTTTGGGATTGTGAAGTCAACGTCGAAGGCGCTGCGAAACAGTTTGCCCACGGCGATACGTTCGTTGCGGCTGCTCCCTATGGCGAGGGCCACATCAACGACACCTACGAAGCGTATTATCAGCGCGCGGACGGCAGCAAATACCGCTACATTCTGCAGCGCATCAACACCGAAGCGTTCCAGGATCCGGACGGCCTGATGGAGAACATCGTCGGCGTGACCGAGTTCTTGCGTGAGATTATCCGCGAACGCGGCGGCGACACCGAGCGCGAGACCATGACCGTTGTCCATCCGGAAAACGGCGGCAACTACTATCGCGACGAGAACGATGCCTGCTGGCGTGCGTACATCTTCGTGGAGGAGACTATCTCCTATCAGCAAATCCAGAAAGACAGCGATTTCTATAACTGCGGTGTGTCCTTCGGCAACTTCCAGCGCTTGCTCGCGGAGTATCCGTCCGAGACGCTGACCGAGCCGATCAAAAACTTCCACAATACCGAAGACCGCTTCCGCCTGTTCAAAGAAGCGGTGGCCGCCGACAAATTCGGCCGTGCGGCGTCGGTTAAAGACGAAATCGACTTTGCTATGGCGCGCGAAAAAGACGCGTCGCTCATCGTGTCCCAGTTGCGCGACGGCACGCTTCCGCTGCGCGTGACCCACAACGACACCAAACTTAACAACATCCTCATTGACGCGGCTTCCGGTTCCGGTATCTGCGTTATCGACCTCGACACCATTATGCCGGGCGCCGCTTGCTATGACTTCGGCGACAGCATCCGCTTCGGTGCTTCCACCGCTGCGGAGGACGAGAAAGATTTGAGCAAAGTCTCGATGAGCTTGCACCTCTTCGAGGTGTTCACCGAGGGCTATATGAGCGTTGCCAAAGAATTCCTCACCGAGGCCGAGATTGCGAGCCTGTCGATCGGCGCGCGCTTGATGACCTTCGAGTGCGGTATCCGCTTCCTCACCGACTATTTGAACGGCGACACCTACTTCAAGACCCACTACGAGGGCCACAACGTTGACCGTTGCCACACCCAGTTCAAACTGGTGGAGGATATGGAGAAAAAACAAGCGGAAATGGACGCCATTGTGCGTAAATATGCGTAATTTTTCCTACAAAAGCCCCTATCTTCGGATAGGGGCTTTTCTTTTTGCAGCTTTTAGCATAATGTCAAAAGAAAACCGCAAAAAAATCACGGAAACTTGTGGAAAATCTACAAAATGCGGTTGACAAATCCCGTATTTTGTGGTTTAATAGGCATAGTAGAATAGATGGGAGGGTCTGCTCTTTTGCGGGAGTTATCTACCGCCATCTACAGAAAAGGAAAAAAGGAGAGATGTGTGTATGAAACGGTTCTTTAAGCCGCTGCTTGCATGCTTGCTGACGGGTACTCTTGCGTTGTCCGGCAGCGCGGTGTGCGCCGTTGCGGCAGAAACCGAAGCCCCCGAACGCCACGTTATCTACTCGTTCAACTTTGACGAGCCGGATGCTACGACGCTCTACAAGAAAGCCGGTGCGACCCCTGGTTACATCAGCCACGACGTGTTTGCGGGTGAGTCCGGCGGCAGCTTGGCGCTGACCATTTCTCCGGCGGAATTAACCGGACGCGGCGGTGTGTTGCCCTACATTTGGCCGGAAGGCATTTCCGGTGTGTTCAATAACTTGGGCGACCTGGGCGAAGGCGAGTACTACGAGTTGAAAGTGGATATCGCGTGGGACGGCGGCGTAGCCGTTGCCAAAAAAGGTGCCTACGTGTATCCGTTCCTGCTGACCAACGGTGCCAGCGAAAACTATTTCACCGCCACCGAGGACTGCATTGCGAAACAAATCGGTCCGGAGTTTCAGACCTTTACCTACCGGCTTTACAAAATCAGCCCCGACGGGTATCAGGAATTTGATCCCCCCGAGCGCGGCAGCGACAGCGGCGGTATCGCGTTCTGCTCTGAAAACAGTCTGCGTCAGAACAAAACCCTTTATTTGGATAACATCGAGTTCGCTCGTGTCGGCGGCGACTTTACCGAACCCGCCGAGGGCACCATCCGTGCGGTCACGCCGGTAGAAGCGCCCACGACTTACGAGCCGTTGGACGAAAACGGCAAAACGCCGGACGGCAAACAGATGACGATGCTCTACGAAAACGATTTTGAAGATGCTTCCAAAGGCACGGTGTTCGGCCACTGGAATCCGAACATCAGTAAAGCGTTTGTCCTTGACACCGTGAAAGGCTATCGCAACAACGACACTACCGTTGCGCGGTACCTTATTCCGAAGCTCAGCCCCGGAAAATTCTATTCCGAAACCGGTTACTATCCGGTGATCTGGTTCTGGAATGAAGAGCTGCGCGACATCTACAAACAGCAAGCTCCGCTCGGTGACGACGATTACTATGTCTTCCAGTTTGACACGGTGGCAAAAGGCAGTTATGTGTATCCTTCGCTGATGGTGGGGGATGAGGAGTACGCTCCGACGTATGCTTGGGACTCCACCGGCCGCACGGGTGCCGAAGCGGTTCAGCCGTTCAACTCCGTGATGGTTACCCGTTACTACGTCTTCAAGGTGAAAGGCCTTGACCTTGCCAGCGCCAACACGGCGTTCGCCCTGTTCACCGACGGTTACACCAACCAGCACGTGCCGGTGTATGTGGACAACTTCAAATTCTACTCCGTCCGCGGCGGCATTTGCGGTGACGTGAATGACGACGGCGAAGTGAACTTGAAAGACGTGCTCGCCCTTCGTAAATTCGTGGGCGCTGTCGAGGGTGCTACGGTCAACGAGGCCATGGCGGACACCAACGCTGATCGTGAAGTGAATATGAAAGATATCCTCGCGCTTCGCAAGTTCGTGGCCGGTATCGAAAAAGCCCTTCCGGTCAAAGCTTTCTAACCCGCTTTGCGGATGCAAAGCACATTACCTTTACAGGTATGTTTAGTCATAGTGGCGCTGTAGCAGGCAGCGCTCTATGATTTGGCATAAGAAATCTATCGAAAAGAAAGAAGGAGAAGTTATCATGAAAAAGATTCTTTCCCTGGTCGCGGTTCTCGCCATGGTTGTTACCTTGGTTTCCGTGGCTGCCTTCTCCGCCAGCGCTGCTTCGACGAAAGTGTACAAATTCACTTTCGAAGATGAGAACGCGACGTCCATCCTGAAAAAGGGCGGCGTCTACGTTGGCGAAGTTGTTGAATGGCCGGAAGGTTCCGGTAACCACTGCCTGCGCTATGAGCTCAACGCTGAGACTCAGACCGGTGCCGGCGGCGCGCATCCGTACATTTGGCCGGTGGGTATCGGCGGCGTCCTCGCTGCTCAGGGTGACTTGGAAGATACCGGTTCCGAATTCGAACTGAACATCGATTTCGCGTATGCCGGCTCCACCAAGGGCTCCTATATGTACCCGTTCATCCTCTTCAATGATGAGGAAGAGAACTATGCGGACCACAGCACCTATGCTCCTGGCTCCAACGAGTTCAACACCGGTACGTTTAACTGGTCTGCCTACGAAGTCGGCGCTCCGGTCAATGGCCTGGGCAACGGCGGTATCTGCTTCTGCGACGAGAACACTCTCGCCCAGGGCGCTTACATGTATGTCGACAACATCGAGTTCACCTGGATTGGTGACTGGACTGACGTTCCGAACACCTTCATCGGTTACGAGAACGGCACTCCGTGCGAAGAGTCCGACATCGAAATGGGCACCATGGAGACGGATCCGTCTACTCCCGAGACCGAGCCGTCCGTTGAGCCGACCGGCGCCACCGGCGCTATCGGTGATGCTACCGGCGATGGCGTTGTCAACATGAAAGACGTTCTTGCTGCTCGTAAATACGTTGCCGGCCTGTCCACCGATCTCGATCTCGTGGCTGCCGACACCAACGGCGACGGCAAAGTCAACATGAAAGACGTTCTGAACATCCGCAAGATCGTTGCGGGTATGCCGTTCTAATCAGTCGTCACAGACGTACTAACTTTGTTTTTAGCTCGTAAGAGTTAAAAAATATATTGAAAAAGGAGATTGATTCCCATGAAAAAAGCACTTGCTATCCTCGTTGCTGTTATGCTGATGGCTACCGTCTGCATGACCGCTTCCGCTGCCTCCTGCACCATGGCTTTCGACGCTGTCGAAGTCGAAGAAGGCACTGCCACTGTTGATGTTCCGCTGAA
>JAZRVH010000008.1:0-48721 GCA_045598965.1 Acutalibacteraceae bacterium
GTCCTGTTCCCCCAATAGGGGGAGCGAAAGTTGGTGTCGATGGCGGTGAGGGTACACCTGTTCCCATCCCGAACACAGAAGTTAAGCTCACTTGCGCCGACAATACTTGGCTGGCGACGGCCCGGGAAGATAGGAAGACGCTAACACAAAAGACTCACACTCCGGTGTGGGTCTTTTTTCATATTTTTTCACTTTTTTCCCATCGTTTTACAATTTTCTCTTGCAATTCGGAAAAATCACGTGTATTATAATTACTATCCTATATATAAGGGGGTTTTACTATGACTTCTATCAACGAACTGTCTGCCGCCGCCCTTGAAGCTCGGTATGCAGAACTCAAAAACGAATACGACGCCTTTTGCAAAAAGGGGCTTCATCTGGATATGTCTCGTGGCAAACCGGGTGCCGATTTGCTGAAACTCGCCAACGGACTGCTGGATTGCGTCAACGAGCAAACCGGCATCCTCGCCGAAAACGGGTTGGATACCCGCAACTACGGCGTGTTGGACGGTATTCCCGAGGCCAAAAAAATGTTTGCGGATATTTTTGCCGTCTCTCCCGAAAACGTCATTGTGGGCGGCAGCTCCAGCCTTAACCTGATGTTTGACTACATCGCTACGGCGTATGCCAAGGGCATTTGCGGAAATGAGCCGTGGGTTAAACAGGGCACCTGCAAATTCCTTTGCCCCGTTCCCGGCTATGACCGTCACTTTGCCGTTACCGAATATTTCGGCATCGAAATGATCAACATTCCGCTCGTGGACGGCGGCCCGGATATGGACCTTGTGGAAGAACTGGTCAAAGACCCGCAGGTCAAGGGTATGTGGTGCGTGCCGATGTATGCGAACCCCACCGGCCTCACCTATGCGGATGAAACGGTTCGCCGCCTGGCCGCCCTTAAACCCGCCGCAGCAGATTTCCGCATTATGTGGGACAACGCCTACTGCCTGCACCATTTGAGCGACGACCAGGATACACTGCTCAATATTTTTGATGCGGCAAAAGCGGTCGGCAACGAGGATATTATGGTGATGTTCACCTCTACCTCCAAAGTCAGCTTCTCCGGTAGCGGCGTTGCCGCTCTTGCCGCTTCCGAGCGGAATATTGCGGACATCAAAAAACGTATGACCGTGCAAACGATTGGTTTTGACAAAATCAATATGCTTCGCCACGTCCGGTATTTCAAGGATTTGGACGGTATCAAAGCCCAAATGAAATTGCGTGCCGACGTGCTTCGCCCCAAATTCGAAACAGTGCTTCGCCTGCTGGATGAACGCCTCGCCGGCAAAGACGTTGCCGAATGGACGAACCCTCGTGGCGGGTATTTTATCTGTGTGGATTTGTGCGACGGCTGTGCCTCCCGTGTCACCACGCTTATGAAAGAAGCCGGCGTGGTCATTACCGGTGCCGGTGCTACTTTCCCCTATCATAAAGATCCCCGTGACCGCAACCTGCGTCTTGCCCCGTCTTACCCGCCGGTAGAAGAGCTCGAGCTCTCCGCCACCCTCTTTTGCATCTGTGCCGAACTGGCAGCGATTGAAAAAAAGTTGGGGAAATAAGCAAAATGGAGTTGCCAAAGCGAAAACCACATCGTCTTTCGGAACATCTTTATAAAAACGGTGCTTATTTTGTCACGGTTTGCACCGACAAGCGTAAGCCGATTCTCTCACGCATTGTCGTAGGGCAAGGGCTTGCTCTTGCCGTTTTAGAATTGACCGACCATGGCAGAATTGTTGAAAAACAACTATTAAGTCTCGAAACACGGTTTCGTGGATTGAAAATTGACAAGTATGTGATTATGCCCAATCACATCCACGCCATAATTACTCTCGAAAATCCCACAGCGGCAGGAGCAAGCCCCTGCCCTACGGTATCGTCTGTCGTCTGTGCGTTCAAATCGCTTTCTACGCTGGAATGCAAAAAGCGATATCCCGTTGACAAGATTTTTCAAAATTCGTATTACGACCACGTCATCCGAAGCCAAAACGATTACGACGAGATTTGGACATACATCGACAACAATCCGCAAAAATGGGAATTGGATAAACTGTATATTCCATAAAAACACCCGCCTCTCCGTTTGGAGCGGCGGGGTTTTTCTTTTTTTGCGGCATTTCTTTTCCAACTGTCGCACATCCCCCGTTGCCGAGCCGTACCCCGCACCGCACGGATAAAACCGCCCTTTGCGGTTTTCCGTTTTTCAAGAAAACGGGCGGGCATCGCCCGCATCCGTGCAGGTGCGGGGTGCGACACGGCGGGCGGCGGGGTGCGAATTTTTGAAAACCTGTTGAACAAACACACCGAAAGTGCTATAATAATTAAAACTTCGGGCGTTGGAGGTGTACCATGAGAAAACGGATTTACAAAATCGTTGAAGTATCGGAAAATCGTACCCTCATTGGCAATATTTATGATGTTTTTATGATTGTTGCCATCCTTTTAAGTCTTTTTCCCCTCGCATTTAAGTCGTCTTGTGCGGCATTTGAAATTATCGACCTTGTAACGGTCGTTATTTTTATTTTTGATTACATTTTACGCCTAATAACCGCCGACTACAAACTACCAGATAAAAAAGGTTTTGCATTTTTTCTTTATCCGTTCACGCCGATGGCAATCATTGATCTTCTTTCAATTTTACCTTCTCTGCGTGTTTTCAATAGCGGATTGAAATTGCTTCGTATCATCCGTTTTGTTCGAGCTCTTCGTGTTTTACGTGCCTTAAAATTCGTTCGCTATTCAAGAAGTATTGTAATCATCAGAAAAGTTTTCATACGGCAAAAGAAAGTTCTCCTTACCGTTGCTTCTCTCGCTGTCGCATATATTTTGTTGTCTGCTTTGGTTATTTTTAACGTTGAACCTGACTCTTTCAATACGTTTTTTGATGCCATTTACTGGGCAACTGTTTCGC
Organism: Acutalibacteraceae bacterium; assembly: GCA_045598965.1. Classification (GTDB taxonomy): domain Bacteria; phylum Bacillota; class Clostridia; order Oscillospirales; family Acutalibacteraceae; genus RGIG426. Next base: position 2,909 of record JAZRVH010000008.1, read on the forward strand.
TGACAACTGTTGGTTACGGTGACATTTATCCGGTTTCGACTATCGGTAGAATAGTAACGATGGTGTCTTCCGTCTTAGGCATTGCGATTATCGCTCTTCCGTCCGGCGTAATTACCGCCGGTTATTTGGATGCTATTAATGAAAAGAAAAACGATGATTTGGAGGATTGAGTTCTAATCTATCACAGCATCCCACAGCGGCAGGACCAAGGCCCTGCCCTACAAACACGCCGCAAACCTCATCAGAATTTTCCCATCTTTTTTCACAATCCCCTCTTGACAAAGTGATATCATTATGATATCATATCCCCAGAACACGAAAGGAGTGTTTTGATTATGGATGAAAAAATGGTAAACATCCCCGAAGAAAAACCTGCAAAAGCACGTGCCGGTATGCCGGTGCTGATTTTGACGGTGCTGCTCTATCTTGCGGCACTCGGCGTAACGATTTATGGTGCGATTTTGATGGACAGCAACGCTCCCGGCTGGGGCATCGCTCTGTTGGTCATCGGCGTCCTTTGGTTGTGTATCGGGTTTATCCCGTTCCTCGGCCTCAAGGTCATTAAACCCCAAGAAGCGTTGGTGCTGACGCTGTTCGGCACTTACGTCGGCTCGCTGAAAGAGTCCGGTTTTTATGCCGTCAACCCGTTTTGCACGGCGGTGAATCCGGCGGCGGCGACCAAGCTCAGCCAAAGCGGTGATGCCGAGGCGAAAACCGATGCCGTGGCGGTGGCTGCGGCGGCGGCGACGGCGGCGGCGAACATCCCCAGCAAAAAAGTGTCGATGAAAGTGATGACCCTCAACAACAACAAGCAAAAAATCAACGATTGCCTCGGTAATCCGGTGGAAATCGGTATCGCCGTGATGTGGCGTGTGGTGGATACCGCCAAAGCCGTTTTTGCGGTAGATAACTACAAAGAATACCTGTCGCTTCAATGCGACGGTGCGTTGCGAAATGTTGTGCGGATGTATCCGTACGACGTAGCCCCCAACGTTGACACTACCGGCGACGGCGTGGCGGATGAGGGAAGCCTGCGTGGTTCCAGCGAAGTGGTTGCTGCCCGCATTCGTGACGAAATCCAAGAAAAAGTGGCGGATGCCGGCCTCGAAATCCTTGAAGCCCGCATCACCTACCTCGCCTATGCCCCCGAAATCGCCGCCGTGATGTTGCAACGTCAGCAGGCAAGTGCGATTGTGGATGCCCGCAAGATGATTGTGGACGGTGCCGTCGGCATGGTGGAAATGGCACTTGAAAAGCTGAACGAAAAAGACCTCGTCAACCTTGACGAGGAACGCAAGGCCGCCATGGTCTCCAACCTGATGGTTGTGTTGTGCGGCAACAAGGACGCCCAACCCATCGTCAACTCCGGAAGCTTGTATTGATATGGCGGAGGAGAAAAAACAGGTCCCGCTGCGATTGTCTGCAAAATTATACGGACAAATCGCCGCATGGGCAGAGGACGATTTTCGCTCGGTCAACGGACAGATTGAATATCTCTTGACGGAGTGCGTACGTCAGCGTAAGAAAAACGGGGCTTATGTTGGCGAAGAAATAGATGTCCCCCCCGAACTGGATATCGAATAACCTTAAGAAATCCCCCTTTGCAAGCCGCCGGCTCGCAAGGGGGATTGTTGTTTTTGGGGTACTTTTTGGTTTATGTGCCAAAACGTACCCCCGTTTCTTTTCCGGTTGACAAAATTCGGGAACGGGAGTATAATGAACACATCTCAGGCGACCGCCTGTCAACGAGGAGGAGTTTTTATGGAATACAAAATTATCGGCGAGCCGATGCCCGTCGTAACCTGCGAGTTAGAGGCCGGGGAATCCATGATTACCGAGCGTGGCTCTATGGTATGGATGACCCCGAACATGCAAATGGAGACCAAAGCCGGCGGTCTTGGCAAAGCGATTGGCCGGATGTTCTCCGGCGAGGCCATTTTCCAAAACATCTACACCGCTCAAAGCGGCAGAGGGCTGATTGCTTTTGCGTCCTCTTTCCCGGGTGCCATTCGTGTGGTGGAAATCACCCCGGACCATCCGATTGTTTGCCAAAAATCCACGTTTTTGGCGGCAACCTCCGGCGTACAGCTTTCGATTTTCTTCCAAAAGAAAGTGGGGGCCGGTTTCTTCGGCGGCGAGGGCTTTATTATGCAAAAGCTTTCCGGCAACGGCATTGCGTTTTTGGAGATTGACGGCTCGGCAGTAGAATACGAGCTGGCGGCCGGTCAACAGATGATTGTGGATACCGGCAACCTTGCCATGATGGACCAAACCTGCCAGATGGATATCAAAACCGTCAAAGGCGTAAAAAATGTGCTGTTCGGCGGCGAGGGACTTTTTAACACCGTGGTAACCGGCCCTGGCAAAATCACCCTGCAAACGATGCCGATGAGCAATTTTGTCTCTACCATAGCGGCACATCTTCCGTCCAAAGGCTGATTTTTCAATCGTACAAAAAATCCCGTTCTCGTTTGAGAACGGGATTTTTGCGTTTTAGGGGCAGTTTTTGGTTCACGCTGAGCCATCAGCGTTTTTTCGTTTTCGGGAAAGGATAGGGGCGACGTTCGTCGGTTAATTCCAACAAATAGTCGGCAGACACGCCGAAAAACACCGCCACCTTAGCAAGAGCATCCACCGGGATTTGTCGTTTGCCGGTTTCATACTGAGAATAGGTGTTGGGTTTTATGTGCAAATACTCGGCAACTGCCGCCTGCGTCACATCCGCATCCTCACGCACGTCTCGTAATCGCATAGTTTCCCCACCTTTGTCGAATATTGTCGTTTATTGTCGACAAAGATATTATATGTAATCTCAAAATGAGATATTGCATTTTATCTCATTTTGTGATATTGTGGAAGCAGATAACTTGAAAGGGGAAATTATAATGGCTGTAACCGCAAAAACAAAAGAACGTATTACAAAAAAACTAAAACGGTATCAAAACATTGTCACAAAAGCGTTGAGTGATGATATCAACGAAAGCGATACTGTTACCATTATTACCGATATTCTTTGTGATATGTTGGGATTTGATAAATATGAAAACCTCACGTCTGAATTCGCCATTCGCAAAACGTTTTGTGATCTTGCAATCAAACTCGGGTCTCGTGTTCCGCTACTTATCGAGTGCAAAGCGGTGGGAATTGACCTAAAAGAGGATCATATTCGTCAAGCAACCAACTATGCGGCGGAATCCGGAACAGAATGGGTAGTTTTAACCAATGCAAAAGATTGGAAAATCTATAAGGTGACCTTTACACAACCCATTGATAAACAACTGATTTATGAATTTAATCTGTTGGATTTATCCGCTCGCCGCCCCGAATCCCTTGAACTTCTTTATCCTCTCTGCTTTGAGTCGTTTATTAAAGGTGTGCCGGCGGGATTAGACGCCGTTTACGAAAAAAAGCAAGTTTTCAATCGCTATGTTATTGGACAACTGCTTGTTAGCGAGGATGTGCTTGTTGCGGTTCGTAGAAAATTCAAAAAGCTGTTTCCGGACATCAAGGTCGATACCACTATGTTGGAAAAAATGCTGAAAACAGAAGTTATAAAACGTGACGTTTTCGAAGAAGATGTGTCAAAAGATGCCGCAAAGCTCATTCGTAAAGCCGAACGCAAAGCCGCTCCGAAACCCGCAAAAAAAGAAGAAACCTAAAAAATGCTCTCCCCGAGGGGAGAGCATTTTCCCTTGTGGTTTATCAAAACCCGAACCCCGCTTTGCGGCGTTCGGAGTTCGTTTCGAATCCCTTCCAGCTTTATAACGAAAAAAATAAACCGGATACCCAACGGGTATCCGGTTTATTTGGCGCGCTGGAAGGGATTCGAACCCCCGACCTTTTGGTTCGTAGCCAAACACTCTATCCAGCTGAGCTACCAGCGCATCTCTTTTACAGAGCATTGTCTATTATAACACCATTCCTCCGTTTGTCAAGCGAATTTATTGAAAATTTTTGGGTTTTTTCGGTTTTGCTTGACTTTTTCTGCTTTTTGCACTATACTTTTCCTTGTTAAAAACCTGCGAGGGGTGCCGAAAGGCTGAGAGCGGCGTTCTGCCGAAACCCTTGAACCTGATCCGGATTATACCGGCGGAGGGACGCTTGAAAACGGATTTTTCCGCTTATGTTTTGCTCCTTCCGCACGTGGAAGGAGTCTTTTTTATGAAATCAAGTTCCTTATCGCCCCATGTCAGCACCACCGTCCGGCTGACCGAAACCGCCGTTATGCTTGCTCTCGGCACTGTGCTGAGCCTCGTCAAGCTTATCGACCTGCCCTACGGCGGCAGTGTCACCGTCGGACACATGGTTCCGGTTCTTCTTATCGCTTACCGTTACGGGTCAAAATGGGGTGTGTTTTCCGGGCTGGTTTACGGACTTTTACAAATGCTTCTTGGAATGAAAAATCTGTCCTATGCCACGTCTGTGTGGGCGGGTATCGCCATTGTGGTTCTCGACTATCTCGCCGCTTACTTGTTTTTGGCCGCCGGAGCATGGTTCAAAAAATTCGCTTCCCAGCCGATTGCCGTCGTTGTCGGTGCGTTTTGTGCCTGCCTTTGCCGCTATCTCTGTCACGTGATTACCGGTGCAACCGTCTGGGCGGGGCTTTCCATTCCCTCCGAAACCGCCCTTTCCTTTTCGCTCATCTACAACGCCACCTATATGCTCCCCGAAACCATCGTCACCATGGCGGCGGCGTTTTACCTCAGCTCCGTGTTGGATTTTTCCAGAGATCGGCTTGCTCCCCGCCACAAAAACGACCGAAAACCCGGATTTTCGTTGCGGGTCATCGGCGGGTTTTTGGCCGCTGTTACGTTGCTGTTTGACGTGCGGGCAATTTTCTCCCACCTGCAAAATGCAGAAGAAGGCACCTTTTCCGCCGCCGGATTTGCCGATGTGCCGTGGGGTCTTGTGGGTGCTGTTACCCTTGTCGGTGTGGTCACATTCGCCATTTTATGGCGGATTTCCTATACAAAGCGTATAATTAACACAAAAGATAACAACAAGTAAACGAAAATCAACGATTTTACCTAAAACAAGGGGGGGATAGGATGAAAACAACCAAGGTACGCCGCTTAACGGAAGCCGGTGTCATTGCCGCCTTATATGCGGGGCTGACACTTCTTTTGCCGGTGGCATCATTCGGCCCGGTTCAGTTTCGCCTATCCGAAATTTTAACCGTTCTGCCCGCCTTTACTCCCGCCGCCATCCCGGGACTTACGGTCGGCTGTCTTTTGGCAAACAGCTTCGGGCTTGCGGCAGGTGCCAACCTTGCCGGAGCATGGGATTTGTTTATCGGCACGGGAGCCACACTGCTTGCCGCCCTTTGTGCCTATGGCTTACGCCATATCCGCCTAAAATCCGTGCCGGTGTGGTCGGCACTTCCCGCCGTTTTGTTCAACACGGGACTTGTGGGAGCGGAGCTGTGCTTTACAGTTTTCGGCGGCGAGCCGTCCTCGCTGTGGCTGTGCTTTGCCCAAGTCGGTATCGGCGAATTGGTGACCGCCGGCGGGGGAGGTGCCCTTTTGGCGTTTACCCTTTGCCGTACCGGTGCAGAAAAACAGATTTTCGGTAATTAACCCGTGAAAAACACAAAAAATGTCCTCTTTGAAAAGTCTTTTCTTAAAAAAGGCTTTTCTTTTTTTGTAAAGTATGTTATACTTATGAGTTGATAAGGTGAAATAAAGGAGTGTTCTCTTTATGAAGAAAGCAATCATCATCGGCGGCGGTCCTGCCGGACTTACGGCAGCATACGAGCTGTTGGAAAAAGGTGCCGACCAATATGAAGTGGAAATTTGGGAGGAAAGCCAAGTGCTGGGCGGTATTTCCCGCACCGTGCGACACAACGGCAACCGTATGGATATCGGCGGTCACCGCTTTTTCTCTAAAGATGACCGTGTAATGCAGTGGTGGAAAGAAATGCTCCCGATGCAAGGGGCACCGTCTTTTGACGATAAACTGCTCGGTCGGGAAAAACCGCTTTCGAAAGATGGCCCCGACCCGGAAACCACCGACGAAGTTATGCTTTTACGTCAGCGGGTCTCCCGCATCTATTATCACCACAAGTTTTTCGACTATCCTATCAGCATGAAATGGGAAACCATTCGGAATATGGGCTTTATGACCACGATGAAAGCGGGTTTCAGCTATTTGGCATCCGTGTTCCACAAACGCCCGGAGGATTCGCTGGAAAACTTCTATATCAACAGTTTCGGTAAAAAGCTGTATTCGATGTTCTTTGAGGGCTACACCGAAAAGCTGTGGGGACGTCACCCCAGCGAAATTGACGCTTCTTGGGGTGCCCAGCGAACCAAAGGCCTCTCTATTGCGGGCATTATCAAGGATGTGTTCAAAAAGATTTTCCACATCAAATCGAAAAACGTCAACACCTCGCTGATTGAGCAATTCATTTACCCGAAATTCGGCCCCGGTCAACTGTGGGAACACGTGGGGGACGAGGTTCAAGCCAAAGGCGGTACTATCGAATTCGGCCGTCGTGTGGTAGGATTGTCCTTTGACGGCAGTTCCATCACCTCCGTCACATATGAAAAGAACGGCGAAACCTTTACGGAGCCTTGCGACGTGGTCATCTCCTCGATGCCGCTGAAAGATTTGGTTGCCGGTCTCGGCGAGGATGTTCCCGCCGATGTAAAACGCATTGCCGCCGGTCTTCCTTACCGTGATTTTGTCACGGTGGGACTTCTTGTCAACCGCTTAAACCTCAAAAACGAAACCGACATTAAAACCCTGAGCAACATCGTGCCCGACTGCTGGATTTACGTACAGGATGAGGGCGTTAAACTGGGCCGCATTCAGGTGTTTAACAACTGGTCGCCCTATATGGTGAAAGACCCTGCCAACACCGTGTGGATTGGTCTGGAATTCTTCTGCACCGAAGGTGACGACTTCTGGAATATGGACGAAAACGCCTGTGTGGAGATGGCTGTAAAAGAGCTTCGCTCTATGGGTGTGCTTGAGCGTGACACCGAAATCCTCGATTTCCACCGTGAACACGTGAAAAAAGCCTATCCTGCCTACTTTGATACCTACGATGAAATCGACACGCTGGTGGATTACTTAAACGGCATTCAGAACCTCTATTGCGTGGGTCGTAACGGTCAACACCGCTACAACAATATGGACCACTCCATGGTCACTTCGTTTGAAACCGTCAACGCCCTTCTCTCCGGCTCGTCTGATCGCTCTCCCATTTGGAACGTCAACACGGAGGAATCCTATCATGAATCCAAATAAATTCAAAAAAGCCTCGCACCTCTTGGGTGCGGGGCTAAGCCTTATCGCTTTGTTGGCGGTGGTGTATTTTATCGCCTTTCCCGCCCGCAGCTTTTACAATTCCGACTATGCCGACACCCTAACCTGGGCAAAAGCGTCGGTGGATGCGGGAGCTTTGTTCTCCGGCGATTTTACCTATGCCTGCCTGCTTCCGTTCGGCGGACAGCTTTTGATGATTCCCTTCGTGTGGCTTTTTGGCTACTCCTACACCGCCCACGCTTGCGGAATGGTCGTCTTTTTCCTGCTTTTGGCTTTGGCACTGTCCTTCTTTTTCAAAGCATTAGGTGCCAACCCGTTTTGGTCAGGAGCGTGCCTTTTTTGTATCGTCGGCTCGCTATGCTCCTCGGAAAAACTGCGGGAGGTATACTTTGGGCACATTCTCTATTACAGCCTCGGCGGACTTTTCTTAATCGTCGGACTGACGCTCTGCCTTTCTCTGAAACGTGACGAGGGCAAAAAAGTCCCGTGGCGTCTGCTCGCCTTAGGACTTTGGTGTGTGTTATGTTCCTCCGATGGGCTGACATCCCTTACGCTGTTTATTTTGCCGCTTTGCACCGCTCTCGCTTTTGAACGGCTTTGCGACAAAAACGTGAAATTCTTTTCTGTCGAAAATTACGAGCGTTCCCAAACCCTTTTGTGCGTCGTAATCTTTTCTATCGGCGGGCTCGGGATTGGAGCCCTACTACGGCATGGGTTTACCGCCCCTTATCAAGAGGCGTTTTCCACCTTTTCCACCGAAACCGACTGGGCGAACAATCTTCAGTTATTTTTCCCGTCGTATCTATCGCTGTTTACCGGACCGGTGGAAATGTATCAGCCGTTTACCTCTTTTGCCGGAATTGCGGCGGCATTACGCCTCTTATTTGGTTTACTGACTCTTGTTGCTCCGTTTGTCGCCCTTATTTTCTTCAAAAAACTCAACCGTGGCGAAAAATTTCTGGTAATCTCTCATTTTGTCGTTTCCGCCACCATGTTATTTGCGTTTGTGTTCGGACTTTTATCCAACGCCTCATGGCGGTTATCGCCGATGATTTTTACCTCGTTACTGGTAACCATCTGTCTTGTGCGGCGGTTATCCATTCTCCCGTTTTTCAAACGGTTTGGCTTGATTCTTCTGGCATTTTGCGTTTTGATTGCGGGACTGGGTCTTTTCGACGTATTCAAAATGAAGCCCGAGCGTTTCGAAGCCGGCAGCAGTGCGGATCTTGCCCGATTCTTAGAACGATCCGACTGCACCTACGGCTATGCCTCTTTTTGGAATGCCAACGCCATCACGGTTCTTTCCGGCGAAACCGTTAAATGCCGCAATATAACCATCGACGAAACCACCGGATTCATCTCGCCAGATTATTATCAGAGCGAACGTGCTTGGTACAAAGGGCAAGGGACACAAGAGCACTATTTCCTGCTTCTTTCCGATGCAGAATATGCCACTGCCGACCGGTCACAGCTCTCCCATGCGATTTCCTTTGAAAACTATCACGGTTATGTCCTTGTTCGCCTTTCATCGGATATGTTTCCGCTGTATTGAGGAGGTTTTTTGATGCCCACGTTAAACATCGTTCTTGTTGAACCGGAAATTCCCCAAAATACCGGCAATATCAGCCGTACGTGTGCCGCTACCGGTGCACGGCTTCATTTAGTGGGGCCTATGGGGTTTACGCTGGATGACAAAAAAATGAAACGGGCAGGGCTTGATTACTGGAATTTACTGGATATCACCGTTTATGAAAACTGGGAGGAGTTTTGTGCCAAAAACGACGGCCCTCTTTTCTGCTTTTCCACCAAAGCCGCCCACATTCACTCGGATATGACGTATCCGGACGGTGCCTATCTCGTGTTTGGACGAGAAACCAAAGGGCTTCCCGAGGAGCTTATTCTTGAAAATCTCGACAGAGCGGTTCGTCTGCCTATGTTAAATGACGATGCTGCCCGCTCACTCAACCTCTCTAACGCTGTTGCTGTCGGCGTCTACGAAGTTCTCCGTCAATGGGGCTATCCGTCTCTCCGCATCGGCGGCAAATTTTCTTAACTCCCTTGTGCAGGTGGGATGCCACCGATTATCACGTTTTTAACTCCCTTGTGCAGGTGGGACGCCGCCGATTATCACGTTTTTAACTCCCTTGTGTAAGTGGGATGCCGCCGAATAGAACGCCGCAAAACCCCCTGATTTTACACAATTAAAACAAAAAAAGGGCAATCGACTATGGTCGGTTGCCTGTTTTTATGCTCTCTTTTTCAAAAAAAGCCCGTTTTTTGCCCGATTAGGCGGTTTTCCGTATCCGTGGACGCTTTTCGCTCTTTCGAGGCGTTTTTGCGTGATTTTTACGCATTTACATAAAAATCCCCACACGATTTTCGTGTGGGGATTTTTTTACAGGTCGATGCGACCGTACAGTTTAAGGTCGCTGGCTTCCTCGGCGGCGGAGACGGTTTTCTCCGGCGGGGTAGAGCCATCCGCTTTCGGCAAAGACGAAGAGCGGGAAACAAATTCACGCATAGGACGGTCGGCGGCGATACTGCCGGAATACCGCATATACACGTCGTTCTCGTCAAACTTCGGAGCGGAGGAACCATGCGGTTTGCCCGAACGGTTACCCGAACGATTGCGGTTACCGCCACGGTTGCCGCCACGACGGGCGTTTTTGTTATCCTCGGTCGGGCCGATAATCACGTGGCGGTTGGGCTCTTTGCCCTCGCTCCACGAGGTAGCACCCTCAATATCCTGCACCGCCGTATGGATAATGCGGCGTTCGTAAGGGTTCATCGGCTCCAGCGTGCGGCGGCGGCCGGTACGTGCCACGGCGGACGCATACTTGTGGGCGAGACCGGTCAGAGATTTTTCCCGTTTCTCTCGATAGTTGCCCACGTTAAGGGTTACACGGAAATACTCTTTTTGTTGGCGATTCGCAACGAGCCCGGTCAAATATTGAAGGGCATCCAGCGTTTCGCCACGGCGGCCGATAATCAAGCCCTCCTGCTCGCCTTCCAAATCAATGCGGCAACCGTCTTCCGTTTCTTCGACGGTCACGGTGGTGTCACCGGCACCCAGTGCCTCCAAAAGAGAAACGAGGTAGTTTTTTGCCGCCGTCGATGCGACGGACAAATCGCCCTCTGCCACCACGGCGGGAGCTTTCGGGGCCTCGTCAGATGTGTCCGAATCGTCCGACTCCTCGTCGGCATCATAGAACACTTTCACAATGGCGTTGCCTTTACCAAACAGCCCGAAGGCTTTTTTCGAGGGTTCTTTCACAACCTCGACTTCCAGTTGCTCGGCGGGAATGCCGAGTTCTTTTGCCGCTTCGGCGATCGCTTCATCGACAGTGGCGGCTTCCTTGGTCAATTCTTTACGCAAATCCAGTCTTCCTTTCTTGTCGGGGAAAGGAGCGTCAATCCCCGATTTATAAACGCACACACGAATCGTGTGCGACGATTTTCACGGGGGTTATTTGCCGGAAAGCTCATCCGGTGTCACGTCACCGAGCTCTTTAACATCCGGCTTGTTTTCCACGTCGGGGGCGTTTTCCGCCGCATCCTGACGTTTCCGTGCCTCTGCAAGGCGTTTTTTATCGGCGGCACGCTGTTTGCGGGCGGCCTGATACTCGATTTCCGCCTGCTCACGGGCTTTGGCGGGATCGTAGATTTTGTAGAGAACAAGAGTTTGCAGCACACCGATAAGGCTTGATGCCACCCAGTACACACTAACACCGGCAGGGAAGGTGAAGCCGATAATCAGCGAAAACACCGGCATACCGTACATCATGGCGTTGGTACAGCCCTGGGCCTGCTGCATCTCGTTAGAGGCTTTGGTGGCACGTTTTGTAAAGTGCATCGTCACCATCGTCATCAAAAGCTGAGAAAAACCGGCGAATACCGGCAACAGCCACAAAAGCGAAATGTCTTTGACACCGCCACGCCACGGGTTTTCCAGCAGGGAATAGTGACCGAACACGGTGAATTCCTTTTTGGTCTCCGCCATTTCGTCGTAGTATTTCAAAGCGGAGGTTTTGTCCTGACCCTCAACGCCTTCAATGGCTTTCAGGATATCGGCTTTGTTTTCTTCCAAATGGTTAAGCATACGGAACTCGCCGTAATACCCACGCATATCTTTTTCGGCGAATTTATTTTCGTTGACCTCATCCTTTTGGAGGGTCGAGGCGGAAATCGCCGCCGAAACCACCGGCTCCGGAATGCGGATTAAGTAGTTAAGCGGGGAATAAATAACGGCGATAACACCGAACAGAACAATCATAGTCACGATAGACGGCAGACAGCCTCCGAATTGGCTGACGCCCTCTTTTTCGTACAGCTCCTGCTGTTTTTGCATGAGCTTTTGCTGGTCTTTGGCGTATTTTTTTTGGATACGCTCAAGACGAGGTGCCAAGCGGGCACGGTCCATCTGGCTCTTTTGGTTTTTAAGAGAGAGAGGGAACAAGAGGATACGAGTGATGAGTGTAAACAGGAAAATTGTCAAAAAATAGTTATGAAAGCCGATGTATTCATATACGAGCCACATCAGCCAACCGAGCGGTTTCGCTAAAAGTCCCATAAATGAGCGTCCTCTCTGTATGATTCAAATTTTAGGGTGCGGAATTCTTCTTTTTCCGCTTTGTCTGTTCCCAGGTTTCGGGAACCGGGTCATACCCGCTCCCCCCGAACGGGTTACAGCGGCAAAGGCGTTTGGCGGCTAAAATACAACCACGAAAAGCACCAAAACGCTCAATCGCCTCTTCTGCATAATGCGAACAAGAGGGGGTAAAGCGACATTCTTGACCGATATAGGGGGAGAGATGGCGTTGATACCAGTGAATCATCGCAAGGCAAACCTTTTTCATCTCTCATCCTCCCGTTCGGTAAGAACGCCGAGTGATTTCAGGTGGGCTCTCATAGCGTGAGCCACCTCATCGGATTTAACGAAGGCAGTACGGGTGCGGGCAACAAACACAAGGTCGTAACCGGCACACACGTCGCTTTGTAATGTGCGATACGCCGCCCGAATAACACGGCGACAACGGCTGCGTTTTACGGCGGTTCCCACTTTTTTGCTGACGGTGATACCGACACGGGTTTCACCCAGTCGGTTTTTTCGGGCATAAGTGACAAGCAACGGATGTACTTGCGATTTTCCTCGATAGTACAGCGTTTTGAAGTCCTTATTTTGATTTAAAACAGGAAAATCACTCATACCGTTCACCGTTTTCGACTTAACAAAAAAAGCCACACGAGGTGGCCTTTTTTAGTAGGTCAGTTGTTTTCTGCCTTTTGCTCTCCTGCGGGCCAAAACTTTGCGTCCGTTGGCGGTCGCCATTCTCTTGCGGAAACCGTGCTCCATTTTGCGATGACGCTTTTTCGGTTGATAGGTGCGGAACATAGCGAAAACTCCCCTTTCCGGTTTAAGGTTTTATGAAAGACGGGAGGATTCCCGAATCTCTCAAAAGAAACTAAAATCGAATTCGATTTCAGCAATAACCTATTATAAACCGAAGGTTGTCCACTTGTCAACAAAAATTTTTGGAATTTTTTCCTCTTTTATAAAAATAATTGTTGAAAAATTTATTTCTCTATGTTATACTTAGATTACTATTATATCTATAAGTATATATAAATAGGAAATTCCGATTTTTTTGCCGACTTTATGTGACAAAAAATTTTTTGAAAGACCCGACTAAAAGGAGAAGAAAATGGAAAGTTTGAAAGAAGTTTGGGGTGCAACCCTCGAAAAATTAAAAGAACATCCGGAAATCAGCAGCACGGCTTTTGATATGTGGATTGCGTGTATTGAGCCTCGTGGGGTGGAAGGCAGTACTTTTGTGGTGTTTGTCAATTCCGATTTTCAGCGTAGTATTATCGAACAGCAATACAAAGACAAAATTTGTGCCGCCCTCGAAAGTGTAATGCAGTTTCCGCTCGACCTTAAAATCCTGTGTAACGAAATTACCGAAGCGGACGATGCTCCTCTTGCTGTTTTGGGAAGCAACGAGGAATTCACCTTCCAAACCTTTGTGGTAGGTGACGGCAACCGTTTTGCTACTGCCGCCGCTCAGGCGGTCGCCTCGAACCCGGCATCCCAGTATAACCCGCTGTTTATTTACGGCGATTCCGGTCTTGGTAAAACCCACCTGCTGTATGCCATTCGCCACGAGATTTTAAAACAAAATCCCTCCGCAAATGTCGTGTATGTTACCGGTGAGCTGTTTACCAATGAATTTTTGGAGGCTCTTAACAAAGAAAGCCTTCCGCTTTTTAAAACAAAATACCGTGAAGCGGATGTTTTGCTGATTGACGATATCCAATTTATCGCCAAAAAAGAGCGGACGCAGGAGGAATTTTTCCATACTTTCGACCACTTGAACACCCATCACAAACAAATTGTGCTGACATCTGACCGTCCGCCGAAAGAAATCGCTACGCTGACCGAACGTCTGCGTACCCGCTTTGAGCAGGGATTGCTTGCGGATATTGCTGCTCCCGATCTCGAAACCCGTATTGTGATTGTCAAACGCAAGGCGGAACAAGTCGGTATGGTGATTTCCAACGAGGTATGCGAATACATTGCCACCCAACTGAAAACGAATATTCGCCAGTTGGAGGGCGTCGTGAAAACGATGCGTGCTCAGTTTGCACTTTCGGGAGAAGCTCCCACCATGGCATCGGCACAAAAAGCCATCCGTGTGGTGAAAAATCAGCGGGCACCGATTACGGTGGATTTGATTTTGGAGGAAGTCAGCCGTACATTCTCGGTTACGCCGGAGGAAATCCGCTCTAAACGCAGCACATCAAAAATTTCCCGTGCCCGTCAAACGGCGGCAAAGGTAATGTGTGAGCTGTTAGACGTTTCTCACGATACCATCGGCAAAGAATTTGGCCGTGACCATTCGACCATTACCTATTCTCTCGAAAAAGTCGAAAAAATGATGAAAGACGATCCCTCCTATCGTGCCACGGTAGAGGACATCATCAAAAATCTGAAATCCCGAGAATAAGCCCTTGGAAAATTCGGTGGAATTGGAAAGAAATGGAGTGGAAAATTTTTTCTCTTTCCACGCAATTATTCACTTTTTCACACCCCATTTTCCACTGTCCCTTTTTCGACAAAATTTTCCACTTTTCTCCACCAAAATTGGACAGATAAAAAGGAAAACTTTTCCGCCGTTCAGCCGTTGATACAAGCGGGTTTTCAATTTTTTCCACCAATCCAACGGTACTATAACTACTACGATAAGTAAAAATGGTTTTATATGGATATTCGATTACGAAAGGACGTTGATAACGATGAAATTCGTTTGCGAAAAAAACACTCTGATGGATGCCGTCAGCAAGGTTGGTCGTGCCGTACCTACGAAAAGTGCCCATCCGTCTCTTGAGGGAATTTTGCTGAAAACAACCAACAATTCTCTTTCTCTCTCCGGTTATGATTTGGAGCTTGGTATCACCACCCGCATTGAAGCTGAGGTGGAGGAACCGGGCAGTATTGTGCTGTCTGCCAAATTGTTCGGTGATATCGTGCGTCGTTCGCCCAGTGATGAGGTAGAGGTTACGGTTGACGAAAAATTAAACGTCTATATTAAAAGCGGAAAAAGCGAATTTCATATTCTCGGCATTTCCGCTGCGGAATATCCTGAGCTTCCTACGGTGGATGAGGGAACCGGATTTACTCTGCCTCAGAGCACTCTCGGTAGTATGATTCGTCAAACGATTTTTGCCGTTTCCCAAAACGATTCCCGTCCGGTTCATAAAGGTATTTTGTTTGAAATGGAACAAAATACCTTGCGGCTCGTTGCCGTGGACGGTTCTCGATTGGCTTTACGGTGCGAAACCATCAACAATGTGGAAGAGATGAGATTCGTGATTCCGGGAAAAACGTTGTTAGAGGTTATCAAATTGCTCAACGATGAAGAAACGCCGGTTTCTCTTGCGGTCGGTCGCCGTCACGTGATTATGGAAATCAACGGATATGCGGTGATTTCCCGGTTGCTTGAGGGTGAATTTTTGTCCTATAAAAAAGCAATTCCCACCGATTTCGGAACGGTTATTCGTGTGAAAACCCGTGATTTGATGGATGCCGTCGACCGTGCTTCTCTTGTTATCAACGACCACATGAAATCTCCTCTTGTCTGCTGCTTTAGCGATAATGAGGTTAAACTGTCTTGTACCACCTCTATGGGTAGTGTGAATGACAGTTTGCCCGCTGACGTGGATGGGGAAGAAGTGGAAATTGGATTTAACAGCCGGTACATTATTGATGCTTTGCGTAATACCGAATGCGATGAAATTCGTATTGAGGTAAAAGGAGCCCTTTCTCCGATGAAAATTCTGCCGGTGGAGGGTGAATCCTTCTTGTTTATGGTGTTGCCGGTGAGGCTGAAAAAATAATGAAAACACAAGACGTATTGATTGATACGGAGTATATAAAGCTCCAAGATCTTTTGAAATGGACGGGCGTCGCTCAAACGGGCGGTCACGCCAAAATATTAGTACAGGACGGTCAGGTTTCGGTAAACGGTGAGGTTTGCCTTATGCGTGGAAAAAAACTCCGTGCAGGGGATACCGTTACGGTTACCGGCTGTGACGAGGGTTTTGTTGTATGTGCGGAGGATTGACCCATGCACGTAGAAAAGCTTTGTCTAACCGATTTTCGTAACATAAAAAATGCGGAGATTTATCCGGATAAGGGCGTGAATGTCTTTATCGGCGAAAACGCCCAGGGAAAAACCAACGCTCTCGAAAGTCTTTGGTTGTTTTCCGGCGGGCGAAGCTTCCGTGGCTCCAAGGATACGGAATTGGTTCGAATCGGTTGCGATCGTGCTCAAATTGAAGGCACCTTTTTTTCCGAGGGTCGCCGCCAACAAGCGGTAATTACGGTGGATAAACGGCGTCATGTGGCGGTCAACGAGATTGAACAGCCCGCTATGAACAAAATCGTCGGAAAATTCCCCGCTGTGGTGTTTTTTCCCGACCACCTCTTTCTTATTAAAGAAGGGCCGGAAGGTCGCCGTCGCTTTATGGATGCCGCCATTTGCCAAATTCGACCGGCATATTTGCAAATTTTAGCCAACTATAATCGTGTGCTTGAACAACGCAATGCACTGATAAAAACGTGGCGTACCTCTGCGGATGAGGCTATGTGGGAGGTTTTGACCTTAAAATTGGCTCAATGTGGTCAACAAATTGTAAAAGAACGCCTAAAATATACAGATAGTTTAAGAAAAACCGCCGTTTCTCGGTATGCCGGGCTGTCTCGCAACCAAGAGGAATTATTCCTCGCTTATGAACCGAAACAGGAGTATGAGCAACTTTCCGAATTTGAAATCGGCGAACGGCTTTACCAATCCCTTATCGACCACCGTCAAAACGATGCCGATGCGGGATATACCACTGTCGGTCCTCACCGTGAGGATTTGCACATTAAAATTAACGACCTTTCCGCCCGCCATTTCGGCTCGCAAGGACAACAGCGTTCTGCTGTGCTGGCACTGAAATTGGCAGAAGCGGAAATTCTGAAAGAGGCGGTGGGTGAAAGCCCGATGGTGCTGTTGGATGACGTGATGAGTGAGCTGGATTCTTTCCGCCAAGAGTACATTGTTACCCGCTTAAAAGATTGGCAGGTTTTCATTACTTGCTGTGACGGGGGAGCCGTTTATCCGAAACTTGCCGGAAAAAGGTTTCACGTGAAACACGGCGAGATTACCGAAGCAGAGGTGTAAGCGTATGTATCTCTATTTGGGCGGCGATGCCGTCGTTCGAGGAGAGGACGTGGTGGGTATTTTTGATATGGATAACACCACCATTTCCAAACACACCCGAGAATTTTTGAATACAGCCGAAAAAAATGGGGAAGTGACGGCGACAACGTGGGATATTCCCAAGGCATTTGTGGTTTGTGCAAGACCAAAAAAAGAGCATTCTTCCCGCCGACAAGTCTTTTTAGCCCAAATGGCACCGGCAACACTGCGTCGCCGTACTGCTTTGGGCGAGGACGAAACAAAATGGTGAACAATAACCCTATCGTATAGAAAACGGAGGCATTTCCTATGAGTACAGAACAAGAAAACATGAACTTGACAGCAACCGAAGAATATGACGAAAGTCAGATTCAAGTCTTAGAGGGACTGGATGCGGTGCGAAAACGTCCGGGTATGTATATCGGTTCAACCGGACCCCGTGGATTGCACCACCTTGTCTATGAAATTGTAGACAACTCTATTGACGAGGCACTTGCCGGGTTCTGCACGGATATCAACGTGGAAATTCTGCCCGGTGATATCATCACGGTGCGGGATAACGGACGTGGTATTCCGGTTGGTATCAACGAAAAACTGGGATTGCCCTCTGTGACGGTGGTTCTCACCGTGCTCCACGCCGGCGGTAAGTTCGGCGGTGGCGGCTACAAGGTGGCAGGCGGTCTGCACGGTGTGGGCTCATCGGTGGTTAACGCCTTGTCCGAATGGCTGGAAATTGAGGTCTCCCGTGAGGGACACGTGTATGCTCAGCGGTTTGAACGGGGCAAACCGGTCAACGATTTGACGGTGATTGCCGATACGGAAGAAACCGGCACCTTTGTCCGGTTTAAACCGGATGCGGAAATCTTTACCGATACGACCGAATACGACTTTGAAACGCTGCAAAAACGCTTGCGGGAGCAGGCGTTCCTCAATGCGGGACTGAAAATTACGCTTACCGACCGTCGAGACGAGGAAAATATTCGCTCGGAAGAGTATTGCTATGAGGGTGGTATTTCGTCTTTCGTGGAATATATGATTAAAACCCGTGGCTATTCGCCGCTGCATGGGGATGTGATTCACATTTCCATCGGTGACGGTGACTCGGTAGCAGAGGTGGCGTTGCAGTATAACGATAGTTATAACGAAACGGTCATTTCCTTTGCCAACAATATGCACACGGTGGACGGCGGTACGCACGAACAGGCGTTCAAAAACGCTATTCAGCGTATTTTCAACAACTACGCCCGTCAATATAAACTGCTTAAGGACAATGATTCCAACCTAAAAGGCGACGACGTGCGTGAGGGACTTACCGCTGTGGTCAGCGTGAAGCTGACCGATGCCCAGTTCGAAAGCCAGACTAAGGCAAAACTGGGTAATACCGCTATCGGTACGCTGGTAACCAAGCTCATGAACGAAAAGCTGACCGCCTATTTGGAGGAAAACCCCGCCACCGCCCGTGCCATTTTGGAAAAATCCATCAATGCGGCCCGTGTGCGTGAGGCGGCACAAAAAGCCCGTGAAAACGCCCGCAAGAAAACCGGCCTCGGTTCACTGCGTATGCCGGAAAAACTGGCAGACTGCATTTGGAAAGACCCGGAACGCACCGAGCTGTTTATCGTTGAGGGTGATTCCGCCGGCGGCTCTGCCATTGAGGGTCGTGACCGCAACTATCAAGCGATTTTGTCCTTGTGGGGCAAAATGCTTAACGTGGAAAAAGCCCGTATTGATAAAGTGTATGGAAATGACAAGCTGACACCGATTATTTTAGCACTCGGTTGCGGTATCGGTGAGGAATTCGATTTGGAAAAACTCCGTTACGGCAAAGTGGTCATTATGGCGGATGCCGACGTGGATGGTGCCCATATCAGCACCCTGCTTCTTACGTTCTTCTTCCGCTTTATGCGGCCGCTGATTACCGAGGGTCACGTTTATATCGCCCAGCCGCCGCTGTTTAAGGTCTCTAAAGGCAAACAGCTGTTCTACGCTTTCTCGGACGAGGAGAGAGACCGCTATATCGCTGAGTTGGGCGGTTCTGCCGATGTTCAGCGGTACAAAGGTCTTGGTGAAATGGACCCGGATCAGCTGTGGGAAACCACGCTCGACCCCTCGTTCCGCACTTTGCTTCGTGTATCGCTGGAGGATGCCGCCGAGGCGGACGAAACCTTCTCTATCCTGATGGGTGAAAAGGTGGAGCCTCGTCGCAACTTTATTGAGAAAAATGCCCGCTATGTGGAGAATTTGGACGTGTAATTATGGATGAAATCAAGGAAATGACCGAAAACGGCGAGGAAATCGCCGAAACGGCTGACAATTCCGCCGAAATCGAGGGAGATGTTTCACGTGAAACGTTTTCGGAAAATGCGGACGGTGCGTCTGTTCCCGAGGTAGAGGAGCCCGAAAACGAGGGAGATAAGCCGATTCTTTGGTCGACGGAATACCGCTTGACAAAAGAGGAGCAAGAGGCGTTTG
This sequence comes from Acutalibacteraceae bacterium, assembly GCA_045598965.1. Lineage (GTDB taxonomy): Bacteria > Bacillota > Clostridia > Oscillospirales > Acutalibacteraceae > RGIG426. Next base: position 22,393 of record JAZRVH010000008.1, read on the forward strand.
CGGATAACTCCGGTTTGTTTTCCGGCAAGAAGAAAACCATTATGCAAGGCGGTCTTGCGGCGTTGCTTTGTGTCATCAACGGCGTTTCGTATGCTACCGGCGGCAACAAAATGACGCTGTTCCTTTGCATTTTGTGTGCGGTGCTTTGCGGTGCAATTTTTATTGTGCCTATGGTCACTCGTAAAAATATGCTCGCCACCTTGAATGAGGCGGCAGAAAAGGGAGAGCCCACCCGCCTGAAAAGCACTGGCGACACGCTGATTTTCGGGGCACAGGGGGAGGAAGTCTCCTACGGATATGAAAAAACCACCGTACGCACGTTTGAGAAGATTGCCACGTTGCTTTTGTCCGATGGACAGATGGTGTGTGTGCCTCGCCGTACCTTAACGGATGAGGCGTGGGCAGAGCTGTGTGCTCACATCACTGCCAAAAAATAAGGACTGTTCGGTCGTCTGACCTTTAGCTCGCCCGAACCGCTCTCCGGAAAGGAGAAGGATACTCTTTATGTATACAGAATTTGATAGAGTGCCGAATGAGCCGGTTTCGCCGTCATCTTCCGTGCCGCCGGTGTCCGCTGCGGCGTTGTCAACCGTGGTGGCTATGCCGGTTCCGCCCGCTTTGAAACGGGAAATCCGTGCTCGCCGGGTACGTGTCACCAAAATTTTTACCGTTTTAGTGACCTTGCTTATGGTGGCGATGGTGATAAACGGCATCTTTTCGATGCCGGACGGCAGTTTTTCCAACGATTCCATGTGGGGAATGCTGGCGGCGATGGCACTGGTGCTGGTGTGGAGAGGAGCTCTTCTCTTCATAGACGGCAATACGCCGGAACCCGCACCGTATGATATGGTACGTATCAACGAGGTGTATGAGCAAGGGGCGATGTCTACCGGGACGATGGACCGAGTGGTGATTCCCTTTGATGAGGTAACCTCGTATGTGGAAACCGCAAACTGGATTGCCCTTTACAGCAAGGATGCCGAAATCGTGTGGCTTGCCGACGATTTGACACCGCCCGAAAAGGATCGCCTGTTTGCCGCTTTTGCCGCCCACTTGCCCCAAACCGTTTTTACTCGCAAATCCGTGTTAACTCCACGCAAGATGTATGAAACCGTTCCGCCCGCTGTTTCCTTTGAGCCGCCGCAGGATAGCTTAAAAGCTCGCTGGTCGGTTAAGGAAGCAATCACACGGGGATATGCCGCTATGCTCAGGGAGGGAGCTCCGCTGTTTTTCCTGATGTCTATGGTGATGGCGAATGTCTTGTGTGACAGCTTTGGTTTTTTTGCCAATGACCCTTTCGCCGGTCGCTTTGTGTTGATGGCGGCGGGTGCCCTGCTGTGTGCCGGCATTGCCTGGCTCTTAATCGCATGGGAACAGACAGCCGCCACGGTTGTCCACAACCGAGATGAGGTGCAGCTGCTCATTCTTACCGACGGCGTCCGTATACAGGACGGGGCAAACTTCACCGTAATTCCGCAAAAGGCGTTGCATTACCGCCGTGATAAAAACGGAACACTGTGTATTCTGCTTGGCGACCGGGTGCTGACCGTGCCGTATCCCGAATACAGCCGCTCGACAGCAGTAAACAGCATATTCAAATTGTATTAAACACCCTATAATATACAAAAAGTATAGAGTTTATGGCAGGAGGAGATCACAATGCCGGAAAATACCAATATTCCCGAAAATGAGGTGCCGCAGGCGGCAGATCTGGGTAGAATCCTGGACGTTGACCTGGATAACGAGATGCGAAAACGCTTTCTCGAATATTCGATGTCGGTCATCGTGTCCCGTGCACTTCCCGATGTGCGTGACGGCTTAAAGCCGGTGCATCGCCGCATTTTGTATACCATGCACGAAAACGGCTTGACGCCGGACAAGGCATACCGTAAGTGTGCCGACACCGTGGGTTCGGTGCTCGGCCGGTATCACCCGCACGGCGATGCCTCGGTGTACGATGCGATGGTGCGTTTGGCACAGGATTTCTCGTTGCGTTATCCGCTGGTAGACGGCCACGGTAACTTCGGTTCTATCGACGGTCACCCTGCCGCTGCTTATCGTTATACCGAGTCCCGTATGAACCGGATGAGCGTGGATATGCTCGCCAATATCGAAAAAGATACGGTGGACTTTGTTTCCAACTACGATGACCGCTTAAAAGAGCCGGTGGTGTTGCCGTCCCGTTTCCCGAACCTTATCGTGAACGGGTCGACGGGTATCGCTGTCGGTATGGCGACCAACATTCCGTCCCACAACCTGTGTGAGGTGGTGGACGGCATCTGCTTCCTCATTGATAACCCCGAGGCAGAGGTTGCGGAGATTATGGAGTACATCAAGGGCCCGGATTTCCCGACCGGCGGCGTTATTATGGGCTATTCCGGCATTCGTGCGGCGTATGCGACCGGCCGTGGACATATTGCGGTACGTGCCCGTGCCGCTATTGAGGAGATGCCGAACGGTCGTTTCCAGATTATCGTGACCGAAATTCCTTATCAAGTCAACAAATTGAATCTTGTAAAGTCCATCATTGAAATGGCGGACGAAAAACGGATTGAGGGTATCCACGACGTGGTGGACTATTCTAGCCGTGAGGGTATGCGGATTGTTATTGAGCTGAAAAAAGATGCCAACCCCCAAGTGGTGCTCAACAAGCTGTATGCATACACCCAAATGCAGGTAACGTTTGGTGCCATTATGCTGGCACTGGTCAACGGCGAGCCTAAAGTGCTGACGCTGAAACAGATTTTAGAGGAATACATCAAATTCCAACGTGAAATCATTACTCGTCGTACCCAGTTTGACTTAAACAAGGCGTTGGATAAAGCCCATATCTGGGAAGCACTGAAAATCACGTGTGATTACATTGACGAGGTTATCGCTATGATTCGTGCTTCCAAGGACCAGTCGGAGGCAAAACAAAAATTGATGGAGCGGTTCGGGTTTGACGATGTCCAAGCGGATGCTATCGTTAAAATGCGTCTTGGTCAGTTGTCCGGCCTCGGACGGCAGGAGATTGAGGATGAACTCAATCGTCTGCACGCTTTGATTGCCGAACTGCAAGGCATTTTGGCGGATGACCATAAGATTATGGAAATCGTTAAAGACGAATGCCGCAAAATGGCGGACAAATACGGCGACGAACGCCGCACATCCATTTCCCCGGTGGAGGGCGAAGTGGATATTGAAGACCTTATCCCCGAAGAAGAGTGTCTGCTTACGCTCACCCAGCGTGGCTATATCAAACGCCAGGCAATGGATGTGTACGCCACCCAGCGTCGTGGCGGCCGTGGCCGCAAGGGCGTTGCCACTCGGGATGAGGACGTGACCCAGACGATGTTTAACTGTTCGTCCCACGATGTGGTGATGTTCTTTACCTCTCGTGGACGGGTGTATCGCTTAAAATGCTATGAAATTCCGGAGGGCAGTTACCAGTCCAAGGGAATGAATATCGTGAACCTTCTGCCGTTAGAGGCAGAGGAGCGAGTGACCGCCATGATTTATGTCAACGAGTTTATGGAGGATCGCTATCTGTGTATGTTGACAAAGAACGGTGTCTTCAAACGTACCCGCTTGTCCGATTTCTCTAACGCCCGCAAGAGCGGCCTTATCGCCATTGATTTGGATGAGGGCGACGAACTGCGTTGGGTGCGGAATACGGACGGTTACCAAAAGCTGCTGGTTGCCACCAAAAACGGTAAAGCCATTTGCTTTGACGAAAACGACGCCCGTGTTGTGGGTCGAACCGCCCGTGGCGTGAAAGCCTTGACCTTAGAGGGCAACGACGAAGTGGTGGATCTCGCCATTCGTGAGCCGGATACGTTGGTGCTTACCATATCGAATACCGGTTACGGCCGTTTGTCCGAGTGGGATGATTATCGCATTCAGTCCCGTGGCGGTAAAGGCCTTACCAACTATCACGTAGATAAATTCGGCAACGTGGCGGCAACGTGTGCGGTAACGCTTGCAGAGGATATTTTGCTTGTGTCGTCGCAAGGTATCGTTATCCGCTTGCACGTGGACGATATTCGTCAGTGTCGTCGTCCGTCCAAGGGTGTCCGTGTGATGCACCTGACCGATGATGCCAAAGTGTTGTCGCTTGTGCGTACCGCTCGTGCGGATGATGCCGAGGAAGAAGTGTCCAAGCCGGATGCTCCGGATGCGGATGCCGAGGATGCGGAAACGCCTGCCGAAGAATAATCTCAACCACAAACCCTACACAAAGAGAGGAAAATAACTATGGAACTGTATACCTTTATCGAAGCCTTGTCCAGCCGTGCACCTACACCGGGCGGTGGTGCTGCCGCCGCCTATTGCGGTGCGTTGGGCACATCGCTTTGCTCGATGGTGGCGAACATTACCGCCGGCAACAAAAAATATGAGGAATTCAAAGGGGATATGGAACGCCTTGCCGCCCAAGCGGAAAAACATTGCCACTCGCTGTATAATTTTATCAACGAGGATATGAAGGTGTTTGCACCGGTATCGGAAGCGTATTCTATTCCGAAGGACAACCCCGAGCGGGACGAGATTTTGGAGCGGGCATTGATGTTGGCGTGCGAACCGCCGATGCAGGTGATGCTGGAAGTCAACGAAGTGCTTTTGCTTTGTGAGGAGCTGCAGGAAAAAGGCAGTAAAATGCTTTTAAGCGACGTGGCGTGTGCCGCATCGCTTTGCCGTGCCACGCTCCAATGTGCTTTTGCCAACGTGAAAGTGAACACTCGGTTGCTCAAAAACCGAGAGATGGCACAAAAATTTGATGCCGAGGCGATGGAGCTGATTACGCAAGGTGCGGATCGTGCCGAAGCCGTGTACAAAGAAGTAATGAAAAAGATGGGGTAAACCATGGAACTGTGGCGTGGCGTGCCGGTTGCGGCACGGATTTATGAAACCGAACAGCCGGTGCTTTCTGCTCTTGCTAAGCAGGGCGTAACACCGACGCTTGCGGTGGTACGTGTGGGCGAACGTGAGGACGATTTGTCCTATGAGCGGGGACTTCGCCGTGCGGCGGGGGAGCGGATTGCTCTGAAATCCGTCGTGCTTAACGAAAATGTGTCTGCCAAGGAGTTTACGGCGACCCTCAACGCTTTGAATGCCGACAAAACGGTTCACGGGATTTTGATTTTCCGTCCGTTGCCGAAGCCGTTGCGGGACGAAGTGAACCTGGAAGCGGCGATTGCACCGGAAAAGGATGTGGACGGTATGACCGCTGTTGCCGTATCCGCCGCATTCCGCAACGTGAACGACCTGTATTCTCCCTGCACCGCCCAGGCGGTCATCGAAATGCTGGATTTCTATGGCGTGGAGCTTGCCGGCAAACGGGTAACCGTGGTCGGCCGTAGCCTCGTTGTCGGCAAACCGCTTTCGATGTTGCTCCTTAACCGCAATGCCACCGTTACCGTGTGCCATACCGGCACTGCCGACTTGGCGGCGGAATGCCGTCGGGCGGATGTTGTGGTGGCGTGTGCCGGCGTGCGTAACTTGGTTGACGCCGACGGAATGAATGAGGGGCAGATTTTGGTTGACGTGGGTATTCACGTGGACGAAAACGGGCTGTGTGGCGATATCAACCAAGCGGATGCGGAGGCTTCAAACGTGGCGGCGTTGACGCCCGTTCCCGGCGGACTTGGCCCGGTTACCAATGCGGTGCTTATCCGCAACACCATTGAAGCGGCAAAAAAAGCCACACAAAACGTATAAACTATATTGAATAATACGGATTGTATAAGAAAAGAGCACGTTTCGTGCTCTTTTCCTTTGGAAAAAGGAGAAACGTAATGACGGTTGAATTGCGAAACGCTACCCGGCGGGACGTCCGAAAAATGAAAAAATTATATGTGGAAGCGTTTCCGAAAGCGGAACGCCGTCCGTGGTGGCTCATTGCCAAGAAACGTCAGCAGGGGCTTTCGGATGTGTGGGCGGTCACAGCGGACGGAGAATTTGCGGGGATGGCGGTTACGCTCAACTGTAACGACCGGGTGCTGCTGGATTATTTTGCCACGGAGGCTCGGCGGCGGGGAAACGGTATCGGTGCCGCCGCCCTTGACTTGTTGCAAAAAACCTATGCGGACAAATTGTTTTTGCTCGAAGTGGAAACCACCAAAAAACCGTCGCCCGAACACGACCTGCGTGCTCGCCGCAAGAATTTTTATTTACGGTGCGGGATGGTGGAAATGCCGGATTACTCCGCCAACCTCTTTGGTGTGGAGATGGAAATCCTCACCACCGGCGACCGTCTTTCGTTTGAAAAGTACCACGAAATCTATGAGACGGCGTTTGGCAACCGCCTTGCCGAGAACGTTGTTAAGGTAGAAAACGAGCCATAATCCCCCTGAAAAACGCCAAAAAACAAATACAAATTGTAAAAACAGAGCGTAATTATACGCTCTGTTTTTGTTTTGGGCAGGTTTTGCCCCGTTTTGAATGATTTTTAGGTCGGGCTCTTTGCCCCCTCGTCAGAGGGCGGCAAGGGGAAAACAAAAACCCCGCTGTCGATAGACGGCGGGGTTTATTCATAGCGTTCTTTGGAGGAGCATTCGCCTAAGAGGTAGTCGATGCTGGTGTTGTAAAACCGAGCGAGCTTAATGAGGATGGCGGTGGGAATATCATTTTCGCCGGTTTCGTATTTGGAATAGCCGGTTTGGGACATCCCGAGCATTTTGGCGACCTGCGTTTGGTTTAAGTCGGCATCCTCTCGCAAATCACGAATTCGTGGATACATACACATCCCCCCCTCGCCTTTATCATAGAATAATCTAAAACAGATTATTGACATTTAACCTAAAATAGGTTAGAATTATTTTATCCCGTTTGAAGGGAAATGACAATTAACGAGGAGAGGGTTAAAAATGGGGATTTTAACAGGAAGATGGGTGTTATCAAAAAAAGACACTCTGTCGGAAGAAGAATTTAAGGTGTGGCAAAACAAATGGGCAAGCATCGCTCGAGCATTAAGAATAATCGCAATTATCGTATTGGTTGTAGGATTTGTTGTCGTAGGTGCAGGGAACGGCAATTCGCATTATGAAGCAAAAGAACGGTGGACGCCTGAAACCGGCACAATGGTATTCTTTGTTGAAGTCTTTGAGCCGGGAAGTCCGGTTTGGCTTATAATAGGAGGATTGTTGCTGTTGTATTCTATTGGGCTGAAAATCGGAATGGCAATACCCTTTACCTCGGCGGAAGAAAAAAAGATGGATAGAGCTGCCAGAAAGTATATACATGAAACACACGGAAAAGTTTCTTTTAGTTGTCAGCACTGTTATAAAACAATAGAGACAAACCTTAAAGAACAATGGGGACCGCGCACGTGTCCGCACTGTCATGAAACCAATGCACTATGGCACATTTTAGATGAGGTAATAAAGGAAGAGGGTTTGCTCACAGATCCCGCGAAGAGAGTATTGATAAAACCGTACATAGAGGAAAAATAACATTGATATGCCAAGGGCACTCTGTTCAAGAAAAACAATAAGGAGAAATAAAAATGAAAAAAGTTGTATGTGGTATTTTAGCAATGGTATGTGTTTTGACGCTGTGTGGGTGTGGCACTGCATCCAGCAATGTGCCAATTGAAACATTGGAGTCGGCGTTTAAGACGATTGATAGCAAGCTTTCGTTTGATGTAACGGAAAACGGCACCGGATATAATTTTAACTATGAGGACGATAATTTTCTTTATGAGATTTCATATAACGGAATTGCCAACAAAGATCAAATGGTTACATCCATCGACATCGTCATTGATAATGTCGATATTGATATATTGACGAACGAGTCAAAACTTCTTGATTCTATCGGCAAAAGTAGCAAGGAATTATTGTTGAAGGAAATACCTGGGAATTATTGCTTTATAGAAGCGTTGGAATTGTATAACCAACTTTGCGTAACAGAAAACGAGCCTAAACTTTCCGATGCGGAGATTTTAGCAGAAGTCGTAGTAATCTTTGCAACCGAGAAAATTATAGAGAAAAACGGATGGACTATCAAGGCGACAACGGATGGTTCAAACAAGACCTGTACCATTACGGCAACATTTGTCGGGTAAAATGTTATGAGGGCTGTAGAATCATTTGAAACTCGTGTGGAAATGGCAAAAATGCACGATGATGCACTTCAACGTATTGACAAAGCAATTTCAAACAAGCAAAGCATAGAGGCGTGTTGGCTTTGTTATTCGTGTTTTGAAAGCAGAATCACACGAACGCTTGAAAAAGTTTCTGCACGTTGTGTTGAACGCAGGTGTTATCAAAATCCACGAATTGGGATACAAACCCGTATTAAGTGTCTGAAAAGGCTTGGTCGTGTGTCATATGCGGGAGTAGAGGTTTTTGACAATCAATTATTAGGGCGGATTTCCAAGTGGTGCGAAGAAAGAAATGTGCTTGTTCACGCATTAGTAACATTGAATAATTACTACGGCATGGATGAAAAATTTTTACAATTAGCAGTAAGAGGAAAACCATTAGTTGAGAGGTTATATGTCCAAACAACGGAGTTTAGAAACAAGTATTACCAATTAGAAGAACTTTCTGAATTTCCGGAAAGAGTTTGTGAAAAATGTCGGCCTCTTCAAAAGAGGAAAAAATGAGAAGGGAAGAAAGTTGTGAGAAAGATAGTGTGTTTGTTGTTGACAGTTTTGTTGATTGCGTTTTCCACAGTGTGTTTTACGGGGTGTGAAAGCCACTCTGAAAGAGTTGCACGAGAAGCGGGAGAACGGGTAGAAGCCGCAAAAAGAGAAGAAGAGCGAGCACGGGATGAATATGAAGATTTGAAAAGAAGAGTAGACGCTTACAAAAACGCAAGAGACAAACTTCATAGCAATTAATTGCTATTTCCCCTTTTCGGTTTAGCTGAAAGGGGGATTTTTCTCATTTGCCGCAACCATCACCCGCCGTGTCGCACCCCTCGTCAGAGGGCGGCAAGGGGAAAACAAAAACCCCGCTCGGTTAAACACCGAGCGGGGTTGCTTTTTTGTTTGTTTGGCAAATCACACCGGCGTTTCCGTTATCGGAAGCGAGGCGGTGGCATTGAGGGTTTGGTCGGCGACGTGGCCGGCGAGGAATTCATAATATCCTTGGGCACCGATCATGGCGGCATTATCGCCGCAAAGGGACAGCGGCGGCACATACAGCGTGCGTCCCGTTTTGTCGCACCGAGCTTGCATTTCCCGACGAAGGGCTTTATTAGCGGACACGCCGCCTGCAAGCACAAGCGTTTTGGCAGAGAGCTCCTCGGCGGCGGCAAGTGTGTTGTCGCACAGCATTTCTACCACTTTTGCCCGAAATGAGGCACACACATCGTCCACGTTGACGGTTTCGCTTTTTTGCTCGGCGTTATGTAACAGATTCAGCACGGCGGTTTTGAGCCCCGAAAAGCTGAAATCGTAAGGGCTGCCGTCCACTCGTGGGCGAGGGAAGCGATAGGCGGTGGGGTCACCGTTTTCCGCACGGGCATCCAAAGCGATACCGCCGGGATACGGCATTCCCATCGCACGGGCGGCTTTGTCGAAGCATTCGCCGGCGGCATCGTCACGGGTGCGACCGATGACGGTGAAATCCGTGTAGTCATTGACTGTGACAATATGGCTGTGACCGCCGGACACCACAAGACACAAAAACGGCGGTTCCAAATCGGGATGAGCCAAATAGTTGGCGGCGATATGCCCTCGCAGATGGTGAACCGGCACAAGGGGTAATCCGGTAGCGGCGGCAAGTCCTTTGGCGAAGTTGACGCCCACTAAAAGGGCACCGATAAGACCCGGAGCGGCAGTGACGGCAATAGCGTCAATGTCCGAAAGGGTTAAACCCGCTTGTGCCAATGCCTCACGGGTCACGCCGGACACCGCTTCGGTATGGCGGCGGCTGGCAATTTCGGGAACAACGCCGCCGTAAATGCGGTGTTCTTCCACCTGAGACGCCACCACGTTCGACAACACGACTCGTCCGTCTTTTACAACAGCGGCGGCGGTTTCGTCACAAGAGGATTCCAAAGCCAAAATGTTCAAAAGAGGTCACCGTCCTTCGGAATATAGTAGGAGTAGAGCACTGCGTCCTCTACGGGAGCTTCATAAAAACGGGGACGGTAGCCGTCCTCGACAAACCCGAATTTTTCATACATTTTTCGGGCGGGGTCGTTGCTTTGTCGGGTTTCCAGCATCAGCCGAGAAACCCCGTTTTGCTCGCCATAGGCTTTGGCGGCAGAGAGTAACCAAAAACCTACCCCCTGACGCCGGAAAGCATTGGAAACCGCCACTTGAGCGATGTCGCACTCATCTAAAATGTGGTGCATTCCGAGGAATCCCAGCACCTCGCCTTGTTCGTTTTCTGCCACCAAAAACACCGCTGTATCGTTTTGCAACTCGGCGGCAAGTCCGGTTTCCGACCAGGCTTGGGAGGCAAAGCAATCTTTTTCGAGGGCGGCAAGAGCCGGAATGTGGGTTTCGTTCATTTTTACGATGCGAAACGGCGGCAACAGAGCGGGAAGCACCGCTTTGAGGGCGTCACGGGTGTCACGGTAGACGGAAAGACTGCCGCCGTAGGGGTCGGGCACGCCGCCCCCCAACACAAAAATTTTGTGAGCATCCACGCCGGCGGCAATAAGTGCCAATCGGTGCTGTTCGGTCATAACGGCAATCATTTGTGCCTCGTTGCACAAGGCGGCAGTGGCGGGTTTTGCCCGATGACCGCTTAAATCAATGCCTTCCTCTGCCATGGCGGCGACGGCATTTTCGGAAGCGGGGGCACCAAACGCCGGAGCAAGTCCCGCCGAAATCGCCACAATCGGCAGTCCCCGTTCCTTCGCCATTTTGCGAAACAACGCCGCCGCCATGGGACTTCGGCAGGTGTTGCCGGTACATACAAACAAAAAGCGGTTATAAAAAGCCATCCCGGCAACTCCTTTCAAAAAACTCAAAATACTCGAAGAAAACTCAAAAAACAACTTATTCGGCGGCTTCCTCATCGACGGTGACGGGCACAAGCTCGCCGGCGGGGGTAAGCGACACATCCTCGATATCCGAGTGGGTGCGTTTGCGGATATCCCGCATCCGGAATTCATCGCCCACCGACCAAAAGGTGATGGAGATTCCGTGCCGTTTGGCACGGCCGGTTCTACCGATGCGGTGGAGATAGTATTCGTTTTCTTCGGGGATATCAAAGTTGAAGACCGCTTCCACATCATCCACGTCAATGCCACGGGCGGCAACATCGGTGGCGACGAGAATTTCGAATTTGCCTTTGCGATAGCCCGCCATTACTTGGTTTCGTTGACCTTGGGAAATGTCGCCGTGGAGACAGTCGGCGGATTTTCCGTGCCGTTTCAGCTGAGAGCAAACCTGCCGAACGGTGGATTTTCGGTTACAAAACACCATCACACGATGGAGATCCAATCCGTCAATGATTTTCAGCATATCGGTCAGCCGTTGGCTGCCGGAGGAGTGGAGGGCGTATTGCTTGATGGAGGGACGGTTGTCGCCTTTGGATTCCACTTCGATTTGCACGGCGTTTCGTTGATATTCCCACGCCACATCCTCCACGTCACGGGAAATCGTCGCACTGAACATCACCACTTGTGTGTCGGCGGGCGTAGCGTGTAAAATCTTGCGAACATCACGGATAAAGCCCATTTTCAGCATCTCGTCCGCCTCGTCCAGCACCATCGTATACACGTTTCCGAGCCAAATGACTCGGCGACCCATCAGGTCAAGCAGGCGACCGGGCGTGGCGACCACGATTTGCGGCTTTTTCTTCATGGCGTTGATTTGGGTGTTCATGCTTTGCCCGCCGTAGACGGGGACAATATGTACGCCGGGGCGAAACGCCGCCAATCGGCGAAGATCGTCGGTGATTTGCAGGCACAGTTCACGAGTGGGACACACCACCACCGCTTGCACGTCGGTGCATTCCAAGTCGAGACACTCCAAAATCGGGATGCCGAAGGCACAGGTTTTTCCGGTGCCCGTCGGGGCTTTGGCAATGACGTCGTAGCCGTCCCGCACAGCGGGAATGGCTTGCATTTGAATCGGGGTGGGGGTGTGAAAGCCCATTTTTTCAAGGGCTCGTGTCGTTTCCGGTTGTAATTCCAGGGCGTCAAACGACAAAATTTCGGGTTGTTCAGTATTCACAAAAAGGTCCTCCGTGGGTTCTTTCCGCAAAAAGCGGGGTAGGTTTTGGTTATATTAGAAAAAATGCAAGGGGTAGGTTTTGGTTATTTAAGTTCGACAATGGTAACGCCGTCCTCGCCCTCGCCGTATTTGCCGAGGCGATAGGATTTTACCGAGGGATGCGAGCGTAAATGCTGTTGTACGGCGGCACGTAACACGCCGGTGCCTTTGCCGTGGATAAGGGTGACCGCTGTGATGTTTGCCAGCACGGCACGGTCGAGGAACAAATCCACTGCCGGCAACGCCTCATCTACCGCCATGCCACGCAAATCCAGCTCCAGTCCCGAGGCACGTGAGCGACCGATTTCGGCGGGAGAATCGGTGGTAACGGCGGGGCCTTTGGAGCGAAGCTTTTTCGCCGCCTTTTCCGTTTGGGTTTTGACACTGGACGCCTCGCACAGCCGCAAATTGGACAGCGGCACACGGGTACGCACCACGCCGGCTTGCACCTCAACCAGTCCGTCCTTGTCGGGGAGCGACAGCACGGTGCCATCCTTGCCGAGGTCGGCGAGGGTTACGGCATCGCCGATTTTCAGCGGACGGGGCAACACATACAGCTCGTTTTCGGCAGGAGAATCCACCGGGTCAAGGGCGTCCTCCATTTGCGAAAGTGTACGGCGTAGCTTGGATTTGGCGGCAGAGGCTTTTTCGCTGAAATCAGCGGCATTTTTCTGCTTTTTCAGGCGGGTCAGCTCATCAATCAACTGTTCGGAATCCAGCCGTGCCCGTTCCACGATTTTTTTCGCCTCGGCACGAGCATCGTCCAAGGCTTTCTTTCGTTCTTTTTCAAGGGCTTCGGCACGGGATTTTGCCGCCGCCGCATCTCGCTCGGCAGAGGAGCGGGACTGTTTGGCGTCCGCCAACTCTTGTTCGAGGGCGTGGCGTTGTTCGTCTAAGCGAACCACCACATCCTCCATTTTTCGGTCATCGCCGGAAACAAGAGCACGGGCACGTTCCACCACGTCCGGCATAATGCCGAGCCGTTCCGAAATGGCAAAAGCGTTAGAGCGACCGGGCACGCCCACCAAAAGACGGTAGGTGGGACGCAGGGTGGCGACGTCAAATTCGCAACTGCCGTTTTCTACGCCCGGTTCGTGTACAGCATACGCTTTCAGCTCGGCATAGTGCGTGGTGGCAACGATTTTTGCCCCCTGCTCTCTCAAACGCTCCAAAATTGCCACCGCCAACGCCGCCCCCTCGACCGGGTCGGTGCCGGCACCTAATTCGTCAACCAGCACAAGGCTTTGGTGGTCCGCAGCGTTTAAGATGTCAATCAGGTTTTTCATGTGAGCCGAAAAGGTCGACAGCGATTGTTCGATGGATTGCTCATCGCCGATGTCCACAAGAACGTGGGAAAAGAGCGAGATGCTGCTGCCGTCGTCCACAGAGGGGAGGAGACCACATAAGGTCATCAGTGTCAGCAGACCGATGGTTTTAAGGGTAACGGTTTTGCCGCCGGTGTTAGGGCCGGTAATGACAAGCGTATCAAAATCGCCGCCAAGCTCAACGTCGATGGCGACAACGGATTTCGGGTTAATCAGCGGATGGCGGGCGTGACGAAGTTTTATGTAGCCGTCTTGCCGCAACGTGGGGCGAGAGGCTTTCATTTTATCCGCTAAGCGTGCTTTGGCAAAAATCAAGTCCAAAGCAACGACGTGGTCATATCCGGAACAAAGAGAACCGCAAAAGCTTCCCACTTCCGCAGAGAGGGCGGCGAGAATTCGCTCGATTTCCGCTTCTTCCTTGGCGGCGAGCAGACGAAGCTCGTTGTTGGCTTCCACGACCGCCATTGGCTCCACAAACACGGTGGCACCCGAGGAAGAGGCACCGTGCACCAGTCCGGCAACCTCCGAGCGGCACTCCGCTTTTACCGGGACAACAAATCGGCCTTCTCGCAGGGTAACGATGGGGTCTTGCAACGCTTTTTGGTAGGCGGGGGAGCGAATAAGTTTATCGAGACTCTCTCGCACACGGGAGGAGGCAGACCGAATTTTGCGGCGGATGTTGGCAAGCTCCGGGCTGGCGTTATCTGCCACGGTATCGTCTGTCAGAATGGCGTGAGAGATTTTTTCCTCTAAAAATTTGTTGGGCAAAATGCTGTCCAGCACACGGTCGAGAGCGGTTTCGCCCTCAACGTGTGCCCGCCACTCGCAAATGCCCCGAAATACCCGCAAAAGCTCCGCAACGTCCAGCAGTTCTCTGAGCGAAAGGGGGGCACCGGTTTGGGCACGCTTGGCGGCGGTGCTGATATTTTTTATCGAACCGAAAGAGGGAGACCCGAACCGAAGCAACAGCGATTGAGCGTCGGTGGTCTCGTCCAGTCGACGGGTGACCTCCACCGCATCGGTTGAGGGAGTAAGGCTGCGGGCAAGTGCCGCCGCATCCTCCGACGCCGTTTCACCGGCGAGCAGATCCAACACTTTCGGCAGTTCCAGTGCGGTTTCGTACCGTGTCACGACGGCACCTCCTTTCTTTTTTACAACAAACGAAAACATACCCCCGAAAAGTTAAGGGGTAGAAATTGGTTCAACCGAGCACAGCTGGTGGTAAAAGTCCAGCGTGTTAAAGCCTCGGTTAAGGCGATAGAGCAAAAACCGTTCGCACACCTCGCTTAGAGAGGCGAGCTCTCCGTCGGGAACGACAAAGGAGAACGCCTTTTCGAGCGGGGCGGATGCCACATAGCGTAAAGCGGCAAGTGCCGTTTGAGAAAGCGGATAGCTATCCATCTCCACGCCGCAGTCACGGCAGATGAGGGTGCCGTCCCGCAACGAGAGGGAAAGCTCCTCGGATTTTTTACAGCGACGGCAGGCGGTGAGGTCGGGCATATAGCCGGCGGCGGCAAGCAGACGCCATTCCACCACGATTTTGACGAGGCGGGGGTCTTTTTTTTCCTCGGACAGTAAGTGCAGGGCGTTGAGTAACAGCCGCAACTCGTCCTCGGCGGGCTCGTCCCACGGGACGAGAACCCCGCAAAGCTCGCAGAAATATTGGGCAAGCGTGACGGCGGTCACATCGCTTTTCAAATCGAAAAACACCCGAAGCGGCTCCGCTTCAGACACGGAAAAGCCGCTTTTTGTTTCGGTCAGTGTCAGCCGGGAATAGGTTAGCAGAGCGGTGGCGGCACCTTTGCGGCTTTTAATGCTTTTGGCACCCCGTGCGGCAGCACGGAGCAAGCCCCGTTCTCTGGTGAGGGCGGTAACAAAACGGTCGGCTTCGCCCACTTTATTTTCCCGAACGATGAGAGCGTCGGTTTTGAGTGTCACGGGAGGCACCGTCCTTTCCCTGCACCGGCAAAAGGGCGTTTTGAGCCTGCCGATAGCGTAAATAATCCTCTACTGCTCCCGTTTTTGTAAAGGCGTTCCACAACTGGTTTTCGTTCACAAAGCATTCCCCCTTTCGGGGTTACTTTGTGCAAAAACCCGTAAGGCTATACCTGCGAAACGGGGGAGATTTTGTTACTTTTCGATGGTGAATCCGAATTCGCCCAGCGAGCCTTGACGGTTCCGCCAGTCGGGCTTCACTTTCACCCAGCATTGCAAATTGACCTTGGCGTCTAACATTTGTTCCATATCGGCACGGGCGAGCGTGCCAATTTCTTTGAGCATCGCACCCTTTTTGCCAATAATCATTCCTTTGTGGCTGTCCCGCTCACAGTAAATGTACGCCTCGATATCCACCACGGTGCCGTTTCTGCCTTCGTGCTCGCCCATGCGTTCAATGACGACGGCGATGCCGTGGGGGATTTCCTGCTGTAACAGCTGTAACATTTTTTCTCGAATGAGTTCTGCGGCGATAATCCGCTCCGGTTGGTCGGTGACCGCATCATCCGGGAAAAAGTGGGGGCTTTCAAATGCATAGTCGGAAAGGGCTTTCTCCAGTTCGTCCACGCCCTCGCCGGTCATGGCGGAAAGCGGCAAAATCGCATCAAACGCATAGGCGTCTTTCCACGCCGCTATGCAGGAGAGCAATTTTTCTTTCTTTTCCAACAAGTCGATTTTGTTGATAACCAACACCGCCGGAAGCTGTTCTTTTTTCAGCCGTTCCAGCAGTTCTTTTTCCTGGTCACGGATTTCATCGGTGGGTTCCACCACCAAAATGGCACCGTCCACGCCGGACACCGCCTCGCCGATGGAGCGAACCATAAAGTCCCCCAGTTTTGTGCGAGGACGATGAGCACCGGGGGTGTCAAGAAACACCAGTTGAGTGTCGCCATCGGTTTTAACGCCCATAATGCGGTTGCGGGTTGTCTGCGGCTTGTCCGAAACAATCGCCACCTTTTGCCCCACCAAACGGTTGAGCAGAGAGGATTTGCCCACATTCGGGCGACCGATGAGTGCCAAAAAAGCACTGCGTGTAGTTTGAGCCATAATATACCCCCGTTTATGTATCGTTGCTGTGAGTGTCCACAAAGGATTCCTCACGGGACAAGCCTAATTGTGCCATAACGGCTTCCTCTTTTTCCCGCATTCGCACCGCTTCCAGTCCGCCGTTTACGTGGTCATAGCCGAGCAGGTGTAACACGGAATGAACGGTGAGGTAGCCCACCTCTCGCTGAAGAGAGTGGCCAAACTGAGCCGCCTGCTCTTGGGCTTGCTCGAAGGAGAGCACCACGTCGCCGAGCAACGCCGCACCGGTGGTGGGGTTGTGGTCATAGTTGCCGTCCTCGCCCAGCGGGAACGAGAGAACGTCGGTGGGACGGTCTACCTGGCGAAATTGCAAATTGAGTTCATGGATTTGTTCGTTGTCGACAAAAGAAACGTCGATTTCCGCCGGTTCCGGGAAGCTTTCGTTTTGCAACGTCGCCTCACAGCAGCGACGAATGAGCAGTCGTGTGCCGGCGGGAATGGGAACGACCTTTTGTTTGTTTTCAATGGTTACTTTTGCCTTTGCTTTTGCCATTTTTGGACTCCTTTCGTTGTTGAGGTGTGGAGCGGGAGTTTTTCTGTTTTGCGGTTTCATATGCCTCATAAGCGGCCACAATCCGCTGGACAAGCGGATGACGAACGACGTCTTTTTGGGTGAGCGTGCAAATGGCGACGTCCTCGACGCCGGAGAGGACTTTCATCACTTCTTTAAGGCCGCTTTTGCTTGAACCGGGTAAATCCACCTGCGTTACGTCGCCGGTGACCACCATTTTGGAGTTGAAGCCCAAGCGGGTGAGGAACATTTTCATCTGTTCCGGCGTGGTGTTTTGTGCTTCGTCAAGGATGATAAAGCTGTCGTCGAGCGTTCTGCCTCGCATATAGGCAAGCGGAGCGATTTCAATGTTGCCACGCTCAAGATATTTTTGGTAGGTTTCGGCACCCAGCATATCGAACAAAGCGTCATAAAGCGGGCGAAGATACGGGTCAACCTTGGATTGCAGGTCGCCGGGCAAAAAGCCCAGCTTTTCGCCGGCCTCAACGGCGGGGCGGGTTAAAATGATGCGGTTGATTTCCTTGGCACGGAAAGCGTTGACCGCCATCGCCACGGCAAGATAGGTTTTTCCGGTGCCGGCAGGGCCGACGCCGAGCACAACGGTGTTGTCACGGATAGCGTCTACATATTGCTTTTGACCGAGGGTTTTCGGTTTAACGGGTTTCCCTTTGGCGGTAATCACCACGCCGTCGGCCGCCAACTGAGAGAGACCGGCGTCGCCGCCCTCGTCAACCAGCATAAGCACATAGCGGACGTTTTGCTCGCCCAGCTGTTCGCCACGATTGATAAGGGTCAAAAGCCCTTTTACCGCACGTACCGCCTTGTCTACGTCCTCGGCGTCTCCCGAAATTTTCAGGTCGCCTCCACGTACCACAATATCCACGGCATAGTGTTGCTCAATCAAGCGAACGTTTTCGTCAAAGCTGCCGAAAAGGGATACCGCCTGCTCCATGCGGTCAATGCTTAAAATTTGCTCGGTCATGCTGTGCCTCCTTTTGCGGACATATATACTGCATTATACCACAAAATTCCCCGTTTGTCATAGTTTTTGTTGAAATTTTTGAAAAATCCGAAAAAATTTGAATTGTGGGGGCGTTGATGTGGAAAATCCCGTGTGGACAAGGGGACAGTGGTGTGCATATAGTGAAAGTAGCACGTGCAAACGGCGTGTGTGATTATGGCAGAGGAGGCGTTTTTTCAATGGAGAAAACGATACGATACGGTGTCGGTTCGGCAAGCCGAGCCATTCAGGGGCAAAAATTGTTACAGCGAAACGGGTTTCGTGCCTTTGTCCACCGGGAAGCGGGAAAATCAACGGGGGGATGCGGCCACACATTATGGGTGACGGTGGAAACGGAGCGGCAACAGATGCAGGCGGAACGCTTGCTTGCGGCGGCGGGCATTCGCTTTACCGTGCGGACGGGGGAGAAACCATGATCTATTTGGACAATGCCGCCACCACCTATCCGAAACCGCCGTCGGTATTGGCGGCGGTGGTGCGTGGAATGGAAAAGGCGGGAGGAAATCCTGGGCGGGGCGGTCATCCGCTTGCCATAAAAGCGACGGAAGAGCTGTGGGCGTGCCGAGAGGCGGCGGCGAGCCTTTTCGGGTTATCCGCTCCCGAGCGGGTGGTTTTTACCGAAAACTGTACGATGAGCCTTAATATGGCGTTGAAAGGGTTGCTCCAAAACGGGGGACATGTGCTTTGCTCCGACATAGAACACAATGCGGTCATGCGTCCGCTTCAGGCTCTTGCGGACGCACGGAGCGTGACGTTCGATACGGTGGAAACCTCGGCAGACGGGGAAAAAACGGTGGAAAATTTTCGCCGTGCGGTGACGCCGGAAACGGTGGTGCTCTGCTGTTCCGCTTGTTCCAATGTGACGGGAGCGGCGTTGCCTATTCGGCAGTTAGGCAGGCTGGCACGGGAGCGAAATCTGGCGTTTATTGTCGACGGGGCCCAGGCGGCGGGCGTTCTCCCCTTGGATATGGAGCGGGATGCGATTGATTTTTTGTGTTTGTCGGGGCACAAGGGGCTTTATGGGCCGATGGGAACGGGGCTGTTGCTTTGCGGTGACCGATATCCGCTGGAAACATGGATGGAGGGCGGCACCGGAAGCGGGTCGCTCAGCTTTTATGCTCCCCGAGAACTGCCCGACCGTTTGGAATGCGGCACCCAGAACGTTCCCGGCATTTGCGGATTGCGGGCGGGTATCGAATGGGTGAGCGAGCGGGGCGTTTCCCATCTGCACCGCCGTGAACGGCAGATAATGCAGCCGCTGTACGAAGCGTTGTCCTGCTGTGAGGGGGTAACGGTGCATTCGGTGCCGCTGTCGGCTTTGTCGGCTCCGCTTGTAACGTTCACGGTGGACGGCGTACCCTCGGAGCGGGTAGCAGAGGTGTTGGCACAAGAGGGCGTGGCGGTGAGAGCGGGCTATCACTGTGCCCCTACCGCTCACGCCAAGTGCAATACGTTGGAGGCGGGGGCGGTGCGGCTGTCTCCGTCGGCGTTTACCGACGAACGGCAAGTGGCGGAGGTCTTGAAAATTTTTGGCAAAATCGACAAAAAAAGATTGCAAAGGGGATAAAAATATAGTAGAATAGAAATGTATAAAATAAAATCGGTATTTATGTGCTGATGAGGAAAGGAGAGGCGAGCGGTTTTCGCTTTGCTGTATAGGAATATGGCGGATTTTTTTGAAAACCTGTGGGAGCGTGTCATCGGACTGTTCTCGTCCATCAATATTGCTACCAGTCTTTTGGACATTGCCATTGTGGCGGCACTGCTTTATATGGTGTTTAAGTTAGTGCGTGATTCCCGTGCCGAGCAGCTGGTTAAAGGCATTTTCTACTTTCTGATTATTTATGTATTTGCCCGCATTTTGAAATTGACCACGCTGTTGTACCTCATGAACATCTTTGTGACCAACGCTTTGATTTTGTTGGTGGTTATTTTCCAGCCGGAGCTTCGGCGGGCACTGGAGCGTGCGGGCCATTCCCGTGTGGGAGCCGGCATTTTCAGCTTTGGCTTGACGGACGACGACTTGGTACACAACGCTCGGGTCGACCAATCCATCAACGCCGTGTGCGACGGCATGGAACTGTTGCAACGTCAAAAGATGGGGGCACTTGTGGTGTTTGAGCGTGCCACCCGCCTCGGCGAGGTGATGCTCACCGGCACCGAGCTGAACGCTGAGCCCTCGGCGGAGCTTGTGGGAAACCTATTCTTTAACAAATCCCCGCTTCATGACGGTGCGGTGATTGTCCGTGACGGCAAAATTGCCGCCGCCGGTTGCATTCTTCCGTTGTCGGACAATCCGCAGATTAAAAGCGATCTCGGAACCCGTCACCGTGCCGCTGTCGGAATGAGCGAAAACTCCGATGCGGTGGTGCTCGTGCTTTCGGAGGAGTCGGGCGAATTGTCCCTTGCCGTTTCCGGCGTATTAAAACAAAATTACAGCCACGATTCTCTGCGGTTGGCGTTACGCAATATGCTGTTAGAGCAAGAGCCGACCGGTGAGAAAAAACGGTGGTTCCAAAGGGGGCGTCAAAAATGAAAGATGTTCTCCGAAAAAAATTAACACTCACCGGATGGATGCACAACACCAAAACGCTTGCGGTGGTTTCGGTGCTTTTGGCCATCGTTCTTTGGGCGATTGTGATGACCGATAACGCCACCATCCAACAACGCTCGATTACCGTGCCCGTTTCGGTCAGCCTCAGCGACAGCTATGCAAGCCAGGTAGGATTGCGGCTGATTGAGGATGTGCAGGCCGACGTGACCGTGGTGGTGCAAGGGGCATGGTCCACCATTACCGCTATCACCACCGACGACATTCAGGTTCGTGCGGATGTGTCTACGGTGCAAAAATCCGGCAAACAAATGGTGACGTTGGTGCCCTCTCGTAACAGCAACACCGCCGATTATGAGATTGTCTCCTGCACGCCGTCTCAGTTGGAGATTGAGTGCGACTATTGGGAAACCCTCTCCGTTCCGCTGGAGATTGACACCTCCGCCCTGAGAGTGGCGAACGACAAGACGATGCAGTTGGGAACCCCGGTTCCCGACGTGGGAAAAGAGGGAACGGTATCGGTGTCCGGCCCGCAAACAGTGGTGCATACCATCGCCAAAATTACCGCCAAGCCGGAATCGGAAGAGCCGCTTTTGGAAACCCGCAATTTTGCACCGGAGCTGAAAGCAATTACGGACAAAAAGAAAGCGGTTGACCTTAAAAACTGCACGGTGGACGGACTGGAAGGCAATACGCTGACCGTGACGGTGCCGGTGGATTTCTATAAGGATTTGAACGTGGCGGTGGAGTGGCATGACGCTCCCAAAGCCATTAAAGAGAACGAGCAGCTGTTGTCCGTTACCCCCAAAACGGTGAAGGTTATCGGCCCGCAGGATGCGTTGGCGGCTCTCGGCGATACGCTGACGGTCGGCACGGTGGACTTTGATCACTTGATTGCCGAAAACTATACGTGGAAATATCCCGTGACATTGCCGAAAGCGGTGTCTATCGGCGGAGAAGTGAAAGAGATTGCTGTTCAGCTGGATTTAACCGACTACAACAAAAAAATTGTTGCCCTGCCGGTGAGCGATGCGAATGTGGTCTTTAAGAATTCCGCCGGCAAAAAGACCGCTGTGGAAAAACAGACCATCAACGTCACGCTTTACGGGTCTGAGGAATCTCTTGAAAAAATCAAACCCAGCCAGCTCAAGCTGACGGTTGACCTCGCCAACACCAAAGAGACGGGGCTCAAAAATTATACCGGCACCGTGTCGGTGTCCGGCGTGGACGACGTGTGGTTCTTCTATGGAAAAGAAGGCACCGGCATTCCGGTGAACGTGACCTTATCGTAATATACGGGTCGTATAAATCTTGTAAAATTTTACCGTTTGTAAAAGCGGAAGCCGCTCTTGCGGTTTCCGCTTTTTTCGGAAATCCGGCGTCCCTCTCGGACGGACGGAAAAAGAAAGGAGCACTCCTATGGCGATGCCGCTGGACAAAACACGCAACTTCTGTATTGTCGCCCATATCGACCACGGAAAATCCACCCTCGCCGACCGTTTGTTGGAAAAAACCCAAACGGTGGCTTTGCGGGATATGGAGGACCAGCTGCTGGACAGTATGGATTTGGAGCGGGAGCGTGGTATCACGATAAAAGCCCATGCGGTGACGATGTCGTATACGGCACGGGATGGGGAGACCTATACCCTCAACCTTATTGACACTCCCGGACACGTGGACTTTAACTATGAGGTGTCCCGCAGTCTTGCCGCCTGCGAGGGAGCGTTGCTTGTGGTGGACGCCTCTCAGGGTATTGAGGCACAGACCCTCGCCAACACGTATTTGGCGGTGGAGCACGGATTGGAAATCGTGCCGGTTATCAACAAAATCGACCTGCCAGCCGCCGATCCGGAGCGGGTGCGGACGGAGATTGAGGATATTATCGGCATCGACGCTTCCGAAGCTCCCTGCATTTCCGCTAAGGCGGGACTCAATATCGAGGAAGTGCTTGAGCAAATTGTAACGCTTATCCCGCCGCCCACCGGCGACAGCGAAAAGCCGCTGTCTGCCTTGATTTTTGACAGTTATTATGACAGCTACCGTGGCGTTATCGTGTATATCCGTGTGATGGAGGGAACGCTTAAAGCCGGCGACCGTATTCGTATGATGGCAACCGGTGCGGAGTTTGATGTGGTGGAAGTGGGCATTATGCGTCCCGGAAAATTAGAGCCGGCATCGGAATTGTCCGCCGGACAGGTGGGGTATATTGCCGCTTCCATTAAAACGTCGTCCGACGCCCGTGTGGGCGACACGGTGACATTGGCACAAAACCCTGCCGCCGAGCCGCTTCCCGGTTATCGCAAAGCGAATCCCATGGTGTTTTGCGGCATTTTCCCGTCGGACGGTGCCAAATATCCCGACCTGCGGGAGGCACTGGAGCGTCTGCAACTGAACGATGCGTCTCTCTCGTTTGAGCCGGAGACGTCGGTGGCTCTCGGCTTTGGATTCCGGTGCGGGTTTTTGGGACTTTTGCACATGGAAATTATCCAAGAGCGGTTGGAGCGGGAGTTTAATTTAGACCTTATCACCACCGCTCCCAGCGTGGAATATCGGCTGACGATGAATGACGGTTCTGTCGTGATGGTGGACAACCCCACCAACTATCCCGACCCGGGAAGTATTCGCCTGGCGGAGGAGCCGATTGCAGAGGCACATATCTATGCACCCAACGACTATGTGGGCAACATTATGGAGCTTTGCCAACAACGCCGAGGCGTGTTTAAGGATATGAAATACATTGACCCCACCCGTGTGGATATCCATTACGAGCTGCCCTTAAACGAAATTGTCTATGACTTTTTCGATGCTCTGAAATCCCGCACAAAGGGATATGCCAGCTTCGATTATGAGCTGAAAGGCTTTGCCACCTCGTCGCTTGTGAAGCTGGATATTTTGCTCAACGGCGAAATTGTGGACGCCTTGTCCTTTATCGTGTTTGCCGACAACGCCTACGCTCGTGCCCGCAAGCTGTGCGAGCGGCTGAAGGAGCATATTCCCCGTCAGCTGTTCGAGGTGCCGATTCAAGCCGCTATCGGCGGCAAAATCATTGCCCGTGAAACGGTGAAAGCTATGCGGAAGGACGTGCTTGCCAAATGCTATGGCGGTGACATCACCCGTAAGAAAAAGCTGTTGGAGAAACAAAAAGAGGGCAAGAAAAAGATGCGTCAGCTGGGCTCGGTGGAGGTTCCGCCGGAGGCGTGTATGGCGGTTCTCAAGCTGGATGACGAGTAAAAATCCGTCGCCTCTCAAAAACGGAGGAAATTTGTAAAAATTTGTTGACATCCGTCGACGACGGCGGTATAATGCACACAAGTAAATAGAGATAGAGGTGCGAATTGCATCAGTATCCGGACAAGAGGCACGTCTTCGCCACCGGAAAAAGGGTACTTCGCCGAAATCCCGACAAAAGGACGTTTTCGTCGGGGTTGGGCCGTGGCAAAATATGTTACGGACTGTCACGCATTGCGTGGAGGGCTATCGACCGTTGTGAAAACAAACAAAGGTTGCGATGGGCCTCATCGTGACCTTTTTCTTTTGTAACCTCGCCTCTACTTCTAACAAAATGGAGGGAAAGAAAATGAAAAACAGACTCACAAAGCGTTCCTCCCGCCGCAGTCTTTTGACTGTGTTGCTGGTGGTAACACTGGCACTGTCCTGCCTGACGGTGTTCGCCGCTGCGGACGAAGAGGTGGACGGTGTCCTCGCTGTGGCGGACGGGACAGCGGTTGCCGTCGAAGCGGAGGAAGTCGCCACGGAAGAGGCGATTGACCTCGCCGACTACGATACCGCTCAGGAATACGTCGACAGTTATGCCGACAACCTGACCGACGACCCGGACTTTGAAGAAAATGTGGAAACGGCACTTGCCACTGTCCGCACGGAGCACAAATCGTATGCTACCGGCTGGGCATTGTTGCCGCCGCTGGTTGCCATTGTCTTGGCTCTTTTCACCAAAGAGGTGTACTCCTCGCTGTTCATCGGTATTTTGACCGGCGGCGTTCTTTACGCCAACTTCAACTTTGAGGGTACCGTGGTTCACGTGTTCCAGGATGGTTTTATCAGCTCGATTGCCGATTCGTATAACATCGGCATTCTGATTTTCCTTGTCCTGCTTGGTGCTCTCGTCGCCATGATGAACCGCACCGGTGGTTCGGCGGCGTTCGGCCGCTGGACGGCTACCCACATCAAAACCCGTGTGGGTGCTCTCCTTTGCACCGTGCTTCTCGGCGTGCTCATCTTCGTGGACGACTATTTCAACTGCTTGACGGTCGGTTCGGTTATGCGTCCGGTTACCGACAAAAAGAATGTCTCCCGTGCGAAGCTGGCGTATCTCATTGACGCCACGGCGGCACCGGTGTGCATTATCGCCCCGATTTCCTCGTGGGCGGCGGCGGTGGCGGGCTTTGCCAAAGGTGCCGGTGCCGAAAGCGGTATGTCGCTGTTCATTTCCGCTATTCCGTATAACTTCTACGCCATCCTCACGGTTGTGATGATGATTTGC
Source organism: Acutalibacteraceae bacterium (assembly GCA_045598965.1). Taxonomy (GTDB): domain Bacteria; phylum Bacillota; class Clostridia; order Oscillospirales; family Acutalibacteraceae; genus RGIG426. The sequence continues at coordinate 47,543 of JAZRVH010000008.1, forward strand.
CTGATTCTTCTCAAATTTGACTACGGTCCTATGAAGAAATTTGAGAAGAACGCCGAGGAAAACGGCGACCTGTTCACTACCCACAAACTGGAAAAAGTGGACGAGGAATTCAACGTGCAAAACGAAAAAGGCCGTGTGGTCGACCTGGTGATTCCGGTTTTGTTCCTCATCGTCGCCTGCATTATCGGTATGATTTACTCCGGCGGCTTCTTCACCGCCGGCGAAGACGGATACAAAGACTTCATCACGGCGTTCTCCAACTCGGATGCATCCGTCGGCTTGGTGTTCGGCTCGTTTGTCACCATTGTCTTTGCGGTGATTTATTTCCTCTGCCGCCGTGTTATTTCCTTTACGGATTGTATGGCCGCTATTCCGGAAGGCTTCAACGCCATGGTTCCCGCCATTATGATTCTCTGCTGTGCGTGGACGCTCAAAACCATGACCGATTCTCTGGGTGCGAAAGTGTTTATCTCCCAGATGATTGAGGGCTCCGCCGCCGGCTTCGAGCTGTTGCTGCCTGCGATTATCTTCCTTATTGCGGTCGGCTTGTCCTTTGCGACCGGTACGTCTTGGGGTACGTTCGGTATTCTTATCCCGATTGTGCTTAGCGTGTTCTCCGGTGGGGATGGCGTTGTCACCATCATTGCGGTTTCTGCCTGTATGGCGGGTGCGGTTTGCGGTGACCACTGCTCCCCGATTTCGGATACCACGATTATGGCGTCCGCCGGTGCCCAGTGTAACCACATTGACCACGTGTCTACGCAGTTGCCGTACGCTTTGACGGTGGCGGCTGTGTCCTTTGTGACCTACATCATTGCCCCGTTTGTGGGAACGTGGTTGATTGCTCTGCCCATCGGCATTGTGCTGATGGTGGGCACGCTGTTCGTTATTCGTGCTGTTACGAAAAAAGAAAAGGTTGCGAAAACCGAGGAATAATCCCTGAAAAAGAAAGAACCCCGAGAACGCCACGGCGAACTCTCTCGGGGTTCTTTTTCTTTGCTTTCTAAAAAAACAAAAAAAGCCTTGACGAAACGAAATCGGTTTGTTATAATGGACGATGTTCAGATGCTACTGTGGCTCAGCTGGTAGAGCAGCTCACTCGTAATGAGCAGGTCGTCCGTTCGAATCGGATCAGTAGCTCCAACCCCCGACTTCGGTCGGGGGTTTTCCTATGATGCA